>NZ_JBYTCR010000020.1:0-65451 GCF_058790455.1 Aeromicrobium sp. EU05-FHT14F07
CTTGCGTCCAACGCGGGCCACAGCCCGAGAACCCAGCCCACCGGCCCGCCAGCCGCCCGGTCGAGGCCCTTTCGGAGCGCAGGTCGACGAGAAGCCGCGCCAGCGCAGCCCCACCCGATCGAGAAGCCACGCCAACGCAGCCCCACCCGACCGAGAACCCGCACAGCGCACCCCCACCCGACCGAGAAGCCGCACCAACGCAGCCGCAGGACGAGCGGGGGGAAAGCACCAGACCCCCCGACCGAGGGCCGGGGGGTCTGGGCTGGTGCTGGTAGCCCCGACGGGATTCGAACCCGCGCTACCGCCTTGAGAGGGCGGCGTGCTAGGCCGCTACACAACGGGGCCACGGTCCACGAGGGACCATGTGAGCAGTGCTGCCGCGCCGAGGCGCGGACGGACTGTCTCGTACCCCGTACCGGATTCGAACCGGCGATCTCCGCCTTGAGAGGGCGGCGTCATAACCGCTAGACCAACGGGGCGCGGACCGGGCGCAAACCCGATCTTCGCTGGGGTACTAGGACTCGAACCTAGAATGGCGGTACCAGAAACCGCTGTGTTGCCAATTACACCATACCCCATGGGGGTATCGGATCCCGCTCTCTCGACCGGTGTCCGAACCAGGGAGAAACCTTACCCGACGTCGTCTCGGACTCTCAAACCGGGTCCCGGGGCGACGCCGGCCGGCCTCAGAGGACGGCTCGCAGCCGCTCCAGGGTGCGCGTGCGGCCCAGCAGCTCGAGCGACTCGAACAGCGGCGGGGAGATCCGGCTGCCCGTCGCGGCCACCCGTACCGGCCCGAACGCGACCCGAGGCTTGAGACCGAGGTCGTCGATCAGCGCCGCGCGCAGCGCCCCCTCGATCGTCGGCGTCGACCACTCCACCGTCGAGCCGATCGACTCCAGCGCCGCGAGCGCGGCGCGGACCACGTCGAGACCCTTCTCGTCCAGCTGCTTGGCGGCGTCGGCCTCGTCGATCGTGAAGACGGCGTCGTCGACGAACAGGAAGCGCAGCATCGCCACCGCCTCGGTGAGCAGCGCCATCCGCTCGTGCACGAGCGGCACGGCCGCCGCCAGCATCGCCGCCTCCGACTCCGTCGGCGGGTCCTGCACCAGGCCCTCCTCCACGAAGAACGGCACCAGACGGGCGCGGAGCTCCTCGTCGGACAGCAGTCGGACGTGGTCGCCGTTGATCGCCTCGCACTTCTTCAGGTCGAACCGAGCGGGGTTCGGGTTCACCCGGGAGATCTCGAACGCCTCGACCATCTCCGCCAGCGTGAAGACGTCCTTCTCGACGCCGTCGACGGCCGGGAGCGACCAGCCGAGCAGCGCCAGGTAGTTCAGGAGCCCCTCGGCGAGGAAGCCCTGGTCGCGGTAGCCGAGCAGGTTCGACTCCGGGTCTCGCTTCGACAGCTTCTTGTTGCCCGCGCCCGTCACGTACGGCAGGTGCCCGAAGCGCGGGACCATGCCGTGACCGAGGCCGATCTGCGCGAACGCCTCGTACATCGCGATCTGGCGCGGTGTCGAGCTGAGGATGTCCTCCCCGCGCAGGACGTGCGTGATGCCCATGAGCGCGTCGTCCGTCGGGTTGGTGAGCGTGTAGAGCGGCTGGCCGTTGGCGCGGACGATGACGAAGTCCTGCACGTTGTCGGCGCCGAAGGTGATCGGGCCGCGCACGAGGTCGTCGAACGTCCAGTCCTTGGCGGGCATCTTGAAGCGGATCACCGGCTGGCGACCCTCGGCCTCGTAGGCCGCCTGCTGCTCGGGGGTGAGATCGCGGTGCAGGCCGTCGTAGCCGCTCGGGCGACCCGCCGCGCGGGCCGCGTCACGACGCTGCTCCAGCTCCTCGGCGGTGTCGTACGCCTTGTACGCGAGACCGGCGTCGAGCAGACGCTGCGCGACGTCGGCGTACACGTCCATCCGCTGGCTCTGGCGGTAGGGCCCGTTCGGGCCGCCGACCTCGACGCCCTCGTCCCAGTCCAGGCCCAGCCAGCGCATCACGTCGACGAGCAGGTCGTAGGACTCCTCGCTGTCGCGGCTCGCGTCGGTGTCCTCGATCCGGAACACGAAGCGACCGCCGCGGTGCCGCGCGTACGCCCAGCTGAACAGGGCCGTGCGGGCCATGCCGACGTGCGGGTTGCCGGTGGGCGAGGGACAGAACCGGGCCACGACGGGGACGTCGTCACCGACCGTCGGGATCGACGCGGTACTGACGTCACGCGCGACGAGGGGGCTGTCAGTCATGGGAGACCACCTGGTTGGAGAGGGTGCCGATGCCCTCGACGGTCACGCTCACCGTGTCGCCCACCTGGACGGGGCCGACGCCCTCGGGCGTGCCGGTGAGGATGACGTCGCCGGGCAGCAGCGTCATGAAGGAGGAGACGTAGGCGACGATGTCGGCCACCGAGAAGACCATGTCGCTCGTGCGACCGTCCTGGCGCAGCTCACCACCCACCTCGCAGGTGACCCGCAGGTCGGCGGGGTCGAGGTTGGTCTCGATCCAGGGGCCCAGCGGGCAGAAGGTGTCGAAGCCCTTCGCGCGGGCCCACTGGCCGTCGGTGCGCTGGAGGTCGCGGGCGGTGACGTCGTTCGCGGCGGTGTAGCCGAACACGACCTTGTCGACGTCCTCGACGGCGACGTCCTTGCAGATCCGTCCGATGACCACGGCCAGCTCGGCCTCGTGGTGCACCTCCGAGCTCTGCGCCGGGTAGACGACGGGGTCGCCCGGACCCACGACGCTGGTGTTGGGCTTGAGGAAGACCAGCGGCTCCGCCGGCACCTCGCCGCCCATCTCAGCGGCGTGCGCGACGTAGTTCTTGCCGACGCACACGACCTTGCTGCGCGGGATGACCGGCGCCAGCAGCCGCACGTCGTCGACGGCGATCTTCTGTCCCGTCAGCTCGTACCCCGCGTACAGCGGGTCACCCTTCAGGACGGCGATCGTGGGCGTCCCGTCCTCGTCGCCGACCAGACCGAATCGGGGGTCGTCGTCCCCCGCGAACCTCGCAACACGCATGCCCCGACCCTACCGAGCGGGGGCCCGGGCTACTCGACCGGACGGGCCGACTCGATCGTGATCGGCTTCGCGGGCGCGCCGTCGCCCACGCCACCCTCGGCGCCCACCGCCGCGACCTTCTTCAGCGCCGCCATCCCCTCGGGCGACATGGTGCCGAGCACCGTGTAGTCCGGCGGGAACTGCGAGTCCGCGAAGTTCAGGAAGAACTGCGACCCGTTCGTGTCGGGGCCGGCGTTCGCCATCGCGACGCTGCCCGCCGGGTAGGTCTCACCACCCGTCAGCTCGTCGGCGAAGGAGTAGCCGGGACCGCCGCTGCCCGTCCCGGTCGGGTCGCCGCACTGGACGATGCCGTAGGGCACCTGGGCGGGGTCGCTCACGCGGCTGCAGGGCGCGTCGTCGTAGTAGCCCTGCTCGGCGAGCGAGGTGAACGACGTCGCGGCGCAGGGTGCCTTCGTGTTCAGCTCGACCGGCACCTCCGCGCCGTTGATCGTGAGGACGACCGAGGTCGCCGGCTTCGCGTCGGCCGCGGGCGGGTCGACCTTCTTGGCCGCCTCTCCCCCGCGCACCCAGTCGCACGCGCCCGACGACGCCGCCCCGTCGGCGTCGTCCTTCGAGCTGGACGAGTCGTCACCACCGCAGCCGCTGAGGGCGACGGAGGCGGTGAGGGCGAGCAGGACGGCAGTTCGACGCAGGCGCATGACGGGATCGTAGAAGACGCGGGTCAGAGTCGGGCGTGCACCGCGCGGAAGCGCTCGACGGACGGGGCGTCCGGGTCGGGCCCGGCCTCGACCACGACCTCCACCAGCCCGGGCGCGAGATCGGGCGGGGCCGGCGCGTCGTCGACGACCACCAGCAGACCCGCCTCGGCGACGCACGGGACGACCTGCGCCGACGTCGCCGCGTCGGCGACGACGAGCGCGAAGCGTCCGTGCCACGCGTCGGGGAGGTCGCCGGCGGCGAGGTCGACCACGTGCACGGGGGGCGGGGCGGCGTCGTCCGGGGTGACCGGGTCGAGCACGAACACCTCGTAGCCGAGCGTGGCCAGGTGGATCGCGTCGGCCACGGAGTCCGCCGCGGCGACGAGGGCTGCGAGGCCGTCGCCGGCGACGCCGGCTGTGGTGGTCCAGTCGGTCAGCAGGCGGCGCGGTGCCGCCTTCGGTCCTCGCACAGGGGCTCCTCCTCGTCCGGTCATGCCGATCCGAACCGTCGTTGACGTCGGGCGTACTCCTCGACCGCGGCCCACAGGGCGAGCCGGTCGACGTCGGGCCAGGCGATGTCGGAGAACACCAGCTCGGCGTAGGCCGACTGCCAGGGCAGGAAGTTGCTCGTGCGCTGCTCGCCGGACGTGCGCCAGAAGAGGTCGACGTCGGGCAGGTCGGGCTCGTCGAGATACCGGGCGAAGGTGCGCTCGGTGACGCGGTCGGGGTCGACCTTCCCGGCCTTGACGTCGCGCGCCAGGGCCGCGGCGGCGTCGGCGATCTCGGCGCGTCCGCCGTAGTTGACGCACATGGTCAGGCTGAGGGTGTCGTTGTGCCGTGTGAGCCGCTCGGCGTGCTCGAGCTCGTTGATGACGCTGCGCCACAGCCGACGCGGACGACCGGCCCAGCGCACGCGGACGCCGAGCTCGTGCATCTCGTCGCGGCGACGGTGCACGACGTCGCGGTTGAAGCCCATGAGGAAGCGCACCTCCTCCGGCGAGCGCTTCCAGTTCTCGGTGGAGAACGCGTACACGCTGACCGCCTCGATGCCGAGCTCGATGGCCCCCTTGACGACGTCGAGCAGCGCGAACTCACCGCGCTTGTGACCCTCGGTGCGGGGCAGGCCGCGCTCCTTGGCCCAGCGCCCGTTGCCGTCCATGACGACCGCGACGTGGCGCGGCACCTGGTGCGGCTCGAGCTGCGGCGGTCGCGCCCCGGACGGGTGCGGCTCGGGTGCGCGCGGCGCCGGGCGGGCGCTCGGGGGACGTCGGGGTGCGGGGGTCATGGCTCCAGGGCGTTTCTCAGCGGTCGACGTGCCCCATGGAGCGCAGTCCGTGCTCCAGGTGCCACGACAGGTACGCGCTGACGATACCGGCGGCCTCACGTCGGGTGCGGTCGTCGGCCTGCTCGACGACGGGCCAGTCGCCCGCGAGCAGCGCCGCGAGCAGCGTGAGGGTGACGGCCGGGGGTGCCGACGAGCCCGGGAGCCGGCAGCCGTCGCACAGCACGCCGCCGGACGGGACGTGCAGGTTGCGGTGCGGACCCTCCAGCCCGCACCGGGCGCATGCCGAGAAGCTCGGCGCGTAGCCGGCGACCGCCAGGGCCCGCAGCTGGTAGGAGTCGAGCAGCGTGCTCGGCGGCTGTCGCCGCGCGGACAGCGCGGCGAGGGCGCCCACGAGCAGCTGGTACTGCTGCACGGCCGGCTCGCCGTCGTGGGGCGTCAGCCGCTCCGCCGTCTCGAGGATGGCGGTGCCTGCGGTGTAGGCCGGGTAGTCGAGGCCGAGGTCGCGGGCGAACGCCGAGAGGGTGACCACCTGGGTGATGACGTCGAGCGTGCGCCCCTCGGCGAGCTGGAGGTCGACGTGCATGAACGGCTCGAGACGTCCGCCGAACCGCGACGACGTCTTGCGCACCCCCTTCGCGGCAGCACGGACCAGGCCGCGCTGACGCGTGAGCAGCGTGATGATCCGGTCGGCCTCGCCCAGCTTGTGGGTGCGGAGCACCACACCTTGGTCGCGGAAGAGGCTCACTCCCCCATTCTGCCGTCCGACGCCCACGGAACCGGGCCGCCACCAGCCCTCCGTGCCACGATGCAGCCGTGACCTCGCCCGCACCGACCCCCTCCGCCGCGGCCGTGATCGGCGTCGACGGGTGCCGCGCCGGCTGGGTGGGCGTGCGCTGGTCCGCCGACGGCGGGACGTCGGTGCACGTGGCCGGCACGCTCGGCGACCTCGTCGGGGGTCTCGTGGCCGCGCACGGACCGGTCGACGTGGTGGGCGTCGACATCCCCCTGCACCTGCCGACGGACGCGCCGCGGGCCGCGGAGCGCGAGGCGCGGCGGCGGCTGCCGGGTCGGGCGTCGACCGTGTTCGGGTCCCCGTCCTCGGCCGCCATCGACGCGCCCGACTACGCGGAGGCGAACCGGCTCAACCGCGAGGCGATGGGGCTGGGGCTGAGCCGTCAGGCCTTCGGGCTGTTCCCGGCCATCCGCGACGCTCGCGCGTGGCTCGCCGGCTCGCCGGGCGTCCGTGTGGAGGAGGTGCACCCGGAGTCGAGCTTCGCCACCCTCGCGGGCGAGCCGCTGCTGGAGCGCAAGAAGACCGCGGACGGCGCCGCGCGACGTCGCGCCCTGCTCGCCGAGGTCGGGCTCGGACTCCCGCTCGTCGCGCCCCGGGGCGCCGGTCTGGACGACCTCCTCGACGCCGGCGCCGCCGCGTGGTCGGCGCGTCGGGTCGCGCAGGGCACCGCCGTCCGGCTCCCGGAGGACCCGGCCGACGGCGCCCCGATCTGGGTCTGACTCAGCGCGCGGCGAAGCGTCGGTCGAAGCGGTCGACCTCGGCCCGGTCGGAGGTGTCGATGCCGAGCCGCTGCGCGGCGCGCTGGACGCGCGGGCTGTCGAGGTCGGGTGCGCGGAACTCCTGCGGCTCGATGCGGCGGTCGGCCGTCGTGTGGGTGCGAGCCCGGTCGGTGAGCTCGCCGGACATCGCGTCGGCCTCCTCCTCGGTGGCGGAGGTGACCCGCACCGCCGTGGACGCGACCCGGGACCCCACGAGCGGCGCGTAGCCGTCGCGGTGGCCGAGGACGTTCGGGTGGTAGGACTCGTCCACCGGGTTCGACAGGCCGTTCAGCCACTCCGGGTCGTCGCAGACGGCGTGGCCCGTGAACGCCGACGTGGGGTTGGCGAACCGGAACCCGGCCGCCGACGCCCGTGCCGACAGCAGGCTGTTGAGACGGTCCGCGGTCGCGTTGAGGCGGGTCTGCTCCTCGGGCGAGAACCAGGTGAGGGCGTTGCAGTCCTCCCCCATGAAGACCCGCGGGTACCCGACCACGACGACGTCTGCCGACGGTGCGCGCGTGTCGACCTGCGCGTACAGCGAGGCCAACGCCGACGGCAGCGTGCCGCTGATGGTGGCCTGCGCCTGGTCGATGGCCGCGTCGCAGTCGCTCGCCCAGGCGGGCAGCGCGCACTCGGTGAGCACGTCGGCGAAGCCCGCGTCGTTGCCGCCGACCGAGATCGTCACCTTCTGCGTGGCGGCCGACAGCGCCCCGAGCTGGGTCGCGCGGACGTCGGGGATGGTGGCGCCGGAACAGGCGCGCAGGTCGAGCGACCAGCCGCGCGCCGCGGCGACGAGCGCCGGGTAGGACTGCGCCGAGCGTCGGCACTCGGTGCCGTCGTCGAGGTAGGACCGGGTGCCGAGCCCGGAGGAGTAGGAGTCGCCGAGCGCGACGTAGGTGACGGCCTGCGCGCTGCTCGGCGCGACGGTCAGCCCCAGGGCGAGGACCGGGCCGGCGCACCAGGCGGCGAGCCTGACGAGTCGTGACGGTGGACGTGTGGTGGTGTGCATGATCCCCCCGAACCATGTGACGTGTCTGACACGTTCAACGTAGGCGCGGGGTCGGACAGCGTCCAGGTCGCGCGGGTGAACAGTCCGTGCCCAGCAGCGCCCCGCTGGTCGAGTAGGCCGAGCGAGCTTGCGAAGCTCGGGCGTATCGAGACCACCCGGCAACGGATCAGCGTGGACCGGCCCCCAGCGACCGCCTGGAATGGTCTCGACCTCCGCCAGCTCCTTCGTCGCGGCGTCGACCACTAGACAAGCGGAGGGTTCTGCTGGTCGAGTAGCGGGCACGCGCGAGGAACGAGCGCCGTGCCGCGTATCGAGACCACCCGGCAACGGATCAGCGTGACCCGCTCCCCAGCGACCGCCTCGAATGGCCTCGATACGCCTCCGCCAGCTCCTTCGTCGCGGCGTCGACTACTCGACCAGCGGAACCCTCCGCTGGTCGAGTAGTAGCGACGGCGAGCGCAGCGAGCTCGTCGCTACGTATCGAGACCACCCGGCAACGGCTCAGCGCGGGTGGGACGTCAGGACGGGGGGAACCGGTACACCTCGCCGGAACGCTCGGCGTCGTACAGCGCGTACGGGTCGTGCAGCGTGCGGCCGAGCGCCTCCTGCATCCAGGCGGCGTCGCGGGCCGCCGCACGCTGCCGGGCGTCGGCCGTGCCGTCGCTGGTGAGGTTCGACGCGAAGATGCCCGCCGCCGACTTCGGCAGGAAGTCCTCGTAGACGATCGGCTGCAGCCGACCCCGGTCGTCGCGCCGGTAGTACGCGAGGCCCTGCGCGTGCAGCTCCTCCTCGGTGCGGGGGAAGGCGCGGAAGCCTCGGCTGTCGTAGAGGTCGCGGCCCGCGGGCGTCAGGGCCACGCCCCGGGCCTCGACCTCGCCGAACCGCACGCGCAGGTGCGCGTCGACGACCGAGCCGTCGGGCTCGCGGAACCGACGGGGCTCGGCCAGTGCGCGGAACGACGTCTGGCGCAGCAGCACGTCGACCCCCTCCCCCGGCTCGACCCGCGGGGGGCCCTGGATGCGGTCGATCATCTCGACGCCGAGCTCGCCCATGCGCGCGTAGAGCGCGTCGATGTCGAGCACGCGGGGCGTCAGGTGGTTGATGTGCGTGGACCCGACGCCGCCGATGTCGGCCGCGACGCTCGAGATCGACTCGAGGTGCTCGTACCAGGCGCGGTCGACCGGCTCGTCGGACAGCGCGAACGACGCGGTCGCCAGCTCGAGGAACCGGTCGGCCCGCTCGTGCGTCAGGTCGCCCTCGGACTCCATGCGGTCCGCGAGCTCGAGCAGCTCGGCGGGGAAGAGCGTGCGGGCGTCGAGGAACTCGCGCAGCCGCGCCTCGGTGCGCTCGTCGAAGAAGCGGCGGTCGTCGACGACGAGCACCGAGGTGAAGACGCGGAACGGGTTCTCGGCCAGCTCGGCGCCCGCGAGGGGTCGGAAGGCCGTGCTGACCACCGGGATCGGCGGGGTCGCCTCGCGCAGGTCGTAGAACCCGACGGGATGCATGCCGCAGGCGCCGAAGATCCGCGCCACCTGCGCGAGCTCCGCCTCGGTACCCACCCGGATCGCCCCGTGCCGCTCGGCCGTGACGCGACGGATCGAGCCGAGCCGTTCGGCGTCGTCACCGCGGCGGGCGAGCACGTCGGCATTGACCTGCTCGCACGCCTCGACGAGCGTCGTGTACGCCGGCACCTCGGAGCCGTAGAGCTCGGACAGCGCGGCGGCGAACCGGGCGCGCAGCTCCGTGGCACCGACGCGGCTCACACGAACTCCACGCCCTGGGCCAGCGGCAGCTCGGTGGAGTAGTTGACCGTGTTCGTCGCGCGACGCATGTAGGCGCGCCACGCGTCGGAGCCGGACTCGCGACCGCCGCCGGTGTCCTTCTCGCCGCCGAACGCGCCACCGATCTCGGCACCCGACGGGCCGATGTTGACGTTGGCGATGCCGCAGTCGGAGCCGACCGCCGACACGAACGTCTCCGCCTCGCGCACGTCGAGGGTGAAGATCGACGACGACAACCCCTGGGCGACGTCGTTGTGCAGCGCGAGCGCGTCCTGGAAGGAGGAGTAGGTCAGGACGTAGAGGATCGGTGCGAACGTCTCCTCCTTGACGACGTCGGTCTGGCCGGGCATGTCGACGATGGCGGGTTGCACGTAGTAGCCGCCGCCGGTCGCGTCGCTGGCGGCGACGTCCTGCGCGCCGCCGGTGACGAGCGTGCCCCCGTCGGCCTGGGCGCGGCTGATCGCGTCGCCGAACGCCCGGAACGACGCCTGGTCGACCAGCGGGCCGACGAGCGTGGTCGGCTCCAGCGGGGAACCGACGGGCAGCGTCGCGTACGCCTTGGCCAGACGCTCGACGAGCTCGTCCTTGATGCTCTCGTGGACGATCACACGACGCAGCGACGTGCACCGCTGGCCGGCCGTGCCCACGGCGGAGAACACGATGCCGCGCACCGCGAGGTCGAGGTCGGCGGACGGCGCGACGACGGCTGCGTTGTTGCCACCCAGCTCGAGCAACGAGCGGCCCAGGCGGGCGGCGACGCGCGGAGCGACCTCCTTGCCCATGCGCGTCGACCCGGTGGCCGAGACGAGCGGCACGCGCGGGTCGTCGACGAGCGCCTCGCCCACCTCACGGGCGCCGAGCACGACCTGCGACAGGTGCTCCGGCGCGCCCGTGCGGCGGGCCGCCTCGGCGGCGAGCGCCTGGCACGCGAGCGCGGTGAGCAGCGTCTTCTCCGACGGCTTCCACACCACGGCGTCGCCGCACACGAACGCGAGCGCGGCGTTCCACGACCACACCGCCACCGGGAAGTTGAAGGCGCTGATGACGCCCACGACGCCGAGCGGGTGCCACTGCTCCATCATCCGGTGGCCGGGCCGCTCCGTGGCGATCGTCAGGCCGTGGAGCTGCCGGGAGAGTCCCACCGCCAGGTCGCAGATGTCGATCATCTCCTGCACCTCGCCGAGACCCTCGCTGAGGATCTTCCCGGCCTCGATGCTGACGAGCGCCCCAAGGTCGTCCTTGTGCTCGCGGAGCAGCTCGCCGAGCTCGCGCACGAACTGGCCGCGCACCGGTGCCGGGACGGTCCGCCACTGCAGGAACGCCTCGTGGGCGCGGCCCACCACGTCGGCGACGTCGGTGGCGGTGTGCGACGCGAGCCGGCCGATCTCGTGCCCGTCGATCGGCGACGTCGCGGACAGGTCGGCCTGCACCCCGTCGGGCACGGCGTCGAAGGGGTTGCCGGCGCCGAGTCGCTGCAGGATGTCGAGGGCGCGGGTGGTGACGTCGCTCATGCGGGAGAGACCTTTCCGTGGGAGGCGAACAGCTGTCCGGAGGTGGTGGCGAAGAGGTCGGCGAGGCGGATGTCCTCCTGCGCGACGAAGCCGGCGTGCGGCAGGACCCCGTCGGCGACCAGCTCGACGACGGAGACGGCGGACGCGGCCGTGGTCCAGCTGATGGCGCGCCAGGTGCGGCCCTCGATCTCGATCGGCAGGTAGCCGCGGACGTAGTTCTCGCGGAACGGCTGACCGGCCTTCGTCCCCTCGACGGCGGCGTGCAAGTAGACGATGTCGTCGTTCACGGGCGGCTTGGCGTCGACGAGGATCCGGCCGACCTCCTCGCGACGCTCGCGCAGGTTGAGCTCGTCGAAGAGGAAGTGCATCTGGTCGAAGTGCCCGGGGTAGCGCAGGGTCTTGTAGTCGAGCCTGCTCACGCGGCCCTCGTAGGTCTGGCACATCGTGCCGAGACCGCCGGACGTCAGCGCGGCCTCGAGCTCGATGCCGCCGATGAACACGCGCTCCTTCTCGGTCATGGCGGGCACCATCTGGCGGCGGCCGGAGCGCAGGACCTCGCAGTCGTTGAGGTACTCGTTGACGACGCCCTCGGCCGACCAGTTGAACGCGTAGCCGAGCAGGCCGGTGGGGTTCTGCGGGAGGGCGCCGACCTTGAGCTCGATGTTGCGGATCCGCTCGAAGCCCTGGGCGAGCGACGCACCGACGATGCCGATGAGGCCGGGGGCCAGGCCGCACTGCGGCACGAACGCCGACTCCGGTCGCTGCCTGCTCAGCTCGACCACGCGGTTCGTGGTGGGGACGTCCTCGGTGAGGTCGAAGTAGTGCGTGCCGGTGTCGTAGGCGGCCTCGGCGACGGCGATGTTCAGGTGGTAGGGCAGGCAGGACACGACGGCGTCGACGTCGGTGAGCGCCTTGCGGACGGCGGTGGCGTCGGCGACGTCGACGACGTGCGACGCGAAGTGGAGGTCGTCGCGCGGGACGGCGTCGTAGCCGACGACGTCGAACTGGGCGCGGACGAGCAGGTCGGCCACCAGCTCTCCGACCTTCCCCAGACCGAACACCGCGACGGTGTTGAGCGAACGGGACACGGGACCTCCTGTGGCCGGCGACGGATCGCGTCGCGTGGGTGAGGCGTCGAGGGGTGCTCGACGTCACACGATGCTAGCCAGCAGGAGGGCCCGTGTCTGTACCGGCTGGACGGTCCAGCGGTGACGATCCGGTGAAGTTCGTCGGACGGACCACCCTCCCCCGCTGAGCGTGACGTTCGCGGGCCGGATCGGGTCGCGACGACCCCGAAACGTCACACTCAGCGGGGAGGGGGGGCGGCCTGGCGGGCGTGCCGGGCCGTGGGCGGCGTGCTAGACGGTCGGGATGGTCTGCGCCTCGGCACGGTTGGCGGCGGAGACGACGGCCCGCAGCGAGGCGGTGACGATGTTGGCGTGGATGCCCACGCCCCACACGATCTCGCCGGCGATCTCCGCCTCGACGTAGGCGGCGGCGAGGGCGTCGCCACCTGCCGAGAGCGCGTGCTCGGTGTAGTCGAGGACGCGGATGTCGGCGCCGGCCTGGCGCATCCCATCGACGAACGCGTCGACCGGACCGTTGCCCTCGCCCTTGAAGGAGCGCTCCTCGCCACGGACGACGAGGTCGACGACCTGCTGGTCGTGGCCGTCGGACGACGTGGTGGACGTGAAGGTCACGAGGGAGTACGGCTCCTCGCGCTCGAGGTACTCCTGACTGAACGCCGTCCAGATGCCGTCGGCGGAGATCTCGCCGGCCTCGCCCTCGGTGAGGCTCTGCACGACCCGGCTGAACTCGATCTGCAGGCGACGCGGCAGGTCGAGCTGGTGCTCGGTCTTCAGCAGGTAGGAGACGCCGCCCTTGCCGGACTGGCTGTTGACGCGGATGACGGCCTCGTAGGTGCGGCCGACGTCGTGCGGGTCGATGGGCAGGTAGGGCGCCTCCCACGGCACCTCGGACACGTCGACGCCCTGCTCGGCGGCGATCCGGTCGAGGTCCTCCAGGCCCTTCTTGATGGCGTCCTGGTGGGAGCCGGAGAAGGCCGTGTAGACGAGGTCGCCCGCGTACGGGTGGCGCGGGTGCACCGGCAGGCTCGTGCAGTACTCGACGGTGCGGCGCACCTCGTCGATGCCGATGCCCCCGGCCGTGAAGTCGATCTGCGGGTCGATGCCCTGGCTGAACAGGTTCATGCCGACGGTGACGAGGTCGACGTTGCCGGTGCGCTCGCCGTGGCCGAACAGGCAGCCCTCGACCCGGTCCGCCCCGGCCATCAGGGCCAGCTCGGTGGCAGCGACGGCGGTGCCGCGGTCGTTGTGCGGGTGCAGGCTGATCGCGACGTTCTCGCGGTGCTCGACGTTGCGGCCGAACCACTCGATCTGGTCGGCGTACGTGTTGGGCGTGGCCATCTCGACGGTGGCCGGCAGGTTGAGGATGATCTCGCGACCGTCCTCGGGCTGCCAAACGTCCATGACCGCGTTGCAGACCTCGACGCTGAACTCCAGCTCGGCGCCGGTGAAGATCTCGGGGCTGTACTGGTACCCGAACGCGGTGCCGGGCATGTGCTGCTCGGCGTGCTTCATGACCAGCTCGGTGCCGCGCGTGGCGATGGCACGCACCTCGTCCTTGGAGGCGTTGAACACGACGCGACGGAAGAGGGGCGCGACGGCGTTGTAGAGGTGGATGTTCGCGCGGCGGGCGCCGGTCAGCGCCTGCGTGGTCCGCTCGATGAGGTCCTCGCGCGCCTGGGTCAGCACCGAGATCGTGACATCGTCGGGGATGACGTCCTCCTCGATCAACGAGCGCACGAACGCGAAGTCGGTCTCGCTGGCCGACGGGAAGCCGACCTCGATCTCCTGGTAGCCCATGCGCACGAGCAGCTCGAACATGCGGCGCTTGCGCACCGGGGTCATGGGGTCGATGAGGGCCTGGTTGCCGTCGCGCAGGTCGGTGGAGAGCCAGCGCGGGGCCTGGGTGATGGTCGCCGACGGCCAGGTGCGGTCGGGCAGGTCGATGGGCGCGAACGGGCGGTAGCGCCCGAACGGCATGGGCGAGGCCTTCTGCGGCGAGACGACGTTGTTGGGCAGGGTCATGATCGGTGTCTTCCTCGGGGTGCTCGTCAGGGGTCGTGCGGTCGGTGCATGACGAACTCCGCGCCGAGGGGCCCGACCTAGTGGACCTCGACGCGGCAGAGAAGGAGTCGGCTCGCGTACATCGCGGCCAGCCTACCCCACCGTCCGCGGCGACCACCACGCTGCGGCCGTGGGCGGCCTCGGACAGACTGGGGCCATGAGCAGCGACACCAGCAGCGACGACCAGTCCACGGCGGGCTCCTACGTCACGAGCGGCGAGGAGTTCGACCGCGACATGAACTACATCCCCGACCGCATCACGCGGCAGGGGGGCGCCCCGGTCGACGACCGCGCGGGCACCGGCAAGCCGCCCGTGGACGACGCGCCGACCTGGCCCGTGGAGGCCGGCCGGTACCGGCTCGTCGCCGCGCTCGCGTGCCCGTGGGCGACCCGCACGGTCATCGTCCGCCGCCTGCTGGGGCTGGAGGACGCCCTGTCGCTCGGGCTCGCCGGACCGACGCACGACAAGCGCAGCTGGACCTTCGACCTCGATCCCGACGGGGTCGACTCGGTGCTCGGCATCCCGCGCCTGCAGGACGCGTACTTCGCGCGCTACCCCGACTACCCGCGCGGTATCACCGTGCCTGCCGTCGTCGAGATCGAGAGCGGGAAGGTCGTCACGAACGACTTCCCCTGGATCACCCACGACTTCTTCTTCGAGTGGACCGACCACCACCGCGAGGGTGCACCGGACCTCTGGCCCGACGCGACGCGCGACGAGATGGAGGAGGTCATGCACCGGGTGTTCACCGAGGTCAACAACGGCGTGTACCGCTGCGGCTTCGCCGGCTCGCAGGAGGCCTACGACTCCGCCTACGACCGCCTCTGGACCGCGCTGGACTGGCTCGAGGAGCGGCTGACGACCCGGCGCTACCTGATGGGCGAGACCATCACCGAGGCCGACGTGCGGCTCTTCACGACGCTGGCGCGCTTCGACCCGGTCTACCACGGGCACTTCAAGGCGAACCGTCAGACGCTGGCGACGATGCCGGCGCTGTGGGGCTACGCGCGCGACCTCTACCAGACGCCGGGCTTCGGCGACGCGACGGACTTCGAGCAGATCAAGCAGCACTACTACGTGGTGCAGACCGACATCAACCCCACGAGTGTCGTGCCGAAGGGTCCGGACCTCTCCGGATGGACGACGGCGCACCACCGCGAGCAGCTCGGCGGGTCGCCGTTCGGCGACGGCACGCCGCCCAGCTGAGCGAGCGGGCGAGACGAGCGCAGGTCAGAGGAGTCGGCCCAGGCGCCGGGCCGACTCGACGACCTGCGTCCCGAGCTCCTCGAAGCGCGCCGGGACGATGCGGATCGAGGGCCCGGACACCGACAGCGCGCCCACGACACCGCTGCGCGACACGATCGGTGCCCCGAGCGAGCTGATGCCGGTCGACAGGCCGTTCTCGTTGATCGAGTAGCCGCGTGCGCGCACCGCGGCGAGCTCGGCGCGGATGGCCTCGGGCTCGACGAGCGACGCCGGGGTCCGCGGCTCGAGGGGACCGGCCAGGTAGCGCTCGACCACGTCGTCGGGGCAGGCGGACAGGTAGGCCAGCCCGGTGGCGGAGGCGTGCAGCGGGATCCGCTCCCCCAGCGGCAGGAACGCGCGGAGGGCGTGGGAGGTGTCGAGCCGTTCGAGGAGCACCAGCACGTCGCCGTCGGGCGCGCAGAGGTGGACGGTCTCGGTGGTGACCAGCTGCAGGTCGCTCATGAGCGGCAGCGCGAGGTCGCGCAGGCTCTGGCGGCCCCCTGCGCCGCCGCAGACCGAGAGCGCCCGCAGGCTCATCGACCAGCGTGCGCCCGTGCCTCCGGACGACTCGACCCAGCCGACCTCCTGCAGCGTCTGCAGGCAGCGGTGCACCGTGCTCTTCGGCAGGTCGGCGGCCCGCGCGAGCTCGGACAGCCCGACCGGCTGGAGTTCGGCGACGCGCTCCAGCACCGAGAACGCGGTCACCACGCTGGCCGTCGTCATGCGGTCCTCCTCGGTGATCCGCGCGGCGCGTGGTCGTGTGGTGCTTGCCCTTGGCCGCAGTGTGCTCTACGTTACACGCCCGTCCCGATCTCCGGCCCACTGTTCCATCAGGTGGACCGAACGGGAGCCGTCCCCCACCTGGAGGCGCCATGACCGCCCAGCTCGTCGCCCTCGGCATCTTCGTCGCCGTGTTCGCGATCGCCGCAGCCCGCAACGTCAACATCGGCATCGTCCTGTTCCCCGTCGCCGCGCTCGTCGGCCTGTGGATCGCCGACCTCAGCCTGGAGGAGGTGGTCGCGGGCTTCCCGCTGTCGATCCTCGTGCTGCTCGTGGGGGTCACCTACTTCTTCGGCATCGCCCACAGCAACGGCACCATCGACTGGCTGATCGAGACGTCGCTGGCGCGGGTCGGCGACCGGGACGCCGCCCTGCCCACCACCTTCTTCGCGCTCACGGCGCTGGTCTCGGCGATGGGTGCGCCGCTCGGCGGCCTCGTCATGGCCCCGATGGGCATGAGTGTCGCCCACCGCCGCGGCATCGACCCCATGCTCATGGCCCTGTCGATGGGCTGCGGGCTCAGTGCCGGCGCGTTCGCCCCCACCAGCCTGTTCGGCATCATCACGTGGGGCACGGCCGACGCCGCGGGCATCGCCTTCAGCCCGCTGCTGCTCTTCGCGGTGGCCGTCGTGATCAACGTCGTGCTGCTGGCGGTGGCGCACGTGCTCTTCGGTCGCGGTCGGCGCCGGTCGCGGGCCCCGCGCCTGGAGCGGGTCATGGTCGCGCGTGGCGCCGCGCTGCCGGAGTACGGCCAGTCGTCGCTCTCCCTCGACGACGACGCCCCGGCGGAGGTCCGGTCGCCCGGTCGGGCCACGCCGCACCAGGTGCTCACGCTGGTGCTCATGGTCGCGCTGGTCGTGGCGGTCGTGGTCATGGCCCTCGGGGGCCTCGAGCCGGACATCGGCGTCATCGGCTTCGGCCTGGGCGCGCTGCTGGCGCTGGTCGACCCCGCCGCGGGGAAGGCCGCCATGAGCCGGATCGACTGGGGCTCGGTGCTCCTGGTCGGCGGCATCATCACCTACGTGGGCGTGCTGACGCAGATGGGCGTCATCGACCTGATCGGCGAGCGCGCTGCCCATGTCGGCGCCCCTGTCGTGGCGGCGCTGCTGCTCTGCGCGGCAGCCGGCCTGATCTCGGCCTTCGCCTCGACCACCGGGATGCTCGCCGCGCTCGTGCCGCTCGCCCTCCCGCTCATCGCCGACGGCGGCATCCCCGGCTGGGCGATGATCTGCGCCATCGGCGTCTGCGCGTCGATCGTCGACGTGTCGCCGTTCTCGACCGTCGGTGCGACCTACGTCGCCACGACCGTCGACCCGGAGGCCCGTCCCCGCATGACGAGCCTGCTGACGCGATGGGGGCTGTCGATGGTCGTCGTCGGTCCCGTCGCCCTGACCCTGACCCTCATCCTCCCTGGCATGGTGCTCTCATGACGTCCTCCTCCCCGACGACCTTCCTCCGCGCACTGCGTGACCTCGACCTGCCCGACCACCCGGAGGCCGTGGTGGTCGACGGTCGGGCTCTGTCGCGCGCCGGCCTCCGGGCGGTCGCGGTCGCGTTCGGCGCACGCCTGCCGGACGCCGGACCGGTCGCCGTGTGCGCCGAGCCGACGCTGGAGACCGTCGTGGCCGTGAGCGGCTGCCTGCTCGCCGGCGTGCCCGTGGTGCCGGTGCCGCCCGACGCCGGTCCGGCCGAGACCGCGCACGTCGTGACCGACTCCGGCGCGACCTGCTGGGCCGGGCCGCCGCGCGAGGGCGTGGACCTGCCGGTCGTCGAAGTGCCGACCGTGGCCGACGACGTCCCGGCCCGGGACCGACCCGACGACCTGCCCGCCCCGGTCGCGGAGACCGAGACGGCCATCGTGCTCTACACGTCGGGGACCACCGGGGCGCCGAAGGGCGTGGTGCTGAGCCACCGGGCCCTGCGGACCGGCATCGAGGGGCTCGCCGACGCCTGGGGCTGGACGGGCCACGACGTCGTCGCGCACGGCCTTCCGCTGTTCCACACGCACGGGCTCGTGCTGGGCGTGCTCGGGTCGCTGCACCTGGGGTCGCGCGTCGTGCACACCGGCCGCCCGACGCCGCAGGCCTACGCGGCGACGCCCGCCACGGTCTACTTCGGCGTGCCGACCGTCTGGACCCGCGTCGCGCGCGACCCCGAGGCCGCGCGCGCCCTGTCCGGCGCCCGGCTGCTCGTGTCGGGCAGCGCCCCGCTGCCCGTGCCCGTCTTCGAGCGGCTGCGCGAGCTCACGGGCCACGCGCTCGTGGAGCGCTACGGCATGACGGAGACCATGATCACGCTCAGCACACGCGCCGACGGCGAGCGCCGGCCCGGCTGGGTCGGACTCCCGGTGGGCGAGGCCCGCACCCGCCTGCGTGCCGAGGACGGCCGCGAGGTGCCGGCGGACGGCGAGACCGTCGGCCGGCTGGAGGTCAGCGGCCCGATGCTGTTCGACGGCTACCTGAACCTGCCCGAGACGACCGCCGAGGTGCTGGGCCCCGACGGGTGGTTCGCCACGGGCGACCTCGCCGTCGTGGACGCCGACGGCTTCCACCGGATCGTCGGTCGCGAGTCGGTCGACCTCATCAAGTCCGGGGGCTACCGCATCGGCGCCGGGGAGATCGAGACGTCCCTGCTCGCCCTGCCGGAGGTGCAGGAGGTGGCCGTGCTGGGCCTGCCCGACGAGGACCTCGGCCAGCGCATCGTCGCCTACGCGGTCGTCGCGCCGGAGGATGCGGACGACGCCCTCGCCGCACGCATGGTCGAGCACGTCGCGGCCGACCTGTCGTGGCACAAGCGGCCGCGGGAGGTCCGGTTCGTGCCGTCACTGCCGCGCAACGCCATGGGCAAGGTGCAGAAGAAGCTCATGCTCGACGTGCCGGGCTGAGTCAGCGTCGCCGCAGGAGCGACCGCGGGAGCAGCAGCGCCCGCAGCCGCTCCCCGCGCGACCCGGCCGCGCGGACCCGTTCGACCACCCGGCGGGCGGCGTCGCGCTCGTCGGCGACGTCGGTGCCGGGCCGGGCGTAGCGCGAGCGCTCGACGGCGGTGAGCACCCGGCGCAGGTCCTCGGGATCGGCGCGAGCACCGACGACGTCGACGAGCGCCCGGGGCGTCCCGGACCGTGGGACCTCGAGCCCGACGTCGACGGCCGACGCCTCCACCTCGCGCCACCACGGCTCCGGGTCGGAGGCGGCCAGGCGACGCCGACGCAGCAGGCTGCGCAGCAGACCGGGCAGCAGCGCCGCGAGCAGGAGGACGACCGCGACGGTGAGGGCGGTGCGGGGGGCCGTCGGGGCCTGGGAGTCGGCGGCCGAGGCCTCCGGCGTCACCGAGCCCTCCTCGGCGGCGGCGTCGCTCGGTCGCTGCGAGGGCTGGTCCTGGGGTGCCGCCTGCTCCGCGCTCTCCGGCGTGCCCTCCGGCTCCTCGAAGCCGGTGCGCGAGCCCACGCCCGGCGTCGGCTCGAAGCCCACCCAGCCGACCCCGTCGAAGTAGATCTCGGGCCAGGCGTGGAGGTCGTCGGACGTGACCTCGTACTCGGTGTCGCCGTCGTCGTCGACGCCGGCGGCCTGGCCGGGCGCGTAGCCGACCGCGATCCGCGACGGCATCCCGAGCTCCCGGGCCATGACGGCCATCGCGGAGGAGAAGTGGACGCAGTAGCCGGCCTTCTCCTGCAGGAAGGTGCCCAGCACGCCGACGCCGTTGCCGTCGTAGTCCTCGGCCACCGGGGCGGTCTCGGAGTAGACGAAGTTCTGGCGGAAGTAGTCCTGCAGCGCGAGGGCGCGGTCGTAGTCGTTGGTGGCGTCGGCGGTGACCTCGCGCGCCGTCGAGGCGACGATCGGCGGCACGTCGTCGGGCAGGGCGGTGTAGTCGGCGGGGACGGCGCTCGACGAGGTGACCAGCGCCCGCATCTGCTCGGCCGTCGGCAGGCGCTCGAGGCTCGTGACCGTGTACTGCTGGTCGCGCGTGGTCGAGCTGTCGGAGCTGATGGTCAGGCCCGTGCGACGCAGCGACCACGCACCGCGCAGCCCGTCGACGTCGAGCACCGGGTACGGCACCGGGAGCATGCTGCTGCGCAGGTCGGCGATCCGGACGGTCGTGGTCTCCTCGCTCGTCTCGACCTGGGGCTCGATGCCGATGCGGCTCTCGAACGGGTCGCCGTCGTCGCCCGTGGCGGGACGCCAGGTGCGCCCCCGGAAGTCGCGCAGCGTGGCGACCTTGAGGTACGGCGGGTCCTGCAGCGTGGTCGTGTAGCGGGCGGAGACGGTGGTGCTGTTGCGACGCAGGTTCTGCCCCAGCTGGAGCATCGGGTTGATGCCGCGTCCGAACACCTGGGGCGGCGGCTCGCCCCAGGGCTTCGCGACGGCGGTGACGTCGGGAAGGACGGGCGGCAGCAGCGCGCCGACGAGCAGGGCCGACCCACCGAGCCCGAGGGCCGGCACCAGCGACGCCCAGCCGGCGGACGTCGTCGCGGTGCGGGTGCGCAGGAGCGCGAGCCAGCACGCCGCGGCGCCCGCGAAGACCCAGACCGACGGCGTCTCGCCCGAGACGAGGGCCGGTGCGGCGTACACGGCCACCAGCACGACCCCGGTCAGGAGCACGCCGACGCGGGCGCGGAGCACGACGTCGAGCACCAGGACGAGCAGGCCGAAGGCACCGGCGAGCAGCAGCACGAGCGGACGTGCGGCAGCCGCCGGCGCCGCCTCCTCCATGACGAGCACCTGGGCCCGCGACAGTGCCTCGCCGAGGCCCTGGAAGGTGGCTGCGGTGGGCAGCGGTCCGGCGAACGTCGCGGGCACGAAGACCCACCCGAGCACCACCACGAGCACGAGGAGCCCGACCGGGACGGCGAACCGCGGCGCGAGACTGCCGAGCACGGCGCAGACGAGGGCGACCAGGCCGGCGACGAGCGTCGTGGTCACCCACCAGTCCCGCCCCTCGACGACCGTGTCGTACCCCAGCAGGAGCACGGCGAGGGCGCCGACGACGAGGAGCTGGTCGAGCCAGGGACGTCGCGGCACGGCGGCGGCGCGACGCCGGGTCGAGGCCTCAGGACGCAGCACGGGTGCGACTCACCCCCAGCTGCGACCAGACCTCGGCCACGTCGTCGTGGGCGGTGTACGGGACGTGCCGCCACCCGGCGCGCTCGAGCACCTCGAGCGCAGGCCCGCGCGTCCCGGCGGCCACGAGGGCGAGGACGCTCGTGGCGCCGGCCAGCGCCTCGGTCCAGGCCTGGGCGCGCGCGACGTCGGGGCGGCCGAGCACGGCCACGACGGTCCGCTCCCCCGGGTCGGCATCGGCAGGGTCGACCCCCGCCACCGGCTCGAGGACCGCGAGGTCGACGAGGGCCTCCTCGACGGCCTCGGTGTGGTCGAGCAGCCGGTCGACCGCGTCGTCCGGAGCGCGGAGGGTGACGGCGAAGCCGGCGCGCACGAGGTGGTCCACCATCGAGGCGGCCGCGCTGACCGCCCACTCCAGCTCGGGCGAGTACGACCACCCGTCGCGCTCGCGGGCGGTGCCGAAGGAGGCCGCGTCAGGATCGACGACGACGCCGATCCTCGGGTCGTCCTGCTGCTCCTCCTGGCGCACCATGAGCTCGCCGCGGTGCGCGGTGGCCTTCCAGTGCATCCGCTTCAGCGCGTCGCCGGGCAGGTAGCTGCGGGCGACGAGGTCGTCCTCGCCGATCCCCGCGCGGTGCGCCGCACCCTGCGCGGCGACTCCCTCGTCCAGCCCGCGGGCGGATCCCGCGTCCAGCGCGTGCCGCCGAGGCAGGACCACGAGGTCCTGGGCGTCGCCGAAGGTGTGGCGCCGCAGCACGAGCCCGAACGGGTCGACCACCTCGACCCGCAGCGGACCGAGCGCGTGCCGGCCCCGCCGCAGCCCCTGCACGGGGTAGCGGAACCGCACCCGCGAGCGTCGCGTGCGGCTGCCGCCGAGCGGGGGCAGCACGCCGCTGGCCTCGGCGCTGAGGCCGTACGGGACGGTGTCGGTCCAGCGCGCCTCGAGGGCCGGAAGCATCGACAGGTTCGTCACCTGCACGGTGGCGGTCGTGGTGTCGCCGGGCGAGAGCACCTCCGGGGCGAAGCGGCGCTCGACGACGACGCGTGCCTGACCGACGAGCACGAAGACGGCGGCCAGCACGACGGCGCCGAGCAGCATCGCCGAGACGCTCAGCAGGGCGGGCAGCGACAGCAGCGGTGCCGCCGCGAGCAGCACCGCCGACGTCGCGAGGAACCCGGCGCCGCGACGCGTCAGTCGCAGACCGGGCCGTCGCAGCTGTCGCAGGAGGCTCATGCCCAGGTCACCCGCCGGGGGGTCATCGGGGCTCCACCGCACCCTGCGGGACCGGCGTCTCGGCCACGATGCGACGCACCGTCTCCTCCACGGGCGCCGAGCCCCGGGCCGGGACGAGCCGGTGCGGGAGCACGAGCGGCGCGAGGGCGTCGACGTCGTCGGGCAGCACGTAGTCGCGGTCGTCCAGGAAGGCACGCGCCTTCGCGACCCGCACGAGCTGCAGGGTGGCACGGGGGCTGGCGCCGAGCCGCAGCGCCGGGTCGGCGCGGGTGGCCCGCGTGATCGCCACGCAGTACCGCTCCACCGCCTCCGACGCGAAGACCGCACGGGCCTGCGCGATCATCGCCCGGACGTCGTCGATCGTCACGACCGGCTGGAGCCGGTCGAGGGGGTTGTCGACGTCGCGGTCGCGCAGCATCTCCAGCTCGGCGTCGACGTCGGGGTAGCTCATGGAGATCCGGGCGGTGAACCGGTCGCGCTGGGCCTCGGGCAACGCGTACGTGCCCTCCATGTCGTAGGGGTTCTGCGTGGCGATGACGCTGAACGGCGTCGCCAGCCGGTGGGTGCGACCGTCGACCGTGACCTGGCGCTCCTCCATGGCCTCCAGGAGAGCGGACTGGGTCTTCGGCGAGGCGCGGTTGATCTCGTCGCCGATGACGATGTTGGCGAACACCGCGCCGGGCTTGAACTCGAACTCGCCCTTCTGCTGATTGAAGGCCGAGACGCCGGTGACGTCGGACGGCAGCAGGTCGGGCGTGAACTGGATGCGGCGCACGGAGCCGTCGACGCTGCGCGCGAGGGCGCGGGCGAGCACGGTCTTGCCCACGCCGGGGACGTCCTCGATCAGCAGGTGGCCCTCGGCGAGCAGCACCACGACCGCGGTCTGCACTGCCTCGGGCTTGCCGTCGACGACGGACTCGATGTTCGTGAGGACACGGCGGGCGGCGGCTCGGGCGTCGTCCATGGGACTCCCTCGGTCGGGTGCGGGGGTCGGTCCATCATCCCCTGCCCCCCACAACGCCGCAGGACGACGAGGAGTTTCCGCGTTTCGTGGACTTGGCGACGGTTTCTCGGCCGAGGACCGTCGTCAGGTCCACGAATCGCGCCCCGGGGCGGCGCCAGCGTGACCTCGATCGGCGATACTGACGCGCATGGCTCTCGACACCGGGTCGCCGCGGTGAGCACCCTCCTGCTCGTGCTGCACACGCCCACGACCGCGACCCGTCTCCTCGGCGAGGAGATCGCGGCGGGAGCCCGGGACGACGCGATCGAGGGCGTCGACGTCCGCGTGCTCTCCCCTGACGCGACCTTGGCCGACGACCTCCTCGCGGCCGACGGGCTCGTGCTGCTCTGTCCTGCCAACTTCGGGTACATGTCCGGCCTGCTCAAGGACCTCTTCGACCGCACCTTCCTCGCCGTCGGCGGAGCGCTCGGTGACGACGGCGGCGGGGCGCGGTCCGATGCCGGTGGCGGAGCAGCGGACGCCGGACGCCTGCCGTGGGCGCTGTGCGTGCACGGCCGCTACGACACCGAGGGCGCCGTCCGCTCGGTCGAGTCCATCGCCCAGGCCCTCCCCTGGCGCCGCGTCGCGGCCCCGCTGCAGCTGCTCGGCGACGTCGGCCACGACGAGCGCGCCGCAGCCTACGAGCTCGGCGCGACGGTGGCAGCGCTGCTCGACGTCGGGTGAACGTCACCCGGACCAGTGCGGGCCGCCCTAGGCTGGCGGGATGGACCTGCTCGTCGCCGCGGCCCTGACGGCCGGCCTGCCGTGCGCACTGGCCACGGTCGGCGTCGGACCGGTCGTGGCCGCGCAGGCGCACTCGCGCGGGTGGCGCGTCGCGGTCGTCCTGCTCGCCGTCGGGTCGCTGGTGTCCGCCGGTGTCGTGTGGTGGGCGTGGGGTCGGGGCTTCGACGCCGCCGACGGCCTGCGGGAGGAACCCGCGTCGGTCGAGCCCGCACTGCAGGGCGGCGCCGTCGTCTGGGGCGCGACCACCGTCGCCCTCGGCGTCGTGGCCGTCGCGGCGCACCGACGCCGCCGCGTGGTCGACACGACGGCGCTGGCGCGTCCTGCGACCATGGAGCCATGAACCTCCCCGAGGGGCTGCCCACGCTGACGGCCGGGGCGCACGACGCCGACGCGGGCGAGGCCTGCGTCATGGAGTACGTGTCGGTCCTGGCCGGCGAGCCGTGGAGCGACCGGCCCGAGTGCACCCACCCGCTGCTCGCCCACGAGGCGCGCACGGCCAACGACCTCGCGAGCGACGCCGACCGGCACCGTCTGGTGCCGCTCGTCGGTCGTCTCTTCGGCACGGGCGACGACTCCGTGGAGCTGCGCACCCGGCTGCGTCTCGCGCAGGCGTCGCAGGTGCTCCGCCTCGTGGAGCCGACGGCGCGCGTCAGCGTGCAGGGCTACGCCGACCACGCGCACGTGCTGCTCGCGTCGCACGACGTCGACGCGCTCGACGCCGCCGCACAGGCGCGCGAGGTCGCGGCCGCCTGGGACGTCGCGCGCAGCGCACCGCTGCACGAGGGTGACCTCGACCCTGCGCACGCCGAGCACCACCGCACGGCGTCGCGCGTCATGGCCTTCGCGGCCGGGCCCGACCTGACCGCACCCGAGGCGTGGTCGCTGGCGACCCTGGCCGCCGCGCACCGCGTGGCCGCCGGCGAGTGCCGCGCCGACTGCGGCGACGGCGAGGCCCGCGCCCGACGCATGGTGCGCGAGCTCGGCGAGCTGATCGACGTCTACGACGAGGTGACCGGCCGGGTGGCGGACCCCGTCGCTCCTCGCGACGCCGCCGCGCTCGCGGCCCGGCTCTGACCTACCGCCGACCGGTCCAGGCCAGGAGCTCGTCGAGCGGCCAGGTGGTCACGATGCGCTCGAGCGGGACGCCGAGGGCAGCAGCCCGGGCGCAGCCGTGGTCGAGGAAGTCCAGCTGTCCCGGAGCGTGGGCGTCGGAGTCGATCGCGAACAGGCAGCCGAGGTCGAGCGCGAGCCGCACCAGGTCGTCCGGTGGGTCGGCCCGCTCCGGCCGGGCGTTGATCTCGACCGCGACGTCGTGCTCGGCGCACGCCTCGAACACCCGGCGCGCGTCGAAGCGGCTCGGCGGCCGCGTGCCCCGCGACCCCTCCACCAGCCGGCCCGTGCAGTGCCCGAGCACGTTGGTGGCCGGGTGCCGGACGGCGCGCAGCATCCGTCGGGTCATCGCGATGCTGTCGGCTCGCAGGTCGGAGTGCACGCTGGCCACGACGACGTCGAGCCGCTCGAGGAGATCGTCGTCCTGGTCGAGCGTGCCGTCCTTGAGGATGTCGACCTCGATGCCCGACAGGACCCGCACCCCCTCGACCTCGGCGTCGACCTCGGCGACGAGCTCCAGCTGCGCCTCGAGCCGGTCGGCCGTCAGCCCGTTGGCGACGGTGAGCCGTGGCGAGTGGTCGGTGATCGCGACGTACTCGTGACCGAGCCGCGCTGCGGTGCGCGCCATGGTCGCCAGCGGGGAGCCGCCGTCCGACCAGTCGGTGTGGGTGTGCAGGTCGCCCCGCACGGCGGCGCGCACCTGCTCCCCGCCGGTGACGAGCGGCCCCTCGTTCTCGGCGCGCAGACCCGCGAGGTAGGTCGGGACCGCTCCGCCGACGGCCTCCCGGACGACGCCCGCCGTCCGCTCGCCGATCCCGTCCAGCGAGCGCAGCCGGCCCTGCGCCACGAGGGTCTCGACGTCGTCGCGTCCGCGTAGCACGTCGGCGGCCCGCCGGAACGCCTCGACGCGGTAGGTCGACGCCCTCGACCGCTCCAGCCAGAAGGCGATCTCCTCGAGCGCGTCGACCGGGTGCATGCCTCCATCGTGCCGCGACGTCCCGGATCCGCGCGTCCGGACCTCGGCCGGTCGACGTCGCAGCACCTACGGTGGACGGCATGATCCGTCGCCACGTCGTCGTGTCCGGTCGCGTCCAGGGCGTCTTCTACCGCGCCTCGCTGGAGCGCGAGGCCCACGCCGCCGGCGTGGCCGGCTGGGTGCGCAACCGTGACGACGGCACGGTCGAGGCGGTGCTCGAGGGCGAGCGGGCCGCCGTGGAGCGCGTGCTCGCCTGGTGCCACCAGGGGCCGCCGCGCGCAGACGTCACCGACGTCGCGGTCGACGTGGAGGAGCCGGTCGGCGAGACCGGCTTCACCACGCGCGGCTAGAACCCGAGCTTGCGCAGCTGCTTGGGGTCGCGCTGCCAGTCCTTCGCCACCTTGACGTGCAGGTCGAGGTGCACGGGGGTGCCGAGCAGCCGCTCGACCTGGGTGCGCGAGACGGTGCCGATCTCCTTCAGACGTGCACCCTTGCGACCGATGACGATGCCCTTCTGGCTGTCGCGCTCGACGTAGACGTTGACCCGCACGTCGAGCAGCGGACGGTCGGCCGGTCGGTCCTCGCGCGGCACCATCTCCTCCACGACGACCGCGATGGAGTGCGGCAGCTCGTCGTGCACGCCCTCCAGGGCAGCCTCGCGGACGATCTCCGCGACGATGGTCTCCTCGGGCTCGTCGGTCAGCTGGCCCTCCGGGTACATCGGCGGGCCCTCGGGCAACGTGCCGACGAGCAGGTCGGCGAGCAGGTCGACCTGGTCGCCCGCGACGGCGGAGACCGGCACGAGGTCGCGCCACACGAGCCCGGCGGCGTCCCCGGCGGCCTGGACCGCGAGCAGCTGCTCCCCCACCCGCTCGGGGGCGACGAGGTCGGTCTTCGTCACGACGGCCAGCACGGGCGTGCGCCGGATCTTCGCGAGCTCCTCGACGAGGAAGCGGTCGCCCGGCCCGACCTTCTGGTCGGCCGGGAAGCACATGGCGATGGTGTCGACCTCGGACCAGGTGGTGCGGACGATGTCGTTCAGGCGCTGGCCGAGCGTGTTGCGCGGCCGGTGCAGTCCCGGCGTGTCGACCAGGACGAGCTGCGCGTCGTCGCGGTGCACCAGCCCGCGGATCGCGTGCCGGGTGGTCTGCGGCTTGGAGGAGGTGATCGCCACCTTCTCGCCGACGAGGGCGTTGGTGAGCGTCGACTTGCCCGCGTTGGGACGGCCGACGAAGCAGGCGAAGCCGGAGCGGAACGTCACGTCGTGCTCCCCTCGACGACCGTGCCCGACGCGTCGGCACGGAACACCGGGACGCCCGTGCCGGCCAGGTCGCGCACCGCGCCCACGTCGGGCAGGGCGTCGGCGACGACGAGCGCCGCCTCGAGGCCCCGGGCCCCGGAGGAGACCGCCATGGCGACGGCGAGGTCGAGCGCACCGACGGTCAGCGACGCCAGCGCGACGTCGGCCGCGGCGTAGGTGCGACCGTCGAGGTCGCGCACGGCGGCACCCGCGGGCGCCTGGGTGCGCGCGCGGGTGGCGCGGGCCAGGGTGGCGAGCTTGGCGTCCTCGGGCCCGGGGGCCGGCTCGACCGTGTGGGCAGGGGCGACGGGGGTGGGGTCAGCCACGGGATCCTCCGGGGACGGGGTCGGACGGGACGTCGAGGCGTGAGACGTGCACGCGCCCGATGCGGTTGCGGCGGCCGCTGGGGGCCTCGGCCACGAGCCGCAGGCCCTCGACCTCCACCGTGCTGCCGGGGATGGGGACCTTGCCGAGGTGCTTCGCGAGCAGGCCGCCGACCGAGTCGACGTCCTCGTCGTCGAGGTCGACGTCGAACAGCTCGCCGAGGTCGTCGACGTCGTACCGGGCGCTCACCCGGTAGGAGCCGTCGGAGAGGCTCTCGAGCTCATCGGGCTCGGTGTCGTACTCGTCGGTGATCTCGCCGACGATCTCCTCGAGGATGTCCTCGATCGTGACCATGCCGGACGTGCCGCCGAACTCGTCGACGACGATCGCGACGTGTGTGCGCTGCGCCTGCATCTCCTTGAGGAGGTCGTCGGCGGGCTTCGTGTCGGGCACGAACAGGCACGGACGCATGATGGAGTCGACCCGCTCGGTCGACTCCGCGACGTGGTTGTCGAACACCCGCTTGGTGACGTCCTTGAGGTAGGCCATGCCCAGCACGTCGTCGAGGTTCTCCCCGATGACGGGCACCCGCGAGTAGCCGCTGCGCAGGCACAGCGACATCGCCTGGCGCAGCGTCTTGGACTGCTCGATGAACACCAGGTCCGGACGCGGCACCATGACCTCGCGGACGATGGTGTCGCCCAGCTCGAACACGGACTGGATCATGCGCGACTCGTCGGACTCGATGACGCTGTTCGCGGCGGCGAGGTCGACGAGCTCACGGACCTCGACCTCCGACGCGAACGGTCCCTCGCGGAAGCCGCGTCCGGGGGTGAGGGCGTTGCCGAGCACGATGAGCAGGCGCGGCACCGGCCCGAGCAGGGCGGTGAGCAGACGTACCGGACCGGCCGACGCGAGCGCCACGGCCTCGGAGTGCTGGCGGCCGAGCGTCCGCGGGCCGACGCCGATGAGGACGTAGGAGACGACGACCATGATCGCCACGGCGACCACGATCTGCCACCACAGCCCGTCGACGACGTCGTCGACCACGAGCGCGACGAGGACGACCGCCGCCGTCTCGCACACCACCCGCAGCAGCAGGACGGTGTTGAGGGCCGGGGCGGGGTCCTCGAGGATCCGCCCGAGGGGCACGGCACCGCCACGTCCCTCCTCGCGCAGCTCCGCGGCACGGGCCCGCGAGAACGACGAGAGCGCGGCATCGACGCTCGCCAGCGTGCCCGCGGCGACCGCCAGGACGACCGACGCGACGATCGCGACCGTCATCGCAGGCTGCCTCCGTCGGCGCTCGGCCGAGGCTCGACGACGCCGTCCTCGACGTCGCCACCTGCCGCGACCTGCTGCCACTCCAGCAGCAGCCGACCCTGGATGCCGAACATCTCGGCGTGCTCCTCGGGGGTGGCGTGGTCGAAGCCGAGCAGGTGCAGGATGCCGTGGGTGGTGAGCAGGTCGATCTCGTCGGAGACGTCGTGGCCGGCCGCCGGGGCCTGCTGCGCCGCCACCTGCGGGCAGAGGGCGATGTCGCCGAGGTAGCCCTCGGGCTCCTCCTCCGGCTCGCGGTCGCGACGCCCGGGCGAGAGCTCGTCCATCGGGAAGGACAGGACGTCGGTCGGGCCCTTCTTGTCCATCCACTGCTCGTTGAGCACCGCGATCGTGTCGGTGTCGACGAGGCGGACGGTCAGCTCGGTGGCCGGGTGCAGCCGCATGCGCCGCATGACGAAGCGGCACAGCCGGGTGAGGGCGACGACGTCGACGCCCTGGCCGGACTCATCGAGGACGTCGACGTTCATGGTCCACCTGTCCCGCGGCCGGGGCCGACTCGTTCTCGAACGCGTCGTACGCGGCGACGATGCGCCCGACGAGCTTGTGCCGCACCACGTCGCTCGACGTCAGGGTCGCGAAGTGGATGTCCTTGACGTCCGCGAGGATGTCGCGCACGACCCGCAGGCCGCTCTTCTGGCCCGACGGGAGGTCGACCTGGCTCACGTCGCCGGTGACGACGATCTGCGAGCCGAAGCCGAGGCGGGTCAGGAACATCTTCATCTGCTCGGGCGTGGTGTTCTGCGCCTCGTCGAGGATGATGAAGGCGTCCTGCAGCGTGCGGCCGCGCATGTAGGCCAGCGGGGCGATCTCGATGGTGCCGCTCGTGAGCAGCTTGGGGATCGTCTCGGGGTCGAGCATGTCGTGCAGTGCGTCGTAGAGCGGGCGCAGGTACGGGTCGATCTTCTCGCTCAGGGTGCCGGGCAGGTACCCGAGCCGCTCCCCCGCCTCGACGGCCGGACGGGTGAGGATGATGCGGGTGATCTCCTTGGCCTGCAGCGCCTGCACGGCCTTGGCCATCGCGAGGTAGGTCTTGCCGGTACCGGCCGGGCCGATGCCGAAGACGATGGTGTTCTGGTCGATGGCGTCGACGTACTTCTTCTGGTTCAGCGTCTTCGGCCGGATGGTGCGGCCGCGGTTGCTCAGGATGTTCAGGCTGAGCACCTCGGCCGGGCGCTCCTGCGTCTCGGTGCGCAGCATGCCGATGGACCGCTCGACCGTCTCGGCGGTGAGCCCCTGGCCCGTGCGCACGATGGCGACGAGCTCGTCGAGCAGCCGCTCCACGAGCGCGACCTCGGCGGGCTCGCCGGTGACGGTCAGCTGGTTGCCCCGCGCGTGGACCGCCGCGTCGAAGGCGTCCTCGACGATCCGCAGGTACTCGTCGCCCGGTCCGTAGAGGGAGACGGTGTCGATGCTGGTCGGGACGGTGAACGTGTGGGGACGCCGGTCCCCGAGAGAATCAGGAGTCATGTGTGCGTCCATGGTACGGGGACGCGCCGACACGTCGACAGCGCGCGGACCGGACCGCCGGCGGATCAGCCCGGGGGCCAGCCGAGCGAGCGTCCGGCGAGCACGTGCCCGTGGCAGTGGAACACCGTCTGGTGGGCGTCGGCGCCGGTGTTGAAGACGAGCCGGTAGGAGCCGCCCGCCTCGTCGGCCACGCGACGGGCCAGCCGCAGCAGCCCGACGGCCGCCTCCGGCTCCGCCTCGGCGAGGCTGCCGACGTCGGGCTGGTGCACGCGCGGGATGACAAGGACGTGCGTGGGCGCCTGCGGGCTGATGTCGCGGAACGCCACCGCGTGCTCGTCCTGCGCGACGACGTCGGCGGGCACCTCGCCCTCCACGATCTTGCAGAACAGGCAGTCGGCGCTGGAGCTCATGGGTCCTTCCTACCGCACGCGGCGGCCGACCACGAGGGCACCGCTCAGCGGAACGCGTCCTTGATGCGGCCGAAGACGCTGCCGCGGTGGGTGCTGCCGAGCTGCGCCTCGGGACGCTCCTCGTCGCGGAGGGCGGCCAGCTGCTTCAGCAGGTCGCGCTGCGCGTCGTCGAGCTCGTCCGGGGTCTGCACGACGACCTCGACGACGAGGTCGCCGCGGCCCGGTCCCCGCAGCCGCGGCACGCCCTGGCCGCGCAGCGTCAGCGTCTCGCCCGACTGGATGCCGGCCGGCACCTCCAGGCCCACGACCTCGGGACCGTCCTCGTCGGCGAGGTCGGCCTCCAGCGTGGGCAGGTCGACGTGCGTGCCGAGCGCGGCCGCCGTCATCGGCAGCGTCACCTGGCAGCGCAGCTGGTCGCCCTTGCGGGTGAAGACGGGGTGGCGGGCCACCTCGACCTCGATGTAGAGGTCGCCGGCCGGGCCGCCGCCGGGGCCGACCTCGCCCTCGCCGGCGAGCTGGATGCGGGTGCCCTGGTCGACGCCCGCCGGGATGGAGACCGTGATCGAGCGGCGCGAGCGCACGCGGCCGTCGCCGTGGCACTCGTGGCACGGGTCCTGGATGACGGTGCCGAACCCGTGGCACGTCGGGCACGGACGTGCCGTGCGGACGCTGCCGAGGGGCGTGCGCTGGACCTGCTGGACCTCGCCGTGGCCGTGGCACGTGCCGCAGGTGACGGTGGCCGAGTCGTCCTCGGCGCCGCTGCCCGAGCAGCGCTCGCAGACGACGGCGGTGTCGACCTTGATCTCGCGGGTGACGCCGAACGCGGCCTCCGCGAGGTCGACCTGCAGACGCAGCAGCGCGTCCTGGCCGCGCTGCACGCGCGAGCGCGGGCCACGGCTGCTGCCACCACCACCGCCGAAGAAGGCGTCCATGATGTCGTCGAAGCTGAACCCGGCGCCCCCGCCGAAGCCGCCAGTGCCGCCACCGCCGCCGAGCGGGTTGCCGCCGCGGTCGTACACGGCGCGCTTCTGCGGGTCGGAGAGCACCTCGTACGCCGTCGTGACCTCCTTGAAGCGGTCGGCGGCGTCAGGGGCGTCGTTCACGTCCGGGTGCAGCTGACGTGCCAGCTTGCGGTACGCCTTCTTCATCTCCTCGGGCGTCGCCGACCGGGAGACGCCGAGCAGCGCGTAGTAGTCCTGTGCCATACGTCCTTCGTCCTGTTCAGCCGTCCGCGAGCTGTCGCCCGACGTAGCGGGCGACCGCGCCGACGGCGGCCATGGTTCCGGGGTAGTCCATGCGGGTGGGTCCGAGCGTGCCGAGCATGGCGAGCGCCTGCTCGGAGGAGCCGTACGCAGAGGAGACGACCGCGGTGCCGGGCAGTCCCTCGGTGCCGGTCTCGAGACCGATGCGCACGGTGGGGTCGGTGGTGGCCTCGCCGAGCAGCTTCAGCAGCACGACCTGCTCCTCCAGCGCCTCCAGCACGGGCCGGATGGAGGTGTCGAAGTCGCGACCGAACCGGGCGAGGTTGGCGGTGCCCCCGACGGCGACGCGCTCGTCGCTGCGCTCGTCGGAGAAGACGTGGGTGAGCGTGGTGACCACGGAGGTCACGAGGGGCCGGTCGGCGGGCGCGAACGTCCCGATCACGTCGGCGAGGCGCAGCGACGCCTCGGGCAGACGCTGGCCGACGGCGGCCGTCATGAGCCGCGAGCGGACGTCGGACAGCAGCCCGTCGCTCGGCGTGGACTCGAGCTCGACGATGCGCTGCTCCACGCGACCGCTGCTCGTGATGACGACCACGAGCACCCGGGCGCCCTCGAGCGCCACCACCTCGACGTGGCGCACCGTGGACCGGGTCAGCGACGGGTACTGGACGATCGCGACCTGGTTCGTGAGCTGGGCGAGCACCTTGACGCTGCGCTGCACGACGTCGTCGACGTCGACGGCGCCGGCCAGGAACGTCTCGATGGCGCGGCGTTCCGGCGACGTGAGCGCCTTGACCTGCGAGAGCCGGTCGACGAAGAGCCGGTACCCCTTGTCGGTGGGCACGCGACCCGCGCTCGTGTGGGGCTGGGCGATGAGCCCCTCCTCCTCCAGCACGGCCATGTCGTTGCGGATGGTGGCCGGTGAGACGCCGAGCTGGTGACGTTCGACGAGGGCACGCGAGCCGACCGGCTCCTGGGTCTCGACGTAGTCCTCGACGATGGCCCGCAGGACCTCCAGGCGGCGGTCCTCGGACGGGAGGCGACGTTCCTCCGACACGGCGGTCTCCTCCTCTGGGACGGTCTCGGCTGGACGGTGCGTGGCTCAGGTGCGACGACGCCGGACGGGCTCGGGCGCGCACGGCGCAGACGGGGTCCGTCGGCGCGGCGTGGCGCTTTGGCACTCGCCAGGCGCAAGTGCCAGTCTAGCGCCGTGGGAGCAATCGGGAGCGAGGGTGAGGTCGTCTCGGTCACGGGTCGCTCGCGCACCCTGACGTACCGGCCGCGGCGGGTGACGCTCTCCGACGGCACGTTCCTCCTGCACGAGTCGCGCGGCGGGACGCTGAGCTCCGTGTGGGCCGCCGACCTCGGCGACCTCTTCGTCGAGGTCGTGCACCTCGGGCACGGCCCCGTCGGCGGCGAGCTGGTGCTCGTCGTCCCCGACGGCGACACCGTCGCCCTCGGCGACCTCGTGCCGCCCCTCGACGTCGTCCCGAGCACCGCGCGACTCAGCTGGGCCCAGGCCGTCGACCTGGCCGTCGGGCTGACCCGCTCCTCCACGCGGATCCTCACGAGCAGCGGCGAGATCGGCCGCGACGACCTCGAGGCCTTCCACCAGACGCTCCTGGGCGTGCTCCATGGCTGAGACCCGGGGTCGGGACCGCTACGGCGACGACGTGCTCGCCGGCGACTGGAAGGCACCCCCGCGGGGCCGCTCGACCGAGGTGCCCGCCGAGACGGGCATGGTCGTCGAGGAGGTCACGACGGGCTGGTGCGGTGAGGTGGTGCGCGTCGAGCGCGACCTCGGCACCGTGGCCCTGGAGGACCGGCACCTGAAGGTCAAGGTCTTCCCGCTCGGACCGGGCTTCCTGCTCGAGGGCAGGCCGGTGGTGCTGGTCGCCCCGTCCACCGCCGGCCCGCAGCAGCCCACGCGGACGGCCTCGGGGTCGCGCGCGGTGGCCGGCCAGCGGGCCCGGGTGGCCCTGCCGAGCCGCATCCTCGTCGAGGGCAAGCACGACGCCGAGCTGGTCGAGAAGGTCTGGGGCGACGACCTGCGCGTCGAGGGCGTCGCCGTGGAGATGCTGCACGGCGTCGACGACCTGGTCGGCGTGGTCGACGACTTCGACCCGGGTCCGGACCGCCGGCTCGGGATCCTGGTGGACCACCTCGTGCCCGGCTCGAAGGAGTCGCGCATCGCGGCACGGCTGTCGGGCCGCCCGCACGTGCTCGTGGTCGGCCACCCGTACGTCGACGTCTGGCAGGCCGTGAAGCCCGCCCGGCTCGGCGTGGCCGCGTGGCCCGTCGTCCCCCGCCACCTCGAGTGGAAGCGCGGGGTGTGCGCCGCGTTCGGCTGGCCGCACGCGGAGCAGGCCGACGTCGCACGGGCGTGGCAGCACATCCTCTCGCGGGTCGACTCCTGGACCGACCTCGAGCCGGAGTTCCTCGGCCGCGTCGAGGAGCTCATCGACTTCGTCACCGCGCCGTAGCCGGCGGCTCATCGCGGTACCGCCTGCGTCTGGTCAGCGCGACGGCCCGAGACCACGCGGTTCCGGGCCGTCGCGCCTCCCTCAGTCCTGCAGCACCGTCTCCACCAGCGGCACCGTCGGGGTCGGTGCGGGGACGGGCGGCGTGAGCCACTCCGTCCGCGGCAGCACCCGTCCGAGCACGCTCCCGTCCTCGACGAGGTCGAGGGTGGCGACGCCCAGCAGGGTGTCCTTCCCCCGGGTGCGCTCGGTGTTGTGCGCGTACAGGTAGGCCCGGACAGGTCCCCGCGTCTGCACGGTGCGCCGCCACGTGAACTTGTAGTAGACCGTGCTGAACGAGAAGGTCTCGACGGGCCGCACCCCGTTCGCCGCGTCGAGCGGAGCGCCGAGCGCCACCGTGTAGTCGACCTCCTTGCCCCAGCGGTCGGGCTCGCTGGCCATGCCGCTGACGGAGACCTTGCCGTCCTCGGACCTCATCGACTCGAGCAGGCCCGACGGCGACCCGTCCGACGTCGGGTAGCGGACGAAGCCCGACGGCCACGCCGAGCCGCGACGGACGACGCGCCACATGAACGTGCCGTTGATGTTGTCCTCCGAGACCACGATCGAGCCGTCGGCGCGGACCCGCTCGACGATTGCGACGTGACCCTTCGCACCGGAGTAGCCCTTGTAGGCGTCCCACCAGGCGACGTCGCCGCGACGCGGAAGGTAGGTCCGCACCGGGATGCCGGCCGCCCGGGCCGCGCGGCCCCACGTGCGGGCTGCGTCGGTGCCGGGCGGGCGGGCCACCAGACGGTTCTTCGTCAGCCGGTAGGCGACGTAGTTCGTGCAGTTGCGGCCCGGCGTCTGGTTCCAGTAGGACGTCGACCGGACGGAGCCGTAGCCGCCGTCCGTGAAGCCCTTCGCCTTGCACTGCGCGTAGCTCGTGCAGAGCACGGTCCGTGCCGCGTCCGCCGATGTCGGTATACCAAAAATGACCACCCCGATGACCATGCTGATCACCGTTGGCCAATGCGCGATGCGCATTGCTCCCTCACCAACTCCCCGAGATTGCTTGTTCTCCCAGGGGAACCGTAAGTCCTCGACGAAGGTCCTGCCTCACGAATGACTAAAGTCCCTAAAAGTGAGAGAAACCTCCGTTATGGGGTGAGCTGTCGCACGACGGCGTCGGCGAGCAGCCGGCCCTCGAGCGTGAGGACGAGACGCTCGTCACCGCCGACCAGGCCGCGGTCGCGCAGGTCGGGCACCTCGGCGCGTCCCGCGGGGTCGAGCGCGTCGAGGGGCAGACCCTCGCGCAGGCGCAGCTCGAGCATCACCTGCTCGAGCCGACGACCAGCCGCGTCGACGACCTCGCTGCCCGCCTCGACCGTCTCGCCGCGCTCCAGACGCTGCGCGTACGCGGCCGGGTGCTTGACGTTCCACCAACGCCGGCCCGCCAGGTGCGAGTGCGCCCCAGGGCCCACGCCCCACCAGTCGGCGCCGTGCCAGTACAGCAGGTTGTGGCGGCAGCGGGCGGCGTCGTCACGGGCCCAGTTCGACAGCTCGTACCACCCGAGACCGGCGTCGGACAGAACCGCGTCGGCGAGCAGGTACTTGTCGGCCGTCTCGTCGTCGTCGGGCATGACCACCTCGCCGCGGCGGACCTTGCGGGCGAAGGCCGTCCCGTCCTCGACGATGAGGGCGTACGCGGACACGTGGTCGGGCTCGAGCGCGACTGTGGCGTCCAGCGTGGTGCGCCAGTCGTCGACGGACTCCCCCGGCGTGCCGTAGATCAGGTCGACGCTCACCTGCTCGAAGCCGGCCTCCCGAGCCCAGCGGACCGCCTGCGGCACGCGCGCGGGGTCGTGGGTGCGGTCGAGCGTGGCCAGCACGTGCGGGACCGCCGACTGCATGCCGAACGAGATCCGGGTGAACCCGCCCTCGCGCAGCCGGGCCAGCGACGCGGGCGTGACGCTGTCGGGGTTGGCCTCCGTGGTCACCTCGGCGCCGGGGGCCAGGCCGAGGTGCTCGTCGAGCGCACGGAGCACCCGGACCAGGTCGTCGGCCGGGAGCTGCGTGGGCGTGCCACCACCGAAGAACACGGTCTCGACGGGGCGACGTCCGAGCACGTCCGCCGCGCGGCGCACCTCGGCGAGCGCCGAGGAGCCGTAGGTGGCGCGGGTGGCACCCTCGCCGAGCTCGTCGGCCGTGTACGTGTTGAAGTCGCAGTAGCCGCACCGCACGGAGCAGAACGGCACGTGCACGTACATGCCGAGGGGCCGGTCACGCTCGGTGACCGGCCCCTCGACGTACGACTGCACTGCTCAAGCGTAGAAGGAGTCCAGCAGGTCCTTGTGGTTGGCCTCCACGACCGCGCGCTTGACCTTCATGCTCGGCGTCAGCTCGCCGGACTCGACCGACAGGTCGTGGTCGAGGATCTCCCACTTCTTGATGGTCTCCCAGCGGTTGAGGCGCTGGTTGAGCTCCTCGACCTGCTCGGAGACGATCGCGTGGATCTGCGGCGACTTCACGACCTCGGCGTAGGACTTGCCCTGCATGCCGTGGCTCTCGGCCCACTCGGCGACCGCGTCGGGGTCGAGCGTGATGAGCGCGGAGCAGAAGTTCCGCTCGTTGCCGTGCACGATGATCTGCGACGTCATCGAGCTGATGCCCTTGAACATGCCCTCGATGTGCGGCGGCGCCACGTACTTGCCGCCGGAGGTCTTGAAGAGCTCCTTCTTGCGGCCGGTGATGAAGAGGAAGCCGTCCTCGTCGACACGGCCCTCGTCGCCGGTGTGCAGCCAGCCGTCGTCGGTGACCGTCGCGGCGCTCTCGGACTCGAGGTTGTGGTAGCCCTGCATGACGCCCGGACCCTTGATGAGGATCTCGCGGTCGTCGGCGATCTTGACGTCCGTGCCGGGCATCGGCAGTCCGACGGACCCGATCTTGAACGCGTCGGGGTGGTTGACGAACGACCCGGCGGAGGTCTCGGTGAGGCCGTAGCCCTCGAGGATCAGGACGCCGGCGGCGTGGAACCACTCGGCGATGTCGGACGACAGCGCCGCCGCACCGGAGATGAAGAACCGCACGCGGCCGCCGAAGCGGGCCCGCACCTTGGAGAAGACGAGCTTGTCGGCCACCTTGTGCTTGGCCTTCAGCGCGGGCGAGACCGGCTTGCCCGCGCGGACCGCGCGCGAGTACTCCAGCCCGACCTGCTCGGCCCAGCGGAAGATCTTGAGCTTGGCGCCGCCCTCCTCCTCGGTCATCCCGATGATGCGGCCGTACGCCTTCTCGAAGATGCGCGGCGCGGCACCCATGAAGGTGGGCTTGACGATCGCGAGGTTCTCGACGATCTTCGGCACGCGGCCGTCGATGGCGGCGGCGAAGCCGATCTGCAGCTGCGTCGTGAGCAGCACCTTGCCGAAGGAGTGCGCCATCGGCAGCCAGCGGAACTCCAGGTCGTCGGGCGTGAGGAACCCGCCGGCCGCGACAGCCGCGCCCTCGTAGGTCCACCCGTCGTGGCTCAGGCGGACGCCCTTCGGACGGCCGGTGGTGCCGGAGGTGTAGATGAGGGTCGCGAGGTCGTCGGGCTTGATGGCCGCGACGCGGTCCTTCACGGCGGTGGGGTTCGACGCCAGGTGCTCGGTGCCGAGCTGCTCGAGGTCGGCCAGGGAGATGACCCAGTCGCCGTCGGTGAGGGTGCTGGCGAACGTGACGACCTTGACGACGTCGGGCAGCTCGGAGCGGATCTCGAGCAGCTTCTTGACCTGCTCGTCGTCCTCGGCGAAGACCACTCGGCTCGTGGAGTCGGACAGGATGTACTTCTCGTCGTCGACCGTGGTCGTCGGGTAGACCGTGGTGGTCGCCGCGCCGGCGGCGTTGACGGCCAGGTCGGCGAAGATCCACTCGTAGCGGGTGCCCGAGACGATGGCGACGCGCTGCTCGGGCTCGACGCCCAGCGCGATCAGGCCGGCCGCGATCCGGTCGACCTGCTCCCCGGTCTGGGCCCACGTGAGCGAGTGCCAGACCTCGTTCTCGTCGGGGTAGCGGTAGCCCTCGCGGTTCGGCGTCGCGGCGACGCGGTCGTAGAACATCGCGGCGACGTTGGGCGCGCGGTCCTCGACGATCTTGAGCTGTTCGGGGGTAACGGTCAGCGGCATGGTGTCCGTCCTCACACGACGTTCCAGGGGAATGTGGTGCCGCTCACCCTAACCTACCCGCCGGTCACCCCCGGACCCCCTCCCGGACAGTTGCACGGGGCATCGATCCAGGTCAGCGGGCGATTCACCGTCGGGCCGTCCCCGCGTCCCGTGGACCTTGCGACGGTTCTTCGGCGGAGAACCGTCATCAGGTCGTCACAGCACGGCCTCGGTCACTTGGGGGATGCGTCGCCGGTGGAGAGGGCGGCGATGAACGCCTCCTGGGGGACCTCGACGCGGCCGATGTTCTTCATCCGCTTCTTGCCCTCCTTCTGCTTCTCCAGCAGCTTGCGCTTGCGGCTGATGTCGCCGCCGTAGCACTTCGCGAGCACGTCCTTGCGCATGGCGCGGATGTTCTCGCGGGCGATGATGCGCGCGCCGATGGCGGCCTGGATCGGCACCTCGAACTGCTGTCGCGGGATGAGCTCCTTGAGCTTGCCCGCGAGCATCACGCCGTAGGCGTAGGCGGAGTCGCGGTGGACGATGGCGCTGAACGCGTCGACCACCTCGCCCTGCAGCATGATGTCGACCTTCACGAGGTCGGCCTGCTGCTCGCCGGCGAGCTCGTAGTTCAGCGAGGCGTAGCCCTTCGTGCGGCTCTTCAGCGCGTCGAAGAAGTCGAACATGATCTCGCCCATGGGCAGCGTGTAGCGGATCTCGACGCGGTCCTCGGACAGGTAGTCCATGCCGTTTAGCTGGCCGCGTCGGGCCTGGCAGAGCTCCATGATGACGCCGATGTAGTCCGACGGCGCCAGGATCGTCGCCGAGACGATCGGCTCGTGCACCGAGGCGATCTTGCCGTCGGCGGGGTACTCGCTCGGGTTCGTCACGACGATCTCGCGACCGTCCTCCATGACCACCCGGTACACGACGTTGGGCGCCGTGGAGATGAGGTCGAGGTCGAACTCGCGCTCGAGGCGCTCGCGCACGATCTCCAGGTGCAGCAGGCCGAGGAACCCGATGCGGAAGCCGAAGCCCAGGGCGCCCGACGACTCCGGCTCGTACACGAGTGCGGCGTCGTTGAGCTGCAGCTTCTCCAGAGCCTCGCGCAGGGTCGCGAAGTCGTCGCCGTCGATCGGGTACAGGCCCGAGAAGACCATGGGGTTGGGGTGCGCGTAGCCGCCGAGCGGCTCGTCGGCCGGGCGCGCGTTCGACGTGACGGTGTCACCGACCCGCGACTGACGCACCTCCTTCACGCCCGTGATGAGGTAGCCGACCTCGCCGACGCCGAGGTGGTCCGCCTTGACCGGCTCGGGGCTGATCACGCCGACCTCGAGCATCTCGTGCACCGCGTTGGTCGACATCATCTTGATCTTGTCGCGGTGGCTGAGCCGACCGTCGACGACGCGGACGTACGTGATCACACCGCGGTACGTGTCGTAGACGGAGTCGAAGATCAGCGCGCGGGGCGGGCCGTCGGCGTCGCCCTCCGGCGGGGGCACCTCGTCGACGATGAGGTTGAGCAGCGCCTCGACGCCCTGGCCGGTCTTGGCCGAGACGCGCAGCACGTCGTCGGGGTCGCCGCCGATGATGCCGGCGATCTCCTCGGCGTACTTCTCCGGCTGCGCGCCGGGCAGGTCGATCTTGTTGAGCACGGGGATGATGTGCAGGTCGGCGTCCATCGCCAGGTACAGGTTGGCCAGCGTCTGCGCCTCGATGCCCTGGGCGGCGTCGACGAGCAGGATGGCGCCCTCGCACGCCTCCAACGAACGGCTCACCTCGTAGGTGAAGTCGACGTGGCCGGGCGTGTCGATCATGTTCAGCACGTAGTGCGTCCCGGCGTCGTCGCCCGCGCTCTTGGTGAACGGCATGCGGACGGCCTGGCTCTTGATCGTGATGCCGCGCTCGCGCTCGATGTCCATGCGGTCGAGGTACTGCGCCCGCGCGGCACGTTCGTCGACGACGCCGGTGAGCTGCAGCATGCGGTCGGCCAGGGTCGACTTGCCGTGGTCGATGTGCGCGATGATGCAGAAGTTGCGCAGGAGGGACGGGTCGGTCGAACCCGGCTGGGGCGCCGCGCCCGGCGTCGTGGTGCTCGTCATGGTGCCCCCATCCTCCCATCCGGGGCGACGCCCGTGAGCACGCCCACCGGGGCGTGCCCGCCCGGGGTCACGTCCAGAGGTAGGCGATGGCGACGTTGACCACGACCAGGCCGGCCACGACGTGCGCGAACGGGTTCGGCGTGGCGCGACGTCGCGTGCCGTGCGCGAGACCCACTGCGACGAAGGCGATGGCGAGCTTGAGCCCGATCTTGGCGTAGTTCAGGTCGACGTCCGCCGCGGGCGCGACGCCGGTGAGCACGACGCCGAGCACGAAGGCCGCCGTCACGCCGACGACCATCGCGAGGTTGAGCTGCGGCCGGCGGATGGTGGTCACGTAGCCGACGAGGGCCACGACCCAGCTGAGGACGTGGAGCCAGACCAGGACGTCGTAGAGCGTCTGCATGCCTGGGATCGTAGGCGGCGTCGACACCCGCGCACCGGTGAGCGTGCCCTCACCCGCCTCCCACCCTCCCCCTGTCCCGCGTTTCGTGGAGCTGACGACGGTCTCTGCGGGCGTTTCCGTCACGACGTCCACAGAACGCGGGACAGGTGGAGGGTGGACGGTGGACGGCGGGGCTGATTTGGGTCCGCAGGACCGTCGCTGGTACTGTGGGTGGTCGCGTGCTCGCACGCACGCCCTCACACTTTGCAGCACATTCCTTCACGCACGAGAGAACAGGTCAGCCACGTGGCGAACATCAAGTCGCAGATCAAGCGGAACCGTCAGAACGAGGCCGCTCGCGAGCGCAACAAGGCGGTGCGTTCCGCGCTGAAGACGGCCGTCCGTCGCTTCCACACCGCCGTCGAGGCCGGTGAGACCGACCAGGCCAAGGCGTACGCCGCCGAGGCGGGCAAGAAGCTCGACAAGGCCGCCAGCAAGGGCGTCATCCACAAGAACCAGGCGGCGAACCGCAAGTCGTCCATCGCCAAGAAGGCCGCGTCGCTCTGACCGCAGCCCCGCAGCGACAATGAAGGCCCCCGGCACCGCCGGGGGCCTTCGTCGTGCTCGGGCACGGACGACCGGGCCGGACCGCCCCGCGAGTCCTCGCGCTCAACGCCGACGTGCGGCCGCCACCTGCAGCACCATGCGCTCGACGGCGTACGCCGGATCGGCCGCTCCGCCCTTGACGTCGATGTCGGCCTGCGCGACGGCGTCGAGCGCGCGGGCCAGGCCTGCCGGCTCCCACCCCTGCAGCTGGCGCCGCAGGACGCGCACCTTGAACGGCGGTGCACCGACGTGGCGGGCGAGCTCGCCCTCGCCCAGGCGGGCGGGCGCGTCGGCGAGACGTGCCAGCTGGCGCAGGCCCGCGGCCAGAGCGCTCGTGATGAGCACCGGCGCGACCTTGGCGGTCTCGGCCCAGCGCGCCTGCTCGAGCGCGACGTTGATCCGGCCCTCGATGGCGGCGTCGGCGATCTCGTAGCCGCGCACGTCGGCGCGACCGCCGAAGTAGCGGCGCACGACCTCGACCGTGACCTCGCTGCCGGAGTCGAGGGTCGCGGCCAGCTGGTCGGCGGCGCCGGCCAGGGCCCGCAGGTCCTGGCCCACGGCGGCGACCAGGAGGGTCGCGGCCTCCTCGTCGATGCGGGTGCCGAGGTCCCGCAGCTCCGTCGCCACCCAGCGGGCGTGGTCACGCTCGTACTTGGGCGCCTCGTTCTTGACCTCGTGGACCGCCGCCTGCGCGCGCAGCTTGTCGAGCAGGCCCTTGCCCTTCTGCCCTCCCCCGTGCACGAGCACGACGGCGACGTCGGGGCTGGGCTCCTTGGCGTACGCGAGCAGCTCGCCCTGGGCGACGTCGGGCAGGTCCTGCAGCTCGGTCAGGACGAGGGCGCTGGCGGAGCTGAACAGCGACGGACTCGTGAGTCCGGCGATCTCGCCCGCCGCAAGCCCACCGGACGTGGCCGTGGCGACCTCGCACTCGGGGTCGGCGGCCTTGATGGCGGCCACGGCGCGCGCCCGCGTGCGGTCGGACAGGTACTCCGAGCTCCCGGTGATGAGCAGGATCTTCCCGAACGGCGACGCCACGCGCCCAGCGTAGTGGTCCGCTCCGACGAGCCCGCCCGGCGACGCGGGCGTACGCTCTCGCCATGCCGCTCGACGCCGACGACGTCGTCGCCCATGCCGACGACGCGTGGGTGGACCACCTCGTCCGCTTCGGCTTCGTCGCCTACGGGCTCGTGCACCTCGTGCTGGCGTTCCTCGCGCTGCAGCTCGCCTTCGGGCACCGCAACGGCACGGCCGACACCCGAGGTGCCCTGGCGGAGCTCGCGCAGCAACCGTTCGGCCGGACCGTGCTGTGGCTGGTCGTCGCCGGCATGGCGCTCCTCGTCCTGTGGCGGCTGCTCGAGGCGGCCGTCGGGCACCGCGACGACGAGGGCGCCGCGCTCTGGGCGGGTCGCGGGGCCGACCTGGTCAAGGCCGTCGTCTACGGCGTCGTGGGCTGGAGCGGGGTGCAGGTCCTCACCCGCAGCGGCTCCGGCGGGTCGGGCAGCGAGACCTGGACGGCTCGCGCCCTGGCGCTGCCCGCCGGCGCGGTGCTCGTGGGCGTGGCCGGCCTCGCCGTCGTGGGGTACGGCGCGTGGACGGCGTGGCGTGGGCTCAGCGACCGGCACCGCGAGCACCTCGCGCCCGAGGGCCTGAGCGGCACCTCGGGCGACTGGCTCGTGCGCCTCGGCACGGTCGGGCACGTGGCGAAGGGGGTCGCCACCGGGCTGGTCGGCGCCCTGTTCTGCTTCGCCGCCCTCACACGCGACGCCGACCGCTCCGGCGGGCTCGACGAGGCCCTGCGGACGGTCCTGCAGCAGCCCTTCGGGCCGTGGCTCCTCGGCCTCATCGCGGTCGGGATCGGCCTGTACGGCGTCTGGTGCCTGGCTCGCGCCCGCTACCTCGACCGGTGAGGCGCCGGTCGCGTGACGACGCCCAGCCGTCCGTCGCGCACGACGACCGCGACGTCGCCCTCGCGGTCGGTGCGGTGCACCACCGCGCCGACCTGGTGCAGCATGCGCAGCGCCGTGCCACTGGGGTGCCCGTAGTCGTTGTCGGCCCCGACGGAGACGGTCGCGAGCCGAGGCGCGACCGCCCGCGTGAACCGCCACGACGTGTCGGCGCTGCCGTGGTGCGCCACCTTGAGCACGTCGGCCCGCACGACGCCGCCGGCGCGCAGCACGTGGTCCTGCGCCTCCTCCCCCACGTCGCCGGTCAGCAGCAGCGTCACGCCCCGCACGACCACCCGGAGGACGACGCTGTCGGCGTTGCGGTCGACCTCGACCCTCCGGCTCGTCGCCGTGCCCGGCCGGGCACGCGGCCAGAGCACGTCGGCCGTCACGTCGCCCACCACGACACGATCGCCTCGTGACACCGTGCGCGTGGGGACTCCCGGCACGGTGGGCCCCGGACGCCCGACGAGCACCGCGCCGACCGCGCGACCCCCGACCACGCCCGACCGTCCGCCCACGTGGTCGGCGTCGCCGTGCGTCAACACGAGAGCAGGGACCCGCCGCACCCCCAGCGCACGCAGGCAGCGGTCGACGTCGACGGCCTCGAGACCGGCGTCCACGACCACAGCCTCGCCCGGACCCGAGCGGAGCACGGTCGCGTCGCCCTGGCCGACGTCGCACTGCACCATGACCCACCCGCGCGGGGGCCAGCCGGGGCTGGGTGGCCGGACGGTCGCCAGCACGAGCCCGACCACGAGGCCGACCGCGACGACGGGACGAGCGGCGGCGCGACGACCGAGCCAGAGCGCGACCGGCACGAGCACCAGCAGCCACCACCACGGGTAGGGCCAGACCAGGCTGGCCCCGGGAAGGGCGGCGGCCTGGTGTGCAACGAGCACGATCCAGCCGGCGCACACCGCGGCAGCCGTGCCGAGGACCGCCGCGACCGACGGGAGGACGAGGTCGAGGAGCCCGGCGACCAGGCCCAGCACGGTCGCGGGCGCCACCGCGGGCGCGGCGAGGAGGTTCGCGACGACGGCCACGACGGACACCTCGGACGAGAGCGCCGCGATGACCGGAGTGCACGCGGCCTGGGCCGCGAGCGGCACGGCGACCGCGACGGCCACCCACCGCGGCGTCCACCGCTCGAGTGCCCGCACGAACGGGGGTGCGAGCAGCAGGATGCCCGCCGTCGCGCTGACCGACAGCACGAAGCCCGCCGCGCGCGAGAGCCAGGGGTCGCAGAACAGCAGGGCGACCACGGCAACGCTGAGCGTGCGCACGCCGCCTCGCGTCCCCAGACCGAGGGCCGCGAGACCGACGACCCCCATGCCGGCGGCACGGAGCACGCTCGGCTCGGGCCGTGCCAGCAGCACGAAGCCGACGACGCCGAGCAGGCCCACCGCCAGGAGCACCCGCGGTGGCGCGCGGCCCGCTCGTGCCACCGCCAGCACCAGCGCGAGCACGATGGTCAGGTTCGTCCCCGAGACGGCCAGCAGGTGCGTCAGGCCCGTCCGCCGGAACTCCTCCTCGACCCGCGGCGAGAGGTCGGCGTCGTCACCGACCACGAGGGCCGGCACGAGGGTGGCCGGTGCGCCGGGCACGTGGTCGACGGCATGGCGCACGCCGGCGCGCACGCGCTCGGAGGCCGACCACCACCATGCGCTGCTTTGCACGGCGGAGCGACGCTCGACCCGCAGGGTCGCGGTGTCCCGGTCGTCGTCTGGCGGCGACAGCCGACCGGCGACCGTGAGCCGACGACCGACCACGAGGTCGCGGTGCTCGCCCACGAGGAAGGCCGTCACCGGGTCGCGGACGCCGTGCACCCGACCGTGCTGGTCGCGCAGCCGCAGCACCACGAGACCCACGACCGTGCCAGGACCGCCGACGCCCTCGAAGGTGCGCGCGTCGCGGCTCACCTGCACCTCGAGCGTCACCCGTGCCCGCTGCTCGGCGAGTGCGGCCGTCGGGGTGGCGCGGACGTCGCCGAGCCGCCAGGCCACCGACGTCGCGACGGCGGCCACCGCCACCGCCACCAGGGCGACGCGGGGCCAGCGTCGGGCCGCGCCGCCCGCGACCGCCACGGCCCCGAGCGCCGCCACGACGGTGGCACCGGGTCCCGCCGTCACGCCCCAGGCGGCCACCGCCCACGCCCCGAGCGCCGCCGGCACCAGCCGGACGTCGACGCCGGGGAGCGGCAGGCCCGGGCGTCTCACACGCTCACGCGGTCGCGGAGGTCCTCGAGGGTCTTCTCGCCGATCCCGGCGACGTCGAGCAGGTCGTCGACCGACGTGAAGCGTCCGTTCTCGGTGCGCCAGTCGAGGATGGCCTGCGCGGTGACCGGGCCGACGCCGGGCAGCGCGTCGAGCTCCTCGAGCGTGGCCGTGTTGAGGTTGACGGCGACGCCGGGGCCGCCGGCGCCCGCCGCACCGGAGCCGGTCGCCGCGGCCGCGGGAGGGTCGACGCCGACGAGGATCTGCTCGCCGTCGACGAGCACGCGCGCGAGGTTGAGGGTCGGTTGCTCCAGCGCGCCCTTGATCCCGCCCGCCCGCTCGATGGCCTCGTGGACGCGCGACCCCGCGGGCAGGGTGACGATGCCGGGCCTCCTGACCTGCCCGGCCACGTCGACGACCACCCGCCCGTCGGCCCCTGTTCCGCCCTCGTGCGCCGGCGCAGCGGCGTCGGCGGGATCCGTGCGGGCCGACACCTCGAACGGCCGGTCGACGTCGGACGTGCGCGGACGCTCGGCGAGCAGCCACCAGGTGAGCAGCACACCCGCCGCGACGGCCGCCGTGGCGACCACCCGCAGGTGCACGGCGGACAGTCCCCTGCGCGCTCCCGCGTCGGCGCGACGCCGACCGCCGGCGGGAGTGGGTTCGGCGCGGTCGGCCACGGACGGCGTCGTGCCGGGGGCCTCCTGCGTCGGACCGACGAGGCGGTCGAAGGGGTCCTCGTCGTGCGTGGCCTCGAATGACGCGGCGAGCTGCGCGAGCCGGCGGCGCGCGACCTCCGCGCGGGTCTCCTGGGGCGGTGCGGGACGCGGTCCGTGCCGTGAGGTGCTCACCCCTCGACGCTAGGCACCCCGCGACCTCCCGGGACGGGTCGTCGTGGCGGCTGTGGACGACGGCGGTCGTCGCCGACGGGGCCTGTGGACGGCGCCGGTGGTGTCAGCGCGGCGTGACCGTGACGGCGAGCATGCCCGGGCCCACGTGGGCGCCGATGACCGCCCCGACCTCGTTGACCGGCACGCGGTCGCGGCCGAGCGCCTCGGCCAGCCGCACGGCCACCTGGTCGGCGAGGTCGGGGTTCGCGAGGTGCTGCACGCCGATGTCGTAGCCGTCGGGCGCGGCCTCGGCCGCCTCGACGACGAGGGCCTCGAGCCGTGCGACCGCCTTGGCGGACGTGCGGACGCGCTCGAGCGGCACCACCACGCCGTCGCGCAGCGTCAGCAGCGGCTTGACCGCGAGGGCCGAGCCGATGAGGGCCGTGGCGGCCCCCACCCGTCCCCCGCGGCGCAGGTACTCGAGGGTGTCGACGTACATGAGCACGCTCGACGACTCCCCCGCCGCCAGGGCGGCACCGACAGCGGCCGCCTCGTCCCCACCGGCACGGGCGACCGCGGCGGCGCGACCTGCGGCGAACCCGGTCGCCACCCCGACCTTGCGGGTGTCGACGCACATGACGGGCACCGGGGCCTCCCGGGCGGCCACCTGCGCCGACTCGAACGTCCCCGAGATCTCGGCGCTCAGGTGCACGGAGACGATCGCGTCGTGACCCTCCTGCGCGAGTCGCCCGTAGACCGCGGCGAACTCCTCCGGCGTCGGACGCGACGTGCTCACCGGCACGAAGTCCTTCAGCGCCTGCGCCACGTCCTGCGACGTCGCGTCGACGCCCTCCGTGAAGGTGGCCGCCCCGATGACGAGCTTGAGGGGCACGACCGTGATGCCCTCACGCTCGGCGTCGGCCGGGTCGAGGGAGGCGGTGGAGTCGGTCACCACCGCGATGCGTCGCGCCCCCATGTCGGTCCCGTCCCCCTCAGACCACGACGTTGACGAGCTTCGGGGCGCGCACGATCGTCTTGCGCACCTCGCGGCCGTCGATGGCCCGCTGCACGTTCTCCTCCGCCAGCGCGAGCAACGTCAGCTCCTCCTCGGACACGTCGGGCGCGACATCGAGCTTCGCGCGGACCTTGCCCTGCACCTGCACGACGCACGTGACGGTGTCGGCCACCAGCAGGCTCGGATCGGCCTGCGGGAACGGCGCGTGGGCGAGCGAGGCGTCGTGCCCGAGCCGTGACCACAGCTCCTCCGCGACGTGCGGGGCGAACGGCGCGAGCATCAGCACGAGCGGCTCGAGCACCTCACGGCTGGTCACCGAGGACTTCGTGCAGTGGTTGGTCAGCTCGATCAGCTTCGCGATCGCCGTGTTGAACCGCAGACCGTCGAGGTCGCCCGCGACGCCGTCGATCGTGCGGTGCAGGACCTGCAGCGTCGCACGGTCGGGCTCGCCGCCGTCGGCGCGGGTCCCGCCGCTCTCCTCGTCGACGACGAGACGCCACACCCGCTGCAGGAACCGCTGCGCACCGACGACGGCCCGCGTCTCCCACGGCCGGGACTGGTCGAGCGGTCCCATGCTCATCTCGTAGACGCGGAAGGTGTCGGCGCCGTACTCGTCGTACATCTCGTCGGGCGTGACGACGTTCTTCAGGCTCTTGCCCATCTTCCCGTACTCGCGGGTGACCGGGGCGCCCTCGTAGGTGTACGTGGTGCTGCCGTCGTCCGCGACGTGCTCCTCGACCTCGTCGGCCGGCACGTACGTGCCGCGTGCGTCGGTGAAGGCGTACGCCTGGATGTAGCCCTGGTTGACCAGCCGGTGGAAGGGCTCGGCGCTGCTCACGTGGCCGAGGTCGAACAGCACCTTGTGCCAGAAGCGCGCGTACAGCAGGTGCAGCACCGCGTGCTCGACGCCGCCGACGTACAGGTCGACGCCTCCGGTCGTCTTGGCGCCCGTGGGTCCCATCCAGTAGGCCTCGTTGGCCGGGTCGACGAGCGCGTCGGCGTTGTGCGGGTCGAGGTAGCGCAGCTGGTACCAGCTGGACCCGGCCCAGTTCGGCATCGTGTTGGTGTCGCGACGGTAGCGACGCGGGCCGTCGCCGAGGTCGAGCTCGACCTCGAGCCACTCGTGCGCCCGGCCCAGCGGCGGCTCCGGCTCGCTCGTGACGTCGTCGGGCTCGAACGTGCGCGGCGAGTAGTCGGGCACGTCGGGCAGCTCGACGGGCAGCAGGTGCTCGGGCACGGCGTGCGGGTGGCCCTCGTCGTCGAACACGATCGGGAACGGCTCGCCCCAGTAGCGCTGGCGGGAGAACAGCCAGTCGCGCAGGCGGTAGGTGGTGGTGCCCGTGCCGAGCCCCTTCTCCTCCAGCCACGCGATGATGCGGGCCTTCGCCTCGGCGACGGGCAGACCGTCGAGGCTCACCTCCTCGTTCGACGACGCCGTGGCGACGCCCTCGCCCGTCCACGGCAGCTCGTCCCCGCCCGTCACGACGCGCGGCGTGGGCAGGCCGAAGGCGGTGGCGAACGCGAAGTCGCGCTCGTCGTGCGCGGGGACGGCCATGATGGCGCCCGTGCCGTAGCCGACGAGGACGTAGTCGGCGACGAACACCGGCACCTGCTCGCCGTTCACCGGGTTCACCGCGTAGGCGCCCGTGAAGACGCCCGTCTTCTCCTTGCTCTCCTGGCGCTCGACGTCGGTCTTGCGCGCCGCCGCGTGCCGGTACGCCGCGACCGCCTCGGTCGGCGAAGCCGCGCCGCCGGTCCAGCGGTCGTCGGTGCCCTCGGGCCACGTGTCGGTGACGATCGCGTCGACCAGCTCGTGCTCGGGTGCCAGCACCATGTAGGTGGCGCCGAACAGCGTGTCGGGACGGGTCGTGAACACGCGGATCGCCGCGTTCTCGACCGTGGGCACGTCGAACTCGACCTCGGCGCCGTGCGAGCGCCCGATCCAGTTGCGCTGCATGAGCTTGACCGGCTCGGGCCAGTCGACGGTCTCGAGGTCGTCGAGCAGCCGGTCGGCGTACGCGGTGATGCGCATCTGCCACTGGCGCAGGTTGCGCTGGAACACCGGGAAGTTGCCGCGCTCGCTGCGACCCTCCGCGGTGACCTCCTCGTTCGACAGCACCGTGCCGAGCGCCGGGCACCAGTTGACCGGCGACTCGCTGACGTAGGCCAGGCGGTGCGGGTCGATGACGGCCGGGTCGTCGGTGCCCAGCTTCTCGCGCAGCTCGGCGATGGGTCGCGCGCGACCTTCCTCCTCGTCGTACCAGGCGTCGAAGATCTGCAGGAAGATCCACTGCGTCCACCGCACGAAGTCGGGGTCGATGGTCGCGAAGGAGCGGCGCTGGTCGTGGCCGAGACCGAGGCGGCGCAGCTGGCGGCGCATGTTCGCGATGTTCGCGAGGGTGTTGGCGCGCGGGTGCTCGCCGGTCTGGATCGCGTGCAGCTCGGCCGGCAGGCCGAACGCGTCGTAGCCGAGGGTGTGCAGCACGTTCTTGCCGAGCATCCGCTGGTGGCGACCGACCACGTCGGTGCCGATGTAGCCGAGCGGGTGACCGACGTGCAGGCCGGCGCCCGACGGGTACGGGAACATGTCCATGAGGTAGTACGTCGACGCCGGCAGCTCGCCGTCGCCCGCGAGCTCGCCGGTCGGGTTCGGGGCCTCGAACGTGCCCTCGCGCTCCCAGCGCTCCTGCCAGCGTGCCTCGATCTCGGCGGCGAGGGCGGCGGTGTAGCGGTGGGTGTCGGGACGGTCGGTCGGGTCGGCGCGGTCGGCAGTGCTCACCGGACGATGCTACCGACGTGGCGCGGACGGGCCGACGCGTGGCGCACCCGCACGGCTACGCTCGCCCCATGCGCCGTCGTCTCGCTCGCCTCGTCATCCGTCGGATGGGCTACACGATGGTGGGTGAGACACCCTCGCGCGGCATCCTCGTCGGGGCGCCGCACACGTCGAACTGGGACTTCGTGACGATGCTGCTCGTCATGTGGCACGACGGGGCCCACCCGCGTGTGCTCGTGAAGAAGGAGCTGTTCAAGGGGCCGCTCGGATGGCTGCTGCGGGCGCTCGGCGGGGTGCCGCTCGACCGGCGCGACGCCGCCGGCGTCGTCGGCGAGCTGGCGGCGGAGGCGAAGGCCGGCGAGGACTTCCGGCTGGTGATCGCGGCCGAGGGCACCCGCTCGCGCGGGGAGTACTGGAAGTCCGGCTTCCACCGGTTGTCGCGCGAGACGGGACTGCCGATCACGCTGGCGTTCTTCGACCCGCCGACGAGGACCATGGGCTACGGCCCGACGTTCGTCGCCTCCGACGACGTCGCCGCTGACATGGACGTCGTGCGCGCCTTCTACGCCGACAAGCTCGGCATCAAGCCCGACAACGCCACCGTCCCGCGCCTGCGCGAGGAGTAGGCGCCGAGCCGGCCCGTGCGGTGAGGGGGCGTCTCAGCTGCCGTCGGACGTGCCGTCGGCGGGTGACGACGTCGGCTCGGCGGGGACGACGAGCGGGCGCAGGCGCACCCAGGTCAGGAACGCGGCAGACACCACGAGCATGCCGATGCCGGCCCAGAGGTTGATGTTGAGGCCGTCGCCGCGGGCCAGCTCCGCCTCGGTGGCGCGGAACAGGCCCAGGCCGGTGAGGATCAGTCCGTAGACGCCGAGCAGGCCGCCGATGAGGGTGCGGACGTCGAACGCGCCCGCGGTGTGCTTCTCGCTCATGCTGTGCTCCTACCGGAAGATCACGTTGAGGACGACGACGAGGACCAGGCCGATGCCGGCGAGCTTGACCGGCGACTGGTACCAGGGCAGCGTGCCCTCGTCGGGGTCGACGAGGTCCTCCTGGGGCGTCAGGGAGTACACGAGCCCGACGAGCTCCTTCTCGGGCTTCGGGGCGGTCACGAGGGTGACGGCGACGCTCACGAGGATGTCGACGGCGAAGGCGGCACCGGCGGCGACGAACGACGCGCCCTGCCCGGACAGGCCGATGACGCCGATGCTGGCGGGGCCGAGGGCGTCCTCGCTGAGGACGGCCACGAGCACGGCGGCTCCCGTGCCCGCGACCAGGCCGGACCAGCCGGCGGTCGCGGTCATGCGCTTCCAGAACATGCCGAGGATGAAGGTCGCGAACAGCGGGGCGTTGAAGAACCCGAAGAGCGTCTGCAGGTAGTCCATGAGGTTGTCGTAGTTCGACGCGATGAGCGCGGTGCCGATCGCGACGACGGTGGCGCCGACCGTGGCGATGCGTCCGACCCTCAGGTAGTAGCCGTCCTCCCTGTCCTTCACGACGTACTGCTGCCAGAGGTCGTAGCTGAAGACGGTGTTGAACGCGGAGATGTTGGCGGCCATGCCGGCCATGAACGACGCGAGCAGGCCGGCGAGGGCGACGCCGAGCATGCCGTTCGGCAGCAGGTCGCGCATGAGCAGCAGGATGGCGTCGTTGTAGGTGACGCCCTGCGCGTCGCCGCCGGACTTCAGCGCGGCGAGCTCGGGGACGACGATCGCGGCGATGATGCCGGGGATGATCACGACGAACGGGATGAACATCTTCGGGAACGCACCGATGATCGGCGCGCGACGGGCCGCGGACATCGACGACGACGCCATGGCGCGCTGGACCTCGACGAAGTTGGTGGTCCAGTAGCCGAACGACAGGACGAAGCCGAGGCCGAGCACGAGCCCGACGACGGACCAGAAGGGGTTGTCGATGCCGGTCAGGTCGGTGCCCGGCCAGGACGACAGCTGCTCCGGTCCGGGCTGGACCTTGTCGACGACGCCCTGCCACCCGCCGACCTTGTGCAGGGCGATGATGGTGAGCGGCACGAGGGCGGCGACGATGACGAAGAACTGCAGGACCTCGTTGTAGATCGCCGCCGAGAGTCCGCCGAGTGCCGTGTAGCTGAGGACGACGGCGGCGGCCACGACCAGCGACACCCACAGCGGCCAGCCGAGCAGCCGGTTGACGATCGTCGCGAGCAGGAACAGGTTGATGCCGGCGATGAGCAGCTGGGCGACCGAGAAGCTCAGGGCGTTCACCAGGTGCGCGCCGGTGCCGAAGCGTCGGCGCATGAACTCGGGGACGCTGCGCACGCCGGAGCCGTAGTAGAACGGCATCATCACGACGCCGAGGAAGAGCATGGCGGGGACGGCGCCGATCCAGAAGTAGTGGACGGTCGCCATGCCGTACTGCGCACCGTTCGCGCTCATGCCCATGATCTCGACCGCGCCGAGGTTCGCGGCGATGAACGCCAGGCCCGTCACCCACGCCGGCAACGACCGCCCCGACAGGAAGAAGTCGATGCTCGTCGACACCTGGCGCCGCGCCAGGAAGCCGATGCCCAGCACGACCGCGAAGTAGATCGCGACGATCGTGTAGTCGAAGACGTCCGCGTCGAGCCGGAACGACCCGTCCGCGGCCGCGAGCGTCGTGGTCATGGCCTGCATCCTCTTCCCCCAGATGGTTCCCGTGGACAACCGGATGGTCCTCCCGCACCGTACGCCTCCCCCGCCGTCCTCGCGCGCCGGGTGGGGTGGGGGTGGGTCTTACTGCTCGGGTGGGGTGCGGTGGGGTGGCTTCTCTTTCGGGTGGGGGTGCGCTGGCGCGGTCTCATGGTCGGGTGAGGCTGCGCTGGCGCGGCTTCGACTCGTCCTGCGCTCCGAAAGGGCCTCGACCGGGCAGCTGGGCGGGAGCTGGGCTGGGTTCTCGGGCTGTGGCCCGCGGTGGACGCAAGAATCTGCGTTCGTGTGCCGGGACTCGAAGGATTCTGCGTTTGCTACGGGATCCCGTCGTGAACGCAGAAGCGTTCCGATCCCAGCACGCGAATGCAGAATCTTGGGTGCCCTTTGCGTTGGGGAGACGAAGGATTCTTCTTTCTCGTGGACCGTTCCACGAGAAAGAAGAATCCTTCACACGTCTGGCCCCCGCGTCGGTGGATCTGCCACCTGTACAGCGCTCAGAAGGTGGCGGATCCACCGCCGGGCCGCGCAAACGCAGAACCTTGCGTCCACAGCGCGAGCCACACCCCGAGAACCCAGCCCAGCCCGCCCGCCAGCCGCCCGGTCGAGGCCCTTTCGGAGCGCAGGTCGACGAGAAGCGGCGCCAGCGCAGCCCCACCCGAACGAGAAGCCGCGCCAGCGCAGCCCTACCCGAGAGACAAGCCACGCCAGCGCAGCCGCAGGACGACGGAGCAGCAGCCCCTCACCCCAGCGCGCAGTACTCCTCGACCTTGGAGGTGGGGCCGGAGACGATCAGCTCGTCGCCGGTGGTGACGAAGGTGTCGGCCTGGGCGTAGGTGAAGTCCTGGCCGCGGGTCTTCACGCCGACGATGGTGACGCCGTACTTGCGGCGCACGTCGGAGTCGGTGAGGGTGCGGTCGACGGTGCACTCGGGTGCGCGGGTGCGGGCGATGGCGAAGCCGTCGTCGAACTCGATGAAGTCGGTCATGGTGCCGGTGACGAGGTGGGCGACGCGCTTGCCCATCTGCGACTCGGGTCGGATGACGTGGGTGGCGCCGACGCGCTCGAGGATGGCGGCGTGCTTGCCGCTGATCGCCTTGGCCCACACCTCCTTGACGCCGAGGTCGAGCAGGCCGAGGACCGTCAGCACGCTCGCCTCGATGTCGGTGCCGATCCCGACGACGGCCACCTCGAACTGCTCGGCGCCGATCTGGCGCAGCGCCTCCGTGTCGGTCGTGTCGGCGGCGACGACGTGCGTGAAGTCGCTGGCGTAGCGCTGCACGATCTCCGGGCGCTCGTCGACGGCCAGGACGTCGTGCCCCAGGTGCACGAGGGAGCGCGCCACGGCGGTGCCGAAGCGGCCCAGCCCGAGGACGATGACGGGCGCGTTGGGTGCGGTGTCCTTCTTCTTAGCCAATGATCGGTTGCTCCTCGGGAAGGTGGTAGCGCGGTGCACGCCGTCTCAGGACGAACGCCGACGCCGCCGCAATCGTGCCCACTCGGCCGATGAACATCAAGACGGCGAGCACCAGCTTGGCGCTGTCGGGGAGCTGCGGGGTCAGTCCGGTGCTCAGCCCGACCGTGGCGAACGCCGACGTCGTCTCGAACAGCACCTCGTCGAACGGGAAGTCGGTCAGGATCATGATGAGCAGCGTCATCGACGTCACGAGCATCACCGAGAGCAGCGCGATGCTGAGCGCCGTGCGCACCACGGCGGGGCCGACCGACCGGTTGCCGACCGTGACCTCGGGGTCGCCGCGCAGCTCCGCGAGGATGACGAACGCGAGCAGCAGGAACGTGGTCACCTTGATGCCGCCTGCGGTGCTGGCGCTGCCGCCACCGATGAACATGAGGATGGTGCCGATGGCGAGGGTCTCCCCCGACACCGCGCCCCAGTCGAAGCTGTTGAGACCGCCGGACCGCGGCATGATGCCGCCCTCGACGCCGGTCACGAGCTTGTCGTGCACCGACATCGGCCCGAGGGTGTCGGGGTTCGCCCACTCCAGCGCCAGGAAGGTGAGCGCACCGAAGACGAGCAGCCCCAGGGAGCCCCACACCGTCAGCCGGGTGTGGATCGTCCAGCGGTCGGGCGTGCGCCACTCCTTGAACAGCTCGGCCAGCACCGGGAAGCCCATCGCGCCGATGAACACCGCGACGCAGATGGGGATGATGATGAGGCCGTCGCCGGCGTAGCCGACCAGGCTGTCGCTGTTGAGCGAGAACCCGGCGTTGTTGAAGGCCATCACCGAGTCAAACACGCCGTGCCAGAGCGCGGTCGGGAGGTCGTCGAAGTAGGCGAGCCGGTACCGCGTCGTGAGGATGGCCGCGATGACGGCCTGGAACCCGAACATCGTCACGGCCACGCGACGGAACAGGGGCCGTACCTCGCCGATGTTGACGACGTGCATGTCGGCCTGGGCGACGAGCCGCGTCCGCAGGCCGAGGCGGCCACCGATGAACAGCCCCAGCACCGTGGCGAGCGCGACGATGCCGAGGCCGCCGATCTCGACGAGGACGAGGATGATCGCCTGGCCGGTCGGGCTCCAGTAGGTCGAGGTGTCGACGCTGGCCAGCCCGGTGACCGTCACCGCCGACGCGGACGTGAAGAAGGCGTCCACGACGTCGGCCCGACCCTCGGCGCTGCGCGCGACGGGCAGGAGCAGCAGGAAGGTGCCGAGCACGACCAGGGCGAAGAACGTGAGGGGCAGCAGACGCACGGGGTGCGCGATGGCAGCCGGGATCCTCGGTCGGGGCACGGGACGACGGTACCTGCCCCACCCGGCCACCTGGCCCGGATCGGCCGATAGTCTGACGCGGATGTCCGACGTCCCCGCCTCGCCTGCCGCCCGGCTGGCCATCGTCATCGTCACCTACAACAGGTCGACGTACCTGGCCGACCTGCTGCGCAGCGCCACCGCGCTCACCGTGCCGCCGTGGCGCATCGTGGTCGTCGACAACGCCAGCACCGACGACACGCCCGACGTCGTCGCCGAGGCCGCCGGCTGGTTCCCCGAGGGCGTCCTCGTCGACCGCCGCCTCGACACCAACACGGGCGGGTCCGGGGGGTTCTGCGAGGGCACGCGCACGGCGCTCGAGCTGGGCGCGGAGTGGGTGTGGCTCATGGACGACGACGTCGAGATCCTGCCCGAGGCGCTGGAACGGTTCGCGCCGGCGATGGAGCGGTTCCGCGTGATCCACGGCCGGCGCTACGACTTCGACGGCTCGCCGTTCTACTGGCAGGCCAAGTTCAACCAGTTCCTCGGCGTGCCGCTGCCGTACGGCTTCCGGCGCACGTTCGACGACGAGGGCTACGCGATCACGAACTCGGGCACGTTCGAGGGCATGCTGATCCACGCCGACGTCGTGCGCACGATCGGCCTGCCGGACCCCCGGTTCTTCATCACCTGGGACGACGCCGCGTACGCGTGGCTCGCGGCCCAGCACACCGAGGTCGTCTACATGGACGCGTTCGTCCTGCAGCGCAAGCGCGAGCAGCAGCAGGTGAACCTGGGCGTGCGGCACCTCAACGACGGCAGCCCTCTGTTCCGCTTCCACGTCATGCGCAACCGCGCGTACGTGGGCCGCTACTTCGCCGAGCACGGGCAGCTGCACCGGGTCGGCTTCGCCCTCGGCACGCTGCTGACCTTCGCCAAGGAGGTCTTCCGGCTGGTGGTCGTCCAGCACACGCTGCACGGCGTGGGCGACCTCGTGCGGGGGGCGCGGGCGTCGCGTCGCATCTGGCGCGACCGCACCTGGAGGCCGATGGACCCGGCTGAGGTGCCGCCTCCGCCGACCTGACCGTCGGGCAGCGGGTCCCGGCTAGAGGCGCGCGGCCAGCAGCGCGCGGGCGACGACGAGGTCCGTCGCGTCGGTGATCTTGAGGTTCTCCGGGTCCCCCTCGACGACGCCGACGCGCACGTCGGGGACGAGCGCGATCGCCAGCGTGCAGTCGTCGGTGACCTGCACGGTCGGGTCGGCGGACGCCCTGCGGTGCGCCTCGTCCAGCACCCGCACGGTGAACCCCTGCGGCGTCTGGTGGCGACGCAGCGTCGCGCGCGGGAGCGGAGCGGTCGGCAGCCCCGTCGTCGGGTCGACCTGCACGATCGTGTCGGGTGTCGGGACGAGCACGGCGACGACGTCGTGCTCGTCGAGCGTGCGCACCACGTCGGTGACGATGCGGGCGCTCACGAGCGGCCGGGCCGCGTCGTGCACCAGGACCCGGTCGCCGGGGGCGGCCCCGGCGTCGCGGAGGGCCGCGAGACCCGCCCGGGTGCTGTCGTGCCGCTCGCGTCCCCCGTCGACGACCCGCAGACCGGGCCCGACGTGCTCCTCGACGGCGGCGCGCCACGCGACGGGCGCGACCAGGACGACGTCGTCGACCGCGGGGTGGTCGCGCAGCGCGGCCACGCTGCGCTGCAGGACGCTGCGTCCGGCGAGGTCGAGCAGCTGCTTCGGCCGGTCGGCACCGACCCTCAGACCGAGCCCGCCGGCGAGCACGATCGCCCACGTCCGACGCTCTGCCACGCCGGTGAGCGTAGCGCAGCGGTCGGCGTATTAGGCTCGGACGCGCATGCCGCCGCCCGTCGCCCGGCCGCGGACCGTCGATCTCGGAGACCCCTGACCTATGCCCCACCTGCTGCAGCGCGTCCTCTTCCCCCTCGAGCGGGATCCCGACATCCTGCCGCTCTACGCCGACCCCGAGGTCTGGACCGCCGTCCGAGGCAGGCCGCTGCGCGTGAGCGACGACGCGCACGCGAACGACATCCTCGGCCGCGACCGCTTCCGGGTCCGCACGTCGCGCCGGGTGTCCTTCGCCAGCTACTTCAACGCGTTCCCGGCGGCGTACTGGCAGCGCTGGACCGTCGTCGGCTCGGTCCGCCTGACGGTGCGCACCCAGGGCGAGGGCAGCATCATCGTCTACCGCTCGAACGCGCAGGGCGTGCAGCAGCGGGTGGCCACCAACGACCTGAGCGGTCTGACCGAGAGCGTCTTCGACCTGCCGATCCGCAACTTCGGCGACGGCGGCTGGTACTGGTTCGACATCGTCGCCGGCGACGAGCCGGTGGTGATCGAGGGCGGCGACTGGAGCACCGAGGACGAGCCCGTGCGGACCGGCAACACGTCGCTGGGCATCACGACCTTCAACAAGCCCGACTACTGCGTCGCGACGCTGCGCACGCTCGCCGACCAGCCCGAGGTGCTGCGCGAGGTCGACGTCGTCTACGTCGTCGACCAGGGCGACCAGAAGGTCGCCGACCAGCCGGGCTTCCCCGACGTCGCCGCTGCTCTGGGCGACCAGCTGCAGATCGTCGACCAGCCGAACCTCGGCGGGTCGGGCGGCTTCTCCCGGGCGATGCTGGAGACCGTCGACGCCGGTCGCAGCGACTTCCTGCTGCTGCTCGACGACGACGTCCAGGTGGAGCCGGAGAGCATCCGGCGCTCGGTGCAGTTCTCGCGCTTCTGCCGCACCCCCACCATCGTCGGCAGCCACATGTTCGACCTGCTGGACAAGCCGATCCTGCACGCGCTGTCGGAGACGGTCGACACCTACTACTTCATGTGGCGCTCGGCGCTACCCGAGCAGATGCGCCACGACTTCCGGCGCGCCAACCTGCGGCAGACGCCGTGGATGCACCAGCGGCTCGACCCGGACTACAACGGCTGGTGGATGTGCATGATCCCCACCCAGGTGATCCGCGAGATCGGCCTGTCCCTCCCGGTCTTCATCAAGTGGGACGACGCCGAGTACGCCCTGCGCGCCCGCGAGCACGGCTACCGCACCGTCTCCCTGCCGGGCAGCGCCCTGTGGCACGTCTCGTGGGTCGACAAGGACGACTCGCAGGACTGGCAGGCGTACTACCACGCCCGCAACCGCCTCCTCACCGGTCTGCTGCACTCGCCGCACCCGGGCGGCGGCAAGCTGCTGAGCAACTCGGGCCGCATCGACCTCAAGCACCTGCTGACGATGCAGTACTACGCCGCGACGCTGCGGCACCGCGCCATCCGCGACCTGCTGAAGGGTCCGAGCCACCTGCACCCGACCATGGCCGGCACGATGCCCGAGCTGCGCGCGGCCACGCGCGACTTCGTCGAGACGCAGGTCATCAGCGATCCCGAGCAGCTGCCCGACACCTGGGAGGGCAAGCGCGTCTTCCCGCCGAAGTTCGACCGCGAGCCGCGCGGAGCCCGTCTGGCGCTGTTCACGGCGAAGGCGGCGACACGGCACTGGCGCACCGAGGTCCCCCAGGGCAACGTCGAGCGTCCCCAGGTCGAGCTGGCCAAGGGCGACGCCACGTGGTGGCGCGTGCCGGCCTACGACTCGGCCCTGATCTCCAGCGCCGACGGACGTGGACAGTCGCTGTACCGCCGCGACCGGACGACGTTCCGCCGCCTGTGGCGCGAGAGCCGTCGCCTGCACGCCGAGCTGCGCAAGAACTGGGACCGGCTGGCGCGCGAGTACCGCGAGGCGCTGCCCGAGGTCACGTCGGCCGAGGCCTGGAAGGACACCTTCGGCACCAGCCGCGACCGCGGCTGAGCCCAGGCGACCCAGTCGCCCGCAGCGGTCCCGGCCGCCACGGGCGGCGCCTCGTGTCGCGGGTCAGCCCGCCGGCGGCGGGGTGACCGGGCCGGGCACGGTGTCGTGGCGGGCGAGGACCTTGCGGCCGAGGACGGCCGTGCCGAGGAACAGCAGGTCGACCAGGGCCGACCACAGCCGGCTCGCCACGGTGATCGCGAGCGCGAACTCGCCGGGCATGATGAGCGTGAGCAGCACCAGCTGGACGCCGTCGCGCACGCCGATGCCGCTGGGCAGCAGCGGGGTCGCCATGCCGAGCGCGCCGGCGAGCGTGAACGCGCCGACGATGAACCAGAAGTCGTCGGCCGCGTTGATCTGCGGGTACATCGCCTTGGTGAGGAAGAAGTAGCTGCTGCCCGCCAGCACCGTGCCGATGCTGTAGAGCACGAACGAGCGGATCGTGGCGGTCGCGTTCGTGCGGACCTCCGCGAGCGCCGACTCGCGCTTGATCAGCCGGAAGGCGAACCGCGTGGCGCGGTTGAAGACCGGCGGCACGAGGATGAGCAGCATGGCGAGCGCCAGGCCCACCATGAACGCCTTCATCGTGGTGGAGATGACGTCCAGCCGCGGGTCGAGGCCCAGGATCAGCAGGGCGACGAACATGGACGCCACGATCTGCATGCCGGCCTCGAGCAGCGAGGAGACGGCGAGCCGGCTCTTCGCGATGCCCTGCTGGCTGGCCAGGTAGATCTTGCCGCCGATCCACGCGACCGTGCCCGGGATGTAGCGGCCCATCCACGCCTTCGCGTAGATGTCGGCCAGCACCGGGAACCGTGGGAGGCGCGGGGCGCCGAGGTCCCGGAGGATGAGGGCCCAGATCATCACGCCCCAGAACCGGAACGCGAGCGAGACGAGCGAGGCGAGCACGACGAGCCACCACGTGAACGTCAGGTCGCCCAGCACCGACCAGTCGAGGTCGTGCAGGTAGAGCGCGAAGAAGACGACGACCAGGACGATGAACGTCGTGACGAGCGCGAGGCGGACCCTAGAGGACACGGAGCGCCTCGTCGTAGGCCGCGGCGACCGACGCACGCTGGGCCGCGGTCGCCTCCTCCAGGGACGCCCGCACCTCGTCGGACTCCGCCAGCAGCGTGGTCAGCAGACCACCGACCCGCGCGCCGAAGCCGTCCTCGAGCGCGTCCTCGATCGGGAGCGCGTAGCGGCTCATGCCCACCTGGTCGAAGAAGACCCGGCCCTTGTCGACGTAGTACACGTTGATGGACGGTACGCCGGAGCTGATGGCGATGATGTTCGAGTGCAGGCGGAAGCCGACCATGGCGCGGGCCGAGGAGATGACCGAGCGCAGCTCGGCCGGGCCCAGGTCGTCCTGGTCGAGCACGCAGGTCCGGGTCAGGTCGCCGACCGCGGCTGCGAGGTCGTGGCAGAGCGCGGTGTCGGCCTCCCCCATGTGCATCGGCAGGAACAGCAGCCGGGAGCCGGAGGCCTGGGCGACCTCGCGGACGGTGCTGCGCAGCGACGCGAGGTAGGCCTCGTGCCGCTCGTCGCCGACCGTGACGTCGCGGCCGAGCCGCCGCAGGAGCGCCTGGCGGTACTTGAACGGCAGCAGGCCGCTCTGCTTGTAGTGGAACCAGTCGCGCGGGCCGATGCAGACGACGTCGTCGAAGAAGTCGTCGGCGAGACCGTAGGTGGCGACGAGCGAGGCGCGCAGCTCCTCCGACATCGGCTCGGGCCGCGGCAGCACGGCCGGGTCGGACGCCGCGAGCACCCGGTCGGCGTCGACGCCCCAGCCGAGCAACTTGTCGCGCGACTCGTCGTCGCGGACGATGAAGCGGCGGCAGCGGCCGACGACGAGGGCGATCAGCCGCCGGCTCGACGCGGACCGCGTGGGGCCGATGCCCTGGAACGCGCCCACGACCTTGCGGTTGACGAGCGAGAGCAGCGTCATCTTGACCACCCAGTACCAGAGGGCGGCCTTGTTCGTGTAGTCCTTGAGGATCTCCCCGCCGCCCCACAGCACGACGTCGTGACGCCGGGCCTCGCGCAGCAGCCGCAGCCACGCGAGCGGCGACAGCGACTGGAAGTCCATGTCGAGGACGTCGATGTCGTACCAGCGTCCATCGCGCTCGGGGTACTGCGAGATGCCGGTGATGCGGGCCTCGGGGTCGCGCGAGCGCACCAGGGCCACGATGCCCTCGGCGATCGCCCGGTCGCCCCGGTTGGCAGCGAGGTCGCTGTTCATCAGCAGGATGCGGCGAGCCACGGTCACACTCCTTCGTCCGCGAACAGGAAGTCGAGATGGGCACGGGCCACGGTGGGCCAGTGGAACTGTCGGGCGGTCCGCATCGCCTCGTGTCCCATGCGTGCGCGTCGGGCGTCGTCCAGGTCGACGGCGGCGGCCAGCGCCCCGGCGAGGGCGGCGCTGTCGCGCTCGCCGACCAGGTAGCCGTTCTGCCCGTCGACGAGGAAGTCGTCGGCACCGCTCTCGGCGGTGGCGATGCACACCTGACCGACGGCGAGACCCTCCATGAGCGCCACGGGCAGGCCCTCCGCGTCGCCGCTGTCGGTGATGATCGAGGGGACCACGTAGGTGCCGTGGTCCGCGAACAGGGCTGCCTTGTCGGCGCCCGTGAGGTAGCCGGTGAACCGGACGGCGTCGGCGCCGAGGCCGAGCTCGGCGGCCCGCTGCTCGAGGTCGCCGCGCAGCGGCCCGTCGCCGGTGACGGTGAGCGTGACCTGCGGCCGGGTGCGACGCACCTCGGCGAGCGCCTCGAGCAGGTAGGCGACGCCCTTCTTCTCGGCCAGCCGGCCGACGAAGAGCACGCGCTCGCCCGGGCCGACGGACGGCTCCTCGGCGTCGGGCAGCTCGACCCCCATCGGGATGATGCGGGTGCGCGGCTCGAGCGCCGCCCAGGCGTCGTCGTCGAAGAAGGCCCGGAGCTTGTCCATGGAGCGTCGGCTCACCGCCGTGATGCGCCGGGCACGCACGGCGTGGGAGCGGACCACGCGGGGCCCGAGCCACGGGATCTTCCACCAGACGCTGACGTCGGAGGCGTGGGTGGTGAACACGAACGGCGTGCCGGTCAGCCGCCCGACCCAGCGGGCGACGACGGCCTGCGGGGTGAACCAGTGGGCGTAGACGACGTCGGGGCGCTCGCGGCGCACCAACGACCACAGGGCGAGGAACTCGCCGACGAAGAGGGTGAGGACGGTGGGCAGGAGCCACGGCTTGGCCTGCAGCGTGGGCATGATGCCCCGGCCGGCGAGCTGCTCCGCACCGCGCGGCCACGCGTAGTGGAAGCGGTGCTCGTCGTAGTCGGCGTGCCGGGTCGACGTCCGCGTGCCCGACCGGCGGTCGTGCGGCGCCAGCACCGTGACCCGCAGCGACGGGTCCTCCGCCCGGAGGGCGAGCACCTGGTCGCGGACGAAGGCGGGCACGGGGTCGGCGTCGTGCGCCGGGAAGGTGGAGGCGACCACGAGGAGGTGCACGATGCTTCGTCCCCGTCCCCGGGCGTGCTGCGGCACGCCCGTCTCGTCTCGCTGTCACTCCCGCTGAACGGGCGGTCTGCTGGCTGTCCGACCGACGATCGGAGCCACCCCACCCTAGCAGCGCGGCCCCACGGGCCCGGGGACGCCGAAGGGCTCGCCGCGCCCCCGCAGGACCGCCGGATAGCATCGTCGATGATCTTCACGACCTGACGAGGGAGCCTCCTTGCGCGAGACCACGCCGCAGCAGCAGAGCGGACGCGGCAGCGTCGACCGCGAGCTGATCGACCCCGCCGGCGCCACGCCCGCCCACGCCCGCTTCTGGTGGGTCGTCTCGGTGGGCCTGCTCGTCGGCCTGGTCCTGCTGAACCTCTACGTGGCCCTGTCGGCCGCCGCGCCCCGCACCCCCTACGACGAGATCGGCGTGCTGCAGGCCTCGCGGCTGCTGTCCGGGGAGGGGACGGTGACGAAGACCCTGTCGCTCGGCTACTACCCGGGCGCGGGCCTCTTCCTCGCCCCGATCTGGTGGTTCACGCAGGACGGCGCCACGGTGTACGCCGCGGCGATCCACGTCAACATCCTGGTCGGGCTGCTCACCGTCGTCCCGCTGGCCTTCCTCGGCCGTCGACTCGGCCTCACGACGCCGCAGGCCGTCGCCGCCGCCAGCGTCGTGATGCTGCTGCCCGCGCGTACCGCCGTCTCCGACTACGTCCTCGCCGAGCAGTCGCTCGCGCTGTTCGCGGCGTGGGCCATGGTGGCGGCCTACCGGCTGTGGGACCGACCGACGGTCCCCAACGTCGGCTGGTTCGTCCTCGCGACGCTGCTCGCCTACTTCACGCACGCGCGGGCCCTCGTGCTCGTGCTCGTCGCCGGCATCTGGCTGCTGCTGCTCCTGCGTCGCCGCTGGCAGACCGCGCTGGTCGGCCTGGTGCTCCTCGGCGTCGGCCAGCGCCTGGTCGCCTGGCTCGCGGGTCTCGTGGTCAGCGAGGTCACGGTCGACGGCTTCGGCCAGGGCACGTCGCTGCTCGGCAAGCTGACGTCGCTCGGCGGCATCTTCGCCCGCGTCAGCCTGGTCCAGACGTGGGCCCAGCTGTGCGCGACGCTCGGCCTGGTCGTCATCGGCGGGCTCGTCCTCACACGGCACACCTGGTCGGACCTGCGGGTGCGCCGCGCGGTCGGGCCCGACGGCTTCGTGTGGGGCCTCGGCGTGGCCGCCGCGCTGCTGTCGTTCGTGGCGTGGTCGTCGACCACGTCGCACGTCTACCCCGACGGCCCGCGGTTCGACTCGTGGACGTACACGCGCTACATCGACCCGTTCATCACCGGTGTCGTCCTGGTGGGGCTGGCTGCCGTGATCCGGCGCCTGGACCGCCGCACGGCCGCCGTGGGCCTCGGCCTCGCGCTCGTCGTCGTGGCGGGCACCGTCACGTGGGCGATCCGCATCGTCCCGACGTGGGGCTCGAACTACGGGCCGGCCAACAACGCGGGCATCTACCCGCTCCTGCGGTTCCGCGACCTCGAGCCGTTCCGGCTGCCGCTGTTCCCGAGCTTCACGAACGACAACCAAATCTGGGCGTGGGGATCCCTGCTGGTCGTGGTCTCGCTCGTCGTGATCCTGCTGCTGGCGTCACGGCCCCGCGTGCTCTTCGTCGTGCTCGCCGTCGGCGCCGTGGCGCTGTCCTGGTACGGCAACCCGTACCAGACGCGTGACGCGCCCTACCGGATCGAGCAGGCCCTCGAGAAGATCGACACCGTCGACGGCGGCGACACGCCCGTCTCGATGCTGATCGACTGCCCGGTCTCGAGCCAGCGCAACGTCGCCACCAACTGGGTCGGCTTCTGGTTCGCCGACCGCGACGTCGAGCTGGTCGACGACACCGACGAGCTCACCGGCGACGAGCCGGCCGTCGTGGCCTGCAACGACTGGACGAACCCCACCGACGCACCACGGATCGCGGGCTCGGACAACTACGGCTACTCGCTGTTCGTCCTCGACCCGACGGTCAGGGAGCGCCTGCGCGACCGTGGGGTCGAGCTCACCGCGCAGCCCTAGCCTCCGACCCGCGCCGCCCCCGACGACGACGCCCTCGTCGCGACCGTGGTCGCGACGAG
>NZ_JBYTCR010000021.1:0-57667 GCF_058790455.1 Aeromicrobium sp. EU05-FHT14F07
ACCGCAAAGCAACGATCCGCCGCTTCACCTGCTCGGAAGTTCGATGCGGACACGAGCGGGGCCGGCTCGACCGGTCGACCATCCCGGCCGGTCCCTCGACGCGGAACCGGTTCGCCCACTTGCGGGCCGTGACGGTCGAGACCATGAACATCTTCGCCGCCTCGGCCGGTCTCCACCCGTCCTCGACGATCAACCGAGCCAGCCGAAGCCGAGCACGAGGGGTCAGAGCAGCGTTAGCGTGGACCACGAAGGCATCCTGGGACGAGACGGAACCTAGACAGCTCCACTCTCACCCCGGAGGCCTTCACCTATCCAGAGAAACAACGTCCCTGGACATCACAGCTAGGCGAGGCCGAGGGCCGTCGCGAGATCGGAGCGCAGCGCCTCCAGCGTCGCGGCGGCCTGCTCGCGCGACACGTCGACGGACTCGCGCACGGACACGACGACCTCGATGTAGCACTTGAGCTTGGGCTCGGTGCCCGACGGGCGGCAGATGATGCGCGCCGAGTCGATCGCGGGCCCGTGCGGCGCCGCTTCGGTGGCCGGGGGCAGTGCCAGGGCGAGGCGGATCCCGTCCGTGGGCGGGAGGCCCGCGTACCCGTCGGCGAGGTCGTCGACGGCCGTCACCTCCAGCCCGCCCAGCAGGCGCGGCGGCGTCGTGCGCAGGGTGCTCATGGCGTCGGTGATGATCGACAGGTCGTCCACGCGCACGGACAGCTGGCCCGTCGCGTGCAGACCGTGCTCGCGGTAGAGGTCGTCGAGGAGGTCGAGGAGCGTGCGACCCTCGGCCTTCAGCGCCGCCGCCAGCTCGAGCACCGCGAGGATCGCGGAGACGCCGTCCTTGTCGCGGGCCACGTGCGGGGCGACGCTGTAGCCGAGCGCCTCCTCGTAGCCGAACGCGAGGTCGCCGATCTTGCCCAGCCACTTGAAGCCCGTGAGGGTCTGCTGCCACGGGCGTCCGTGCGCAGCCGCCTGGCGTCCGAGCATGTCCGAGGAGACGATCGACGCCCCGTAGGTTCCGGTCACGCCACGTCGCAGCAGCAGCTCGCCCAGCAGCACGCCGACCTGGTCGCCGGTGAGCATCCGATAGGCCTCGCCTGCCTCACCTGTCGGCCGCGGCCCGGCACCCCCGCCTGCCTCACCTGCCGCCCGCGGCCCGGCACCCCCGCCAGGTACGCGCACTCCCACCGCGCAGCGGTCGGCGTCGGGGTCGTTGGCCACGATCACGTCGGCCTCCACCTCCGAGGCGAGCTTCAGAGCGAGGTCCATCGCGCCCGGCTCCTCGGGGTTCGGGAACGCGACGGTGGGGAAGTCGGGGTCGGGGTCGCCCTGCTCGGCCACCACGTGCAGGGGTGCGAAACCGGTGCGCCGCACGACCTCGACGAGGGTGTCGCGTCCGACGCCGTGCATCGGCGTGTAGACGGCCACGACGTCGCGCGGGCCGTCCTGCGCGAGGTCGACGACGGCCTGCACGTAGGCCTCGGCGACGTCGGCGCCGCAGACGGTGTAGTCGTCGCTGCGGGGCAGCTCGTCGACCCGCCCGACCTCGTCGATGAGCGCGGAGATGTCGGTGTCGGCCGGCGGCACGATCTGGCTGGAGTCGCCGAGGTAGACCTTGTAGCCGTTGTCCTGGGGCGGGTTGTGCGAGGCCGTGACCATGACGCCGGCCGAGCACCCGAGGTGCAGGATCGCGTGGGCGAGCACCGGGGTGGGGAGGTGCTCGGGCAGCAGGTAGGCGCGCACGCCCGCCGCCTGCATGATCTCCGCGGTGTCGCGGGCGAACACGTCGGAGTTGTGCCGCGCGTCGTAGCCCACGACCACCGACGGCTCTCCGTCCACCTCGCGCCGCAGGTAGGCGGCGAGACCCGCCGCGGCCTTGGCGACGATGACGCGGTTCATCCGGTTCGGCCCGGCGCCCAGGGCACCGCGCAGGCCGGCGGTGCCGAACTGCAGACGGGTACCGAAGCGGTCCTCGAGCGCCGCCGTGTCGTCGGCGTCGACGAGCGCCTGCAGCTCGGCTCGGGTCTGCGGGTCGGGGTCCTGGCTGATCCAGTCGAGGGCGAGGTCGACGACGGACATGGGTGGCTCCTCGGGGCGTGGGTGGCCGGGTCGGCTCAGATGCGGGGGATGACGTCGGCGAGCAGGGCGCCCATGCGGCTCGCGGCCGCCTTGCCGGCCTCGAGCACCTCCTCGTGGTTCAGCGGCTCGCCGGAGATGCCCGCCGCGAGGTTGGTCACCAACGACAGGCCCAGCACCTCCAGGCCGGCCTCGCGGGCGGCGATCGCCTCCAGCGTGGTCGACATGCCCACGAGCGTCCCCCCGATGGCGCGGACCATCGCGATCTCGGCGGGCGTCTCGTAGTGCGGTCCCGGGAACTGCACGTAGACCCCTTCGTCGAGCGACGGGTCAACCTCGCGGCACAGCGCGCGCAGGCGGCTGGAGTACAGGTCGGTCAGGTCGACGAAGTTCGCACCCTCGATGGGGGAGGTGGTCGTCAGGTTGATGTGGTCGCTGATCAGCACGGGGGTGCCGGGGGTCCAGCTCGGGTCGAGCCCGCCGCACCCGTTGGTCAGGACGACCGTGCGCACGCCCGCCGCCGCGGCGGTGCGGACGCCGTGCACGACGGCCGCGACGCCCTTGCCCTCGTAGAAGTGGGTGCGCCCCAGGAACACGAGCGCGCGCCGCTCGCCGACCTGCACCGAGCGGACGGTGCCACCGTGCCCGGCGACGGCCGGTGCGCTGAAGCCCGGCAGGTCGGCCAGGGCGATCTCGTGCTCGGGGGCGCCGAGCGCGTCGGCCGCGGGCAACCAGCCCGAGCCCATGACGAGGGCGACGTCGTGGGCCACCCCTCCGGTGCGTTCGGCCAGGGCGTCCGCGGCGGAGCGGGCGAGGTCTGCGGTGGTCACCGTCCCACCCTACGAGACCTCGCGGCCGCGGCACCCGCGGCCGGTCCTGGGGTGCACGCCCGGCGTTCCAGGGACGGGCGACGTGCAGACCTGGACAAAGTGATGACTACTGGGGTCTAGTCCCAAAGGACTAGTTCGGTGTAGTCTCCTGCTACCAGGACGACGACGGAAGGAACCACGGTGTCGACGAACCGCACGCGCTCCATGATCGCCACAGCCGGTGCCGCCGCCCTGTTCACGGTGGCCCCGGCCTCCGCGAACGCGACCGTCCAGGGAATCCAGCCGCTCGGCCAGGGCATCCAGCCCCTGGGCGAGGGCATCCAGCCGCTTGACGACACCGCCGGCATCCAGCCGTTGGTCGCGGGACTGGTGCCTGACGCCGGCTGACACGACGTCCGGCCTGTCGGGGGACGGGTCGGCGGTGGAGCATCTCGGGGGGATGGTCCATCACACACGACGAGACCCTGGCCGTTCGGGGGGATGGCCAGGGTCTCGTCGCGTGCGGGTCAGTTGAACTCGGCCGGGTCCGGTCCGGTGCGCTCGTCGCGGTTGATCGCGCTGATGCGCTGCAGCTCGTCGTCGGTGAGCGTGATCTCGGTGGCGGCGAAGTTCTCGGCGATGCGCGACGGCGTGACCGACTTCGGGAAGACCACGTTGTCGAGGGCCAGGTGCCACGCCAGGACGACCTGGCCCGGCGTCGCGTCGTGCGCCTCGGCGATCTCCACGACCGCGGACTCGTCGAGGACCTGGCCCTGCGCCAGCGGGCTCCACGCCTCGGTCACGATGCCGTGCTCGGCGTGGTAGGCGCGCAGCACGTCCTGCGTGAGGGCCGGGTGGAGCTCGATCTGGTTCACCACCGGCGTGGTGAGTCCCTCGTCGGCCAGACGCTGCAGGTCCTGCACGCGGAAGTTCGAGACGCCGATCGAGCGGACCCGGCCGTCGGCCTGGAGCTGCTCGAAGGCCTTCCACGTGTCGACGTAGGTGTCGTGGGCGGGCGTCGGCCAGTGGATGAGGTAGAGGTCGAGCGTGTCGAGGCCGAGACGGCCCATGCTGGCGTCGAAGGCGCGCAGCGTGGAGTCGTGGCCCTGGTCCTCGTTCCACAGCTTGGTGGTCACGTAGACCTCGTCGGCGAGGCCCGTGGCCTTCAGGGCGGCGCCGACACCCTCCTCGTTGCCGTAGATCCGGGCGGTGTCGATGTGGCGGTAGCCGACCTCGAGCGCCTGCTCGACGGCCGCCTGGGTGTCGGCGGGGTCGATCTGGAACACGCCGAAGCCCACCTGCGGGATCGTCGTGCCGTCGTTGAGTGCGATGTCGCGTACGGTCATGCTCTCCACCGTAGGGGCCTGCTGGTGATGCGCAGCCCGAGCCGCGACGACGACGGCGCCCGCCCCGACGTGGTCGGGACGGGCGCCGCGGTTCAGGCTCGACGTGGGGTCAGCGGTCGGCCCAGGCGGGGTTCCAGCCCTCGACCTCGTCGGCCTTGCGCTCGGACGGACCGACGTAGATCGACGAGGGACGGATGAGCCGGCCCTTCTTGTACTGCTCGAGGATGTGCGCGCTCCAGCCGGCCGTGCGCGCCGACGTGAACATCGCGGTGAACATGTTCGGGGGCACCTCGGCGAAGTCGAGGACGATGGCGGCCCAGAACTCGACGTTGGTCTCGAGCACGCGGTCGGGACGACGGGCGCGCAGCTCGGCGAGGGCGGCCTGCTCCAGGGCCTCGGCGACCTCGGCGCGCGGCGCGTTCAGCTCCTTGGCCGTGCGGCGCAGCGTGCGGGCGCGGGGATCCTCGGCGCGGTACACGCGGTGCCCGAAGCCCATGAGGCGCTCGCCGGAGTCGAGGAGCTGCTTGACGTAGCCCTCGGCGTCGCCGGACTTCTCGACCTGCTCGATCATGTGCAGCACGCGCGAGGGCGCACCGCCGTGCAGCGGTCCCGACATCGCGCCCACCGCGCCGGACAGGGCGGCGGCGACGTCGGCGCCCGTGGAGGCGATGACGCGGGCGGTGAAGGTGGAGGCGTTCATGCCGTGCTCGGCGGCCGACACGAGGTAGGCGTCGATGGCCTTGGCGTGGTCGGGGTTCACCTCGCCGCGCCAGCGCATCAGCATCCGCTCGACGATCGTCGCCTGCTCGTCGATGACGGCCTGCGGCACCATGGGGAGCCCGACGCCGCGCGCCGCCTGGGCGACGTAGGACAGGATCATGACGGCGGTGCGGGAGAGGTCCTCACGCACCTGCTCGGGGGTCTCGATGTCGTACAGCTGGCGCAGGCCCCAGGCGGGCGCGGTGAGCGCGATGGCGCTCTGGACGTCGGCGCGGATGTCACCGGAGTGGACGGGGATGGGGAACGGCTCGGCGGGCGGCAGTCCCGGCTCGTAGTGGCCGTCGACGAGGAGGCCCCAGATCTTCTCGAACGGCACGCGGCCGACGAGGTCGTCGATGTCGACGCCGCGGTACCGCAGCGCGGACCCTTCCTTGTCGGGCTCGGCGATCTCGCTCTCGAACGCGACGACTCCCTCGAGCCCGTGGTGCACCTGTACGTCATCAGCCATGCCTGCATTCTGCCCTGAGCCGTCGCCACCCGGCACGGCGAGTCCTACTCGCTCGTCCCGCCGGCGCTAGCGTGAGCGACATGGAGCGTCCGATCGACCACGACCGCCTGGCGGCGATGCGCAGCGAGTACGAGGAGGGCGGGCTCGACGAGGCGCAGGCGGGGGACGACCCGTTCGACCTCCTGGCCCGCTGGCTGCGGGACGCCGTCGACGCGGGTGTGCCGGAGCCGAACGCGATGGCGCTGGGCACGGCGACCCTCGACGGTCGCCCGTCGGTGCGGATCGTCCTCATGAAGGGCCTGGACGAGCGCGGCGTCACGTTCTTCACGCACTACACGTCGCGCAAGGGCAGCGAGCTCGAGGCGAACCCGCGGGCGGCCGCCACCCTGCTGTGGCACCCCGTGCAGCGCCAGGTGCGGCTGGAGGGGTCCGTGCAGCGCCTGCCGGCGGCCGAGAGCGACGCCTACTTCGCGAGCCGACCGCGTGGGGCCCAGGTCGGCGCCGTCGGCTCGCACCAGTCCCGACCCGTCACGGACCGCCGGGCCCTCGAGGCCCAGGTGCGCGCCGCGGAGGACGCGGCGGTCGACGGCGAGGTGCCGCGACCGTCGACCTGGGGCGGCTACCTCCTGGTCCCGGAGACCATCGAGTTCTGGCACGGTCGACGCAACCGCGTGCACGACCGGCTGCTGTACCGCCGCGACGTCGGTGGCTGGGAGCGGGTGCGGCTCCAGCCCTAGTGGTCGGAGGAAGACGCAGGGCTCAGAGGTAGAGCACCGCCGCCGCGAGGGCCGGGAGCAGGCCGAGCAGGGTCCACGGCGACACGGGGGAGAGGCGGTGGACGAGGCGCCCGGCGGACACCGCGGCCACGCCGAGGGCCGCCATCACGCCGACGAGCACCAGCGCCGCGTCGTGCCGCTCGGCGGAGAGCATCGCGACCGCCGCGGTGAGGGCGCCGAGCGGGAAGCACGACACCGCGATCACCAGGAGGCTGATGATCCACTGCTGCACCTTCTGCGTCGACATCGGTGCACGGGCCATGGGGGCATCCTGCCAACCGGCCGGTCCAGGCCATGCGTCAGGATCGTTGCGTGAGTCGACTGTCCGGGGTGCTGACCGACGTGCGCCCGCTGCGCGCCTCCCCGGCCTACCGGCGACTCTGGATCGGCCAGACCGTGTCCGCGTTCGGCCAGCAGATGACGATCGTCGCGATCGCCTTCGAGGTCTACTCCCTGACCCGCTCGTCGTTCTCCGTCGGCCTGATCGGGCTCGCCGGACTGCTGCCGCTCGTGCTCGGCGGTCTGTACGGCGGTGCGCTGTCCGACGCCTTCGACCGGCGGCGCGTCGCCCTGGTCTCCGCGCTCGGCCTCTGGCTGTGCTCGATGGCCCTCGTCGCGCACAGCCTCGCCGGGATCGACTCCGTCGGCTTCCTCTACGGCCTGGTGGCCGTCCAGTCGGCGCTGTTCGCCGTGAACCAGCCTGCGCGCTCGGCCATGCTGCCGCGTCTGCTCCCCGCCGAGCTGCTGCCGGCGGCGAACGCACTGGGCATGGCCGCCACGAACCTGTCCTTCACCGCCGGTCCGTTGCTCGGCGGCGTCCTCATCGCGTGGAAGGGGGTCGACGCCGCCTACCTCGTCGACGTCGTGCTGTTCGTCGCCGCGCTGTACTCCTTGTCGCGGCTCCCCGCGATGCCCCCGACGTCGCACCAGGGCGCGCCGGGCCTGCGGTCGGTGGTCGAGGGGCTGCGCTTCCTCGGCACCGCGCCCAACGTGCGGATGACCTTCGTCGTCGACCTGTTCGCCATGGTGCTGGCGCAGCCGCGGGCGCTGTTCCCGGCGCTCGCCGTCACGGTGTTCGCCACAGGACCGGAGACCCTGGGCCTGCTGCAGGCGGCCCCTGGGATCGGTGCCGTCGCCGCGTTCCTCGTCTCCGGCTGGGTCAGCCGGGTCCACCGCCACGGCGTGGCCGTCGTCGCGGCCGTGTGCGTGTACGGCACGGTCGTCGCCCTCGCCGGCGTCTCGGTGTTCTCCGGCGCCTCGCTGCTGTGGCTGTGCGTGCTGATGCTGGCCTGCTCCGGTGCGGCCGACATGGTCAGCGCGGCCTACCGGTCGACGATCCTGCAGACCGCCGCACCCGACGAGATGCGCGGTCGGATGCAGGGCGTGTTCATCGTGGTCGTGGCCGGTGGTCCGCGGCTCGGCGACTTCGTGATGGGCTCGCTGGCCGGCCTGGCGGGCGAGGCGTGGGCCATGACCGTCGGCGGGGCGCTCTGCGTGGTCGCGACGGCCTGGTTCGGCCTGCGGTCCCGAGGGTTCCGCGCCTACGACGCCCGCAACCCCACCCCCTGACGAGCCCTCCCACCCCGCTGACCGTGACGATGTGGCCCTCGATCGGTGGGATCCGGGGCCACATCGTCACGGTCAGGAGAAGCGGGCGAGGTCGATCTCGATCCACACCTGCTCGGCGCGGCCGAGCAGCTCGCCGTCGGCGGTGTGCAGGGCGGTCGCGGTGCGGAACTTGCGACCGTCGCGCTCCCGCAGCAGTCCGGACGCGACCAGCGGCTCGCCGGCTGCCGGTCGCCGCAGCACCTGCGCCGTCATGCGGCCGAGCACCATCGCCTGGGCGGTGAAGTCGGCGGCCCACCCGCCCGGGCAGTCCAGCGCCGCCCAGGTGGTCGGAACGTCGAGCAGCCCGTCGTCGCCGGCCACACCAGGGTCCGGCGTCCAGGTGCCCGCCGTGCGCCGAGCGTCGCCCACGGGACCCGTGAACAGCCGGAGTCCGTCGCCGGGCTCGCGGGCCGTGCCGCAGGTGAAGCACCGGTCGAACGGGTGCAGCGTGAAGCCGGGGTACGACGCCACCCCGGCCTCGGCCTCCGCGGCCGACGGGGCAGGGAGGGGGTCGTGCTCGAACGCGCCAGGAGCGGCCTCGCCGATGAGCGCACCACCGGCGGTCACGAGGCGCACCGTGTCGGGGTGCTCCTCCCACGTGAGCGGCACCTCCAGCGGGGGTGGCTGGCGCAGCGTCGCCGTGACGACGTCGCCGCCGTGCCGGTGGGTCTGCTCGTGGGCGAGCAGACCGCTCACCCACCCGCCGTTGCCGGAGTGCTCGGGTCCGTTGTACCTGCGCGGGATCGTCGTCACCGCCCCACCGTAACCACGGACCGGCCGGCGACCCAGGACCGTGCGCGCAGGGTCAGGAGCGCAGCTCCGCGTAGCGGCGCAGGGACTCCTCACGCTCCTCGGCGTGGTCGACGATCGGGGCGGGGTAGTCGGCCGGCGGCTCGTCGAGCTTCCACGGCTCGTGCACGAACTTCTGCGGCACGCCGCGCAGCTCGGGCACCCACCGCCTGACGTAGGTGCCGTCGGGGTCGAACTTCTTGCCCTGCGACGTCGGGTTGAAGATGCGGAAGTACGGCGACGCGTCGGTGCCGCAGCCCGCGACCCACTGCCAGCCGTGCTGGTTCGAGGGCGGGTCGGCGTCGACGAGCAGGTCGAGGAAGTGGTCGGCGCCGACGGTCCACTCCAGGTGGAGGTCCTTCACCAGGAAGCTGGCGACGATCATGCGGACCCGGTTGTGCATCCAGCCCTCGGCGAGCAGCTGGCGCATGCCCGCGTCGACGATGGGGAAGCCGGTCCGACCGTCCTTCCACGCCTGCAGGTCCTCGCCCGGCTCGTCGTAATCCATCGCCTCGAACCGCTTGTCGTAGTACCCGGCGAGGGTGTCGGGGCGATGGTGCACGACGTCGGCGTAGAACTCGCGGAACGCCAGCTCCCGTGCGTAGGCCTCCGCGCCCTTGGTGCCCCGCTCGGCGAGGTCGGCGAGCAGGGTGCGCGGGTGGATCGTGCCCCACTTCAGGTGCACCGACATGCGCGACGTCGCGTCCTGGCCCGGGAGGTCGCGCAGGTCGTCGTACTCGTCGACCTGGTCGAGGTACGCGCGCCAGCGACGCCGGGCGGCCTCCTCGCCGAGCGGCGGGAGCGTGACGCCCTCGGGCGGGTCGACGTCGGGGATCTGCTTGGTGCGCACATCGGCGCGGATCCACGGCACGGACCGCACACCCGGGGCGGGTGCTCGCCAGCCGTGCTGCTGCCAGGCGCGGTAGAAGGGCGTGAAGACGCGGTAGGGGGTGCCGTCGTCCTTCGTGATCCGCCCGGGCGCCACGGCGTACGAGGAGCCCGTGCGCACGAGGGCGACGTCGTCGTCGGCGAGGGCCTTCTCGATCCGGTCGTCGCGCTCCTTCTCGTACGGACCGTAGTCGGCGGCCACGTGCACGCTCGTCGCCTCGACCGCACGCGCGACACGCGGCACCACCTCCCACGGCTTGCCGTGCACGACCGTGAGCCCGCCGACGCGCTCGTCGAGGTCGCGCAGGAGCGCCATGAGGTAGGCCAGGCGGGTCCGACCGTTCGGTCCCCAGTAGTGGTCGTCGAGCACGAACATCGGCACGACCCCGTCCGGACCCGCCTCGATCGCCTCGCGGAGGGCGGGGTTGTCGTTCAGCCGGAAGTCGGAGCGGAAGCAGATCACGGAGGTCGACACGGTTCTCATCCTCACGCGTGCGCGGGCTGTCTGCACGCCATGGAACAATGGGCGCGTGAGCGAGCTGATCGACACCACCGAGATGTACCTGCGCACCGTCTTCGAGCTGGAGGAGGAGGGCATCGTCCCCCTGCGTGCGCGCATCGCCGAGCGTCTGCACCAGAGCGGCCCGACGGTCAGCCAGACCGTCGCCCGCATGGAGCGCGACGGCCTGCTCACCGTCGAGGGCGACCGTCACCTCGAGCTGTCCGACAAGGGCCGCGCCCTCGCCACCCGCGTCATGCGCAAGCACCGCCTCGCGGAGCGTCTGCTGACCGACATCATCGGTCTGGAGATCGAGTTCGTGCACGAGGAGGCGTGCCGCTGGGAGCACGTCATGTCCGAGCAGGTCGAGCGCCGGCTGGTCGAGCTGCTCGAGCACCCCACCGAGTCGCCCTACGGCAACCCGATCCCCGGCCTGGACGAGCTCGGCGAGACCGTCGACCCCTCCCTGTTCCTGCACGGTGTGGAGCCGCTCACGAAGGCGGTCCGCGGTGGCGACGAGCCGGTCCGCCGGATCGTGCGGCGCATCGCCGAGGAGCTGCAGAAGGACACCGAGGTCATGTCGGTGCTGCGCCGCGTCGGCGCGCTGCCCGGCAACGACGTCCTCGTCTCGCGCGGCCACGACGGTGTCGTCGTCGCCCGGCAGGGCGAGACGGCGGAGGTCGACGCCGACGCCGCGGTGCACATCTTCGTCAGTGAGTAGTCGAGGGCTTTGAACTGCGGAGCCGTGTCCGCCCCGTGTAGCGCTTGGTCTTGAGATCGTCCAAGCCAGTCATACTGCGCTGTACGGCCATATCATGCGCCCCTTCGCCGGAGTTGCGTTGCGATTGGTTCACCTTCTTAGGTGACGCTGGAGCGTAAGCCGACCCTGCCTGATGACCTGGCTTTTCGTCAGCAGTCCACAGCGTTAACCCGCCCCAAGAGCGGGACGGAAGCGGCCCCGATGCGACGAACGGGCGGCGCCGCGCAGATCTAGTCGCGGATAACCCTCGCGGAGGGATCGGTGCCTGAATGACCTGCGATTCGACGCTGTGGGTTAGGAGTTTTGTCAACAGGTAATGCGCGACAGAACCAGACCTCAAGAGAGTGCCGACGGCCCAAGGAGGCCTTCTATGCCCGCTCTGCACTCGTGCCGCACTTCGAGCAGTTGGGCCACATGCCAAAAGGAAGTCCGCCATTGTCATACTCACGCCATGTGTCGCGGCATCCCGGGCACAGGTAGTCCACGTATGACGTTGAGTCTGTTCCCCGGTCGCCACACCTGCACTTTGGCGTTCCGTAACCCTGGTACAGACCGTCCACATCGGGCTCACTCGCCCACTTGGTTTGACACGTAGGGCACTCGAAGTTCACCATCTCGCGACCCTAGCGTCTGGAACCAGCCTGGGTGCGCGAAAGTCGCGACGTTCTCGCCCGGCTTCAGCGCCTTGATCGGAGTGACCGCCGGGAGAGTTTGGGCACGATGGACGGATGTGACATTACCGAAGCTCCCGGTTAGAGAATCACACCAGGCGGATCGGTCTGGGCACGCCTAGAGCTGAGCTCAATGACCTCCGCTGTCGACGCGGCTGACCAATCCGTCCAACGATCGAAGTATGAGCGAGCGAGGCCGAGGCGCTTTTGCAGTTCGCCGGGGTCATGAGACTTCAAGGCGGCGGCTGCCCAGCGGGCACCCTCGTTGTCGACGAGAACAGGTTCCACCTTGTTCATCTTGCGCGCCGACATTTGCTTGTAGAGACTGCGCGCTTGGTCGCTGTCGATGACTCCAAGCTGACTGAACCGCATCACTAGCGCCTTAATAGAGAACCCCCAAGTCGCCTTGAGTTTCGCCAAGGTCGTTATGGTGACGCGTCCGCCAAGATTCTGGAGGTCGGCGATGAGCGCATCTGCCGGTGTGAGGAAAGCTCCAGCGAAACGGTGAGCCTGCTTCTCGATGCGAGTTGCTTCTGTTGGAGTCGTGGGCGAAGGCGTTGCGTGATGAAGTCCGAGGTGCCCGAGTTCGTGGCAGATGGTGAAACGCTGACGGTCTCCCGGAACGGCCCCTTGGCGAGCTGCGCGGATGACCGGCACCCCATCAACTCGAAGAGACAGGCCCATATGCCGCCCGAGCTCGGAGTCCATTGGCAGGACTATCACGCCAAGCCGTTCTGCTGCTCTCACGCTATTGAGCACTACGGCGCCAGGGTCGATTTTCGCGGCTTGGCGCACCTCTCCAGCGAAGGCTTCGATCTGGTCGTCGTCCTCGAGATCACCGTCGAACGCCGGCAGGTTGTCGGGCACGCGGCGAAGGCGAAGCGATTCGAATGCACCTACGGCGAGTTCGCTGTCGGCGACAAACCGGTCAACCTCTCGCTTGGGTGCGTCCGCGTAGGCGCGCAACCAGGGCTTGGTGGTGACGGGATCTTGATGGGAGGTTCTCAAGAAGAACGCTGAGCAGCCCAACGCGTCGGCTAGCGCCTCGAGTTGTTCGTCGTTGGGATGCAGTCTGCCGTTCTCGATCATCGAGATGGCGCCGCTCGAGATTTCAGCAGTCTCCCCGAGTTTGGTCTGCTCGAGGCCGTTCGCAAGGCGCAGTCGTCTAACGGTCGATCCAGCGGAGTGGTGCGGCACGGTTTCACACTCTCAGTCGTGCGTGCAGGGAAGTTTCGTGGGTCTATCGGGCGCCGTCGAGGTAGTCGTCCTCGACGTCCTCGAACCCTTCCAGAGCCTCGTCGGCCGGCGTGAACCGACCCGGGTCCTGCATCGGCGCGGTCGAGTCGAGCCAAGTCGTTGGTCCGAGTACCAGATGACCGGGTGAGCCTGCAGTCACGCCCAACACTGGAGCTACCGCGTACCGCCCTGGAGCGTCGCCAGAAACGGTGTAGGCGAAAACCCATCGTTCTTGCGCAGCGAACGCGAGGGAAGGAGGTTCGAGACCGGCCAGGATGCTCTCGTCTCCGAGAAGCACGAGTTGGTCGTTCTCGTCCAGTTCTGCCTTGCGCAACCTGAACAGCTTGTATGCGGCCTCGCTGGTTGAGTGGATCTCACGGCATCCGCCGGTACCTGTTTCCCACCCCATCTGCACAGCGGACGTTCCGCGCTGAATCCCGTCCTCAACGAGCGCCTTGATGAGCTGCGCACGCGCACCGTTGCCGCGGCGGTAGCTGGGGTCGCCGTCCAGTGCTTTCGTCACAGTATGACCACGAGCGCTGAAGACTTCCTCGATCTCGTGCGCGATGTAGTTCATCGCCTCGAGTTCCCCCCGAGACAGCTGTGACATGGCCATGAGGAAATTTTATCACATGTCACAGGGAACACCTGTTCGAGCAGAATTCCTCTCTGGGGTCGAGAGGTCGTGAGCTGCATCGATCGACGCCAGCCATTTCCTGCGAAGCCCTCGGGTTGTACTCGGCGTGCTTCATGCCACGAGCAGGCGCAAGGCATGCTGGACGGCTTGAGTCTCTCGACCACGGCATCAGAGAGCGAGCGCTGGAGTCAAAGATGCTGCCCGGCAGGGTGGCCCCAACAGCTTGGACACCACCTCGCTTATCGCGTCCCGGGCCTCTCCATCATCAGGAAATGTGCTCACTTCGGCATGGGAACAGTTGCTCGTTCATACAACGCCTGCCTTCGTGACCAGAGCCTTCACGAAGATGGATGGACTGGACCTGCTGCACGTAACAGCATCGTCTGCGTTGGCCAGTTGTCTCCTTGGGCCGCTGAACCGCGCGGAGATGAAAGACTCTGTCAGGCGTTCGCGCGCCGCAGCGCCTCCTCGACCCCGGTCGGACCGCCCTCGGGCGGGCCGACGAGAGCCTCGAGGTCGCGCTCGGTGCACACCATGTCGAGGCTCAGGCTGTGCACGAGGGCCGCGTTCAACGAGCTCGACCCGGGCGCGAGGGTGCCGACGACCAGGCTGAACGTGTGCGGCAGCAGCACGGGGAACAGCAGCGCGGGAGCACGCCGACGCCCCGACGCCTGCGCGTGCGCCTCCAGCAGCTCCCGGTAGCTCATGACGTCGGGCCCGCCGACGTCGAAGCCGCGGTTCACGTCCTCGTCGAGGTCCGTGACCGCGACGAGGTAGTGCAGCAGGTCGTCGAGGGCGACGGGCTGCATGTGCCGGCGCAGCCACGTCGGGCCCACGACGACGGGCAGCAGGCGGGTGGCGACCTCCATGAGGTCGAACGACGCCGACCCGCGCCCGATGACCATGCCCGCCCGCAGGACGACGGCCGGTACCGCCCCGGCGAGGAGGATCTGCGCGACCTCGTCGCGCGACGCGAGGTGCTCGGTCGGCTCGCTGTCGGCCGGCGGGCGCAGGCCGCCGAGGTAGACGATGCGGCGCACCCCGGCCCGCTCGGCCGCGGCGGCGAACGTCTGCGCCATCTCGCGGTCGGCGGCGGCGTAGTCGTCGCCGTCGGACATCGCGTGCAGGAGGTAGTGGGCCACGGAGACGCCGTCGAGCGCTCGCTCGAGCGACGCGGGGTCGGTCGCGTCGCCCTGCACGACCTCGACGTGCCGCACCCAGTCGGCGTCGGGCAGCCGCGCAGGGTCGCGCACGAGGACGCGGACCTCGCGATCGAGCTCGACGAGCCGCGCAGCCAGGTGCGCACCGACGAAGCCGGTGACCCCCGTGACGAGCACCGGCGCCATGCTCAGGCCTTCTTCGGGGGCAGGGGGATGAAGCCGCTCGTGCGACGCACGTAGTCGTCGTAGCCGGGCTTGCTCTTGCGCATGCCCTTCTCGTTGTTCGCGGCCCCGGTGACCTTGGTGAGGAAGATCGTCATCGCGATCGGGCTGACGACCGTGGCGACGCCGGCCCACGACGACGCGGCGACCAGCCAGATGCCGGTCCACACGCAGGCGTCGCCGAAGTAGTTCGGGTGCCGGGTGTAGCGCCAGAGTCCCTGGTCCATGATCTTCCCCTTGGTGTCGGGGTCCTTCTTGAACTGGGCGAGCTGCCAGTCGCCGACGGCCTCGAAGAAGAGGCCGACGGCCCACACGACGACGCCGAGCCACCCGAGCCAGCCGACGACGCCGAGGTTGTTCATGCCGACCATGACCGGGGTGGCGACGAGGAACATCGCGATGCCCTGCGGGAGGAAGACGCGCGTCAGCGCCACCTGCGCGAACGATCGACCGTCGGCCTCGGCCAGCTCGGCGTAGCGGGGGTCCTCGTCCTTGCCGCTGTTGCGGTGGTGCAGGTGCGCGGCGAGACGCAGGCCCCACAGCGTCACGAGGACCAGCAGGAGCAGCTGCGGCGCGGGCATGCCGTCGCCGGCGTTCGTCACGAAGACGGACACGACGGCGACGAGCACGAACCCGAGCGGCCAGGCGGTGTCGACCACGGTGAGCTTCTGCACGCGCACCGAGATCGCCATGCAGACGCCCATGAAGACCACGACGGTCGCCAGCCCGATCGCGAGCGTGAGCAGGCTGTGCGAGCCGTCGTTGGCGATCATGCGAGCCACTCCAACGGGGTCAGCGGCATGTCCGAGCGTCCGGCCGGCGACGGCTTGACGGCGAGGATCTGGTCGACGCCCATGCGGTTCTCCTCGAACGCGAGAGAGCCGCCGGCCAGGTAGAGGCGCCACACCCGGGCGGTCTCCTCGCCCACGAGCGCGACCGCGGTGCCCCAGTTCTCCTCGAGGTTGCGCGCCCAGCCGGCGACGGTCATGGGGTAGTGCTCGCGCATGGCCTGCACGTCGCGGATCTCCAGCCCGGCGCCGGCGATGAGGCCGATCGTCTTGGCGATCGGCTTCATGTGCATGTCGGGGGCGATGTAGGTCTCGATGAACGGGCCGCCGCCGGGACGGTCGCCGACCTGGTCGTTGCTGCGTGACATCTGCTGGATCAGCACGCGGCCACCGGGACGCAGGTAGCGGTGGATCGACTCGGTGAACACGACGTACTCCTCGTCGCCCACGTGCTCGCCCATCTCGATCGAGGCGATGGCGTCGATGGTTCCGTCGGTCACGCCCGCACCCGAGAGGTCGCGGAAGTGGCGCAGGCTCACCTCGACGCGACCCTGCAGCCCGCGCTCCGCGGCCCGCTTCATGACGAAGTCGCGCTGCTCGTGGGAGAGGGTGACGCCGGTGACGTGCACGCCGTAGTGCTCGGCGGCGTGCAGGCTCAGCGAGCCCCAGCCCGAGCCGATGTCGAGCATCCGCATGCCGGGCCGCAGGCCGAGCTTGCGGCAGACGAGGTCGAGCTTGGCGGTCTGCGCCTGCTCCAGGGACCACGTCGGATCGGCGTGGAACCCGCTCGAGTACGCCATCTGCGGGTCCAGGACGAGCTCGTAGAAGTCGTTGGAGAGGTCGTAGTGGTGGCTGATCGCGGCACGGTCGCGCTCGCGGCTGTGCAGCTCGCCGGTCAGGTTCGACTCGGCGGCCGGTGCCTTCGGGCGACGTCCGATCGCGCCGAGCCGCACGGCGAGCCAGGCGCCGCGCAGTGCGTGCCGCGCCTTGATCCGCGGGCGAGCGGCGCTCGCGTCGGCCGCACGGGCGTCGCGGACGGCCTCCCACATGGTGCGCAGGCCGTCGGCGAGGTCGCCCTCGATGTCGAGGTCGCCCTGCACGTACGCACGGGCGACGCCGAGCTCGCCGGGGGAGTACAGCACGTGCCGGACGGCGCGCTTGTCGCGCAGGACCAGGACGGGTGCATCCTCCGGGCCGGCCTCGCTGCCGTCCCACAGCCGCAGTCGGACGGGGAGGGTCATGCCGAGGGCGTCCTCGGCGAGTGAGTGCAGCGCAGCAGCCTTGTTCATGAGGTCAATCCTGGTCCGGTCGGGTCGGCCCCGCCAGCCGGGGTCCGCGAGGGTGGTTCGACGCTGCCGGCGTCCGGGATCGGTGGGCGTCGGGTGCTGCGGCTGGGACCGTGCGGCATCCTGTGCGCATGGAAGGTCAGCGCCGCGACCAGGGCGTGGTGGAGCGGGTCGTCACCGAGGTGCTGGGCTGGACGGTCGTCGTCATCGGCATCATCCTCTGGCCGCTGCCGGGACCCGGCCTGCTGATCATCCTCGCCGGCATCACGATCCTCGCGCGCCAGCACGCCTGGGCTCGCCGGGTGCTCGACCCCCTGCGCGCGAAGGCGGTGGAGGCGGCTCGGTTCGGCGTGGCCACCTGGCCCCGGATCGCCCTGAGCGCTCTCGGCGGCGTCTGGCTCGCCGTCCTCGGCGTCGTGTGGTGGGTGAGCCCGACGATCCCGGAGTTCGAGGTGCTCGGCGTCGGGTTCGGCCCGCGGCTTCCCGCGGCGGGCTGGGCCACGGGTCTCGGCCTGGTCGGGTCGGCCTGCGCGGCGTGGGGACTGCTCGTGTACAGCGTGCTGAGGTGGCGGGAGCGGTAGTCTCCCGCCCGTGACCTCACGCACACGCAGCGCCCGATCGACCGCCCTGGCGGCGGTCGTCACGGCCCTGGCGGGCGCGGTCGCCGTGCCCGCGTCCGCGGCGCCGGAGGTGGGCTCCTCCGACGCCGCCGCAGCGCGCATCGTCGCCGCTGCGCCGTCCCGCGGGGCGCTCAGGGTGGTCACGTCGGTGACCGCGCCCGACGGTCGGCCCGTGGTGCGCACCGTGCGCGTCGCCGACCGTGCGCACGCGCTGCGGGTCGTGGCCACCCAGCTCGACGACCCGTCGGCGGTCACCGTCTCCATGGCGCAACCGGTGGGGGCGCTGCGCTCGAACGACACCCTGCGCGGACGGCAGTGGGCGCTCGACCGGCTCCAGGCGGAGACGCTCTGGCGTCGGGCCGACGGACGCGCCACGCGCTCCACGCCCCGCGCCGTGGTCGCCGTCGTCGACACCGGCGTCGACCGCAGCCACCCCGACCTGCGCGGCAACGTCATGCGGGGCGTCGACGTCCTCCAGGGCGGGACCGTCTCGCGCGACCCCCACGGGCACGGCACGCACGTGGCGGGCATCGTCGCAGCCGTGGCCGGCAACCGTCGCGGCGTCGCCGGTCTGGCGCCCCGTGCGGCGGTGCTGCCGATCCGCGTGCTCGGGGCCGACGGGAAGGGCTCCAGCGACGACGTCGCCCGGGGTGTGCTGCTCGCGGTCGACCGCAAGGTGCAGGTCGTCAACCTCTCGCTGTCGGTCGGCACCGACGACCCGGCCCTCGCCAGGGCCGTGGCGTACGCCCAGCGCAAGGGTGTGCTCGTGGTGGCCGGGGCGGGCAACAACGGGTGCGGCGCGCTGTTCCGCCCCGTCCAGTACCCCGCGGCCTACCCCGGTGTGGTCGGGGTCGGCTCGGTCGACGCCGACCTGAGGGCCTCGTCGTTCAGCAGCTGCGGCTCGTGGGTCGACGTCGTCGCTCCCGGACGGGGCATCTGGTCGACGGTCCCGCGGGACGACCGCCTGTCGTGCCGCGACGTCTACTGCGCGCTGAGCGGCACGTCGATGTCCTCGCCCTACGTCGCGGCAGCGGCCGCGCTCGCCATGAGCCGACGGGGCCTGAGCGCGCAGCGGGTCGCGGCGCGGCTGGAGGAGACGGCCCGTGACCTCGGGCCCCGAGGCAAGGACCAGACCTTCGGCGCAGGTCTGCTCGACGTGCGGCGGCTGGTCGGATGAGCCTGCTCCTGCGCCGGTTCCCGGGCGCCGACCTGCCCTGGACGCGGCTGGGTCGCGGCCCCACCCCGGTGCGCGAGCTCGACGGCTTCTGGCTCAAGGACGAGTCGGTCTTCGGCGACGGCGGCTGGGGCGGCAACAAGGTCCGCAAGCTGGAGTGGATCCTGCCCGACGTGCGGCGTCGCAAGCGGGGCACGCTGCTCACGGTGGGTGGCATCGGCACGCACTGGGGCCTCGCGGCGGCCTTGTACGGCCGGGAGGAGGGTCTGCGCGTGGTGCTGGGGCTGGTCGACCAGCCGGTGGACGACCACGTGCGCGAGCAGACGCGCCGTCTCGACGCCTCGGGTGCCGTGGTGCACCGCTTCCGCTCCGTCGCCCGGCTGCGCGCAGCGGCGCCCTTCCTTCTGGCCCGCTACGCCGACGGGCTGAGGACACCGGCGTACCTGCCGGCCGGTGGCTCGTCGCCCGTGGGCACGCTCGGCTACGTGGAGACGGCGCTGGAGATCGCCGAGCAGGTGCGCGCAGGTCTGCTGCCCGAGCCGGAGACGGTCGTGACGGCGGTCGGTTCCGGGGGCACCGCGGCAGGTCTGACGCTCGGCCTGCGGATGGCGGGGCTGCGCTCGCGGGTGCTCGGCGTCGTCGTCAACGACTCCTTCCGCCTCGACGCGGTGACCGTGGCGCGCCTGGCCGACGACACCGCGTCGTTGCTGCGCACGCGTGGCGCCCTGGTCGACGTCCGCGTCACGCCCGACGACCTCGACGCCGACCACGGGTGGCTGGGCGCCACCTACGGGGCCTCGACCCCGGAGGGCGAGGCCGCCCTCGCGTGGGCGGCGGAGCAGGGCCTGCACCTCGAGCCGGTCTACACGGCGAAGGCGCTCGCGGCCGTCCGGGCGCGCGTGGCGTCGGGCCCCGTGCTCTTCCTCCAGACGCACGGGCCCCGTCCCTAGGCGTCTCCACGGGGCGCCAGGACGGTCGGCCGGTGGCCCGCTGGCCCGTGTCGGCGGTCTGCCGCAGGATGGGGACATGACGACCTGCGACGTGGTGGTGATCGGACTCGGACCCGGCGGAGAGGCGCTGGCGTCCCGGCTGGCGGGGGAGGGCCTCGACGTGGTCGCGGTGGAGTCGGGCCTGGTCGGTGGTGAGTGTCCCTACTGGGGCTGCATCCCGTCCAAGATGTTCATCCGCGCCGCCGGAGCGGTGGCGGAGACCCGCCGTGCCGCCGAGCTGGCCGGCGCGGCCACGGTCGAGCCCGACTTCTCGGTCGTCGCTCGCCGCATCCGCGAGGAGGCCACCGACGACTGGGACGACACCGTCGCCGCGGAGCGCCTCGAGAAGTCCGGCGCGCGCCTGCTGCGCGGGCACGGCCGGCTGGCCGGGCCGCGGGTCGTCGAGGTCGACCTGACCGGGGGCGGCAGCACGCGCGTCGAGGCGCGTCGGGGCGTGGTCCTGAACCCCGGCACTCGTGCCGCGGTGCCGCCGATCGAGGGCCTGGCCGGCACCCCGTTCTGGACGAACCACGAGGCGCTCGAGGCGTCGGTGCTGCCGGCGACGCTCGCGGTGGTCGGGGGCGGTCCGATCGGGCTCGAGCTGGCGCAGGCGTTCGCGCGGTTCGGCAGCGAGGTCACGGTCGTGGAGGTCGGCCCCCGCATCCTCGGCCCCGAGGAGCCCGAGGCGGCCGACGTGCTGCGCGGCGCGTTCGAGCGCGACGGCATCGACGTCCGCGAGGGCGAGCGCATCGCCTCCGTGTCGCACGACGGACAGCAGTTCACGCTGGAGCTCGCGTCGGGCACGCTGCACGTGGAGCAGCTCCTCGTCGCCGCAGGTCGCACGCCGCAGATCGCCGACATCGGCCTCGAGACCGTGGGCCTGGACCCGCAGGCCCGCTCGATCGACGTCGACGACGCGATGCGGGCCGCCGACGGCCTCTGGGTGGTCGGCGACGTCGCCGGCCGTGGCGCGTTCACCCACGTCTCGATGTACCAGTCCGACCGGGCGGCGCGAGCGATCCTCGGTGAGAGTCTCCCGGAGTACGACCAGACCTTCCCGCGCGTGACCTTCACCGACCCCGAGGTCGGAGGGGTCGGCCTGACCGAGAAGCAGGCCCGCGAGCACGGGATGGACGTCCGGGTCGCCACGACCGACCTCGCGCAGAGCTCGCGCGGGTTCACGCACGGTCCGGGCGCCGAGGGCACGGTCAAGCTGGTGGCCGATGCCGCGCGCGGCGTGCTCGTGGGTGCGACGGTCGTCGGTCCGACGGGAGGCGAGACCGTCTCCGGCCTGGCCGTGGCCGTCCGCGGCGAGGTGCCGCTGGCGACGCTGCGCAACTCCGTCTACGCCTACCCGACGTTCTGGCGGGCGGTCGAGAGCGCGCTCGGCGAGCTCGACGCCTGACGCTCAGGCCTTGCCGAGCAGCTCGAGCACCTGCTTCTCCAGGGTGCGGCTGACGGGCTCGCCCGGCGCGACCGGGCGGTGGCCACCCGCGACGACGACGCCGTCGCTGAACAGGTCGACGACCCTCGGGTCCACGTAGGACGAGCGGGCGACGGCGGGCGTGTTCCCGAGGTGCTCGGCGACCTCGCGCATGGCGGCGGCGACCGACTTCTTGCGGGCGGTCTTGGTCGACGCGTCCGAGGAGGAGAGGGCGGCCGCGGCGATCACGGTGCCGCGCCAGGTGCGGAAGTCCTTGGCCGAGTACTCCTCGCCGAGCACCTCCTTGACGTAGTCGTTGACCGCCGTGGCCCCGAGCGTCGACCAGCCGTCGCCGCCCCGGTACGCCAGCAGCACGTCACCGCCGGTGCGTCGGCGCCGCAACGGCTCGAGGGCCGCGACGAGCCGCTCGTCGCGCAGCGAGACCTCGAGGTCCTGACCGCTCTTGGCCACGTACTCGAAGACGAGCGCGTCGCCGTCGCGTCGCACGTGCTGCTTCTCGATCGTCGTGAGCCCGTAGCTGCCGTTCTCGTCGGTGTAGCGGTCCGAGCCGACCCGGAAGATGCCGAGGTCGAGCAGGCAGAAGGCGAGGGCCGCCGTGCTCCGCAGGGTCGCGTCGTCGGCCACCTCCTCGCGCGCGGAGTCGCGCGCCTCGAGCAGCGCCGTGGCGAAGCCCTCCATGTGCTGGAACTTCTCGGCGTCGCGGCGCTCCCGCCAGGCCGGGTGGTACAGGTACTGGCGACGTCCGGCGTCGTCGGTGCCGACCGCCTGCAGGTGCCCGTTCTCTGCCGGGCAGATCCACACCTTGGTCCAGGCGGGCGGGATGACCAGCTCCTTGCAGCGCGCGACGTCGATCTCCTCCAACGGCGCGCCGTCCTGGTCGAGGTAGCGGAATCCTCGGCCGTGCTTCACCCGGGTCCAGCCGGCCATGGACGGTGACGTGCGACGCAGGCGGACCATGCTCCGACCGTAGGCGCGGCGCCGGACGGCCGCGAGCCGAGCGGTTCGTGCGGTCGGGTTCGCGGCCAGCAGGCAGACTACGAGGGTGCGAGCTCTCGTCGCGGTCGTCGCGTTGTCCCTGGCCCTGACCGCCTGCACGCGCGACGGCGACGCGGACCGCGCCGAGCCGTCCGCATCGGCGACGCCGACCTCTTCCGCGGGAGACGCCCGAGGTTGCGGCAGGGTCCCGGACGACGTCACCGGCGGCACGCGCGACGTGACGCGCACGATCGACGTGGACGGCTCGCAGCGGTCGTACGTCGTGCACGTCCCGCCCGGCTACGACGGACGTCGAGCCCTGCCCGTGGTGTACCTCTTCCACGGGCTGGGCAGCAACGCCCCGCAGGTCCTCACCTACTCCGGCTTCCCCACCGTGGCCGACGAGCGCGACTTCATCGTCGTGGCGCCGCAGGCGCTCGAGCCGCGTCGGGAGTGGGACGTCATGGCGACGGCCGACCAGCCCCGGTCCGACGCCGCCTTCTGGCTGCAGCTGAGCGAGCGCCTCGGCGACGAGTGGTGCGTCGACGCCGACCGCCAGTTCGCCGCGGGCATGTCGAACGGCTCGGCCGTGGTCTTCGCGATGGCCTGCCGCGGCGGCTACCCGTTCCGCGCCTACGGTGGCGTCGCCGCCACCTTCTACGACCAGGCGGCCTGCGGCGACGCGCCGCCGACGTCGATCATCTACTTCCACGGGACCGGCGACGAGGTGGTGCCGTACCAGGGGGGCGAGACGCCGATCTTCCCCGTCCGCGCCGTGCAGACGGTGCTGCGCGACTGGGCCGGCCACGACGGCTGTGCGCGGGAGCCGCGTCGCCAGGACGTCGCCTCCGACGTCGTCCGTGAGACGTGGCGCGGGTGCTCCGACGGCAGTCGGCTGCAGGCCTACGTGATCGACGACGGCGGTCACACCTGGCCCGGTGCCGGCTTCGAGGTGCCCGTCCTCGGGAAGACGACCTCGTCGGTCGACGCCACGAGGCTCATGGCCGACTTCTTCGGGCTGAAGGCGCCCTGACCTCGACCGCCGAGGGCCTCGCCCCGGGAGGGTCGCGACCACTACCGTGAGGAACGGCTTCCCCCGCGCCAACCCCTGGAGGGCCTCAGGCCCAGGCGCGGGGGAAGCGCGCACCGTCGGCTCAGGGTGACGGTGCGGGGCCGTCGTCGGATGCGGTGCGCGGGCCACGGGGGAGGCGTCGAGGCAGGTCCACCGATGTGCCGGCGAGCGTCTCGACCAGGGAGCACGCGCCGTCGGCGTCCACGGGTCCGTACCAGGCGTCGTCGGGGTGGACCACCACGACGGGTGCGTGGTTGCAGGGGAAGAGGCAGCCGGTCTGGGTGACGAGGACGTCGTCGTCGCCGAGCCCGTGGTCGCGCAAGGCTCCGCGGAGCGCCGACGCCGTGTCGGCCGCGCCCCGAGCCGCGCACCGAGGTCCGCGGCACACCAGGAGCTGGTGCGCGTGCGCGGGGACGTCCTCCCAGGCGGACGACGTCAGCGGTGCCTCCGCTCCGCTGACGGGTCGTCCCGCGACCGTCAGCACCTGGGTGGCGTCCCGGTCACGCAGCCAGTGCCCCGCGACGCGACGTAGCCACGAGCGCGCGGGTGCCGCCCCGCCGCCCGACGGCGCGGCCACGAGGGTGATCTCCTGGACTCCGGCGGCCGCCAGCTCGTCCAGGACGTCGACGAGCGAAGGGTCGCCGTTCTGCAGGTACGCGTGACGTGCACCGACGGTCTCGGCCAACGTCAGGAGGTCGTCGACGCGGGCGGCGGCGTCGACGGACATCGCCACCAGCACGAGCTCGGTCACGGCGCCTCCGGCTGACCCAGGGCCCGAGACGTCCCGCTCCACACCACGTGGGGGCGGTCGACGACGGGGTGCCGCTCGACGTCGGCTGTCACGCCGTACACGCGGTCGAGAAGGTCCGACGTCAGCACGTCCCCCACGTCGCCGGAGGCGACGACCCGTCCGTGGTCGAGCACGACGAGGTGGTCGCAGAACGCGGCCGCGTGCTCGAGGTCGTGCAGCGCCGCGACGACCGTCGTGCCGAGGGACCGGACGGTGGCGAGGAAGTCGATCTGGTGGCCCAGGTCGAGGTGGTTCGTGGGCTCGTCGAGGACGAGCAGACGTGGCTGCTGGGCGAGCGCTCGGGCGAGCTGGACCCGCTGCCGTTCACCGCCGGAGAGGCTGGACCAGCGCCGTGCGGCCAGGGCGGTGACCCCGCACAGGCGCATGGCCTGCTCGACGACCTCCTCGGCGTCGTCGCGCGCCAGGCTCCAGCGTGAGCGGTGCGGGACGCGGCCGAGCTCCACGACCTGACGCACCCCGAGGTCGAGACTGGTCGTCGCGTGCTGCTCGAGCACGGCGACCGACCGGGACCGGGCGCCGGGGGAGAGGCCGTGCACGTCGTGGTCGTCGAGGGTCACCCGACCTGTGGCGGGGCGGCGAAGACCGGCCAGGACGTGCAGCAGCGTGGTCTTGCCGGACCCGTTCGGACCGAGGAGGCCGGTGACGCGTCCCCGGGACGCGACGAGGTCGACGTCACGCAGGACCGGCACCCCCTCGGGGGCGGTCCACGAGACGCCATCGGCGACCAGTCGGGCGGGCGCGGCGCTCACGTGCCCCTCGCCTCACGTCGCAGCAACCAGGCGAGGAACGGCGCCCCGACGACCGCCGTCACGATGCCGACCGGGACCTCCTGGTTCTCCAGGGTGCTGCGGGCCGCCAGGTCCGCCGCGACGAGCAGGAGTGCGCCCGTGATCGCGCTGAGCGGCAGCACCACGGCGTGGGCCGAGCCCACCAGGAGCCTGACGACGTGCGGCACCACGAGACCCACGAAGCCGATCGCTCCCGACAACGCGACGAGGCAGGCGGTAAGCAGCGCGGTGCCCGCCATGAGGACCCACCGCGTCCGTTCGACCGGCACGCCGAGCGAGCGGGCGGCGGTCTCCCCGAAGGCGAACGCGTCAAGGTGCCTGGTGAACGACAGCACCAGCAGGAGCCCAGCAGACGTCACGCCCACGAGCACCAGAGCCGTGGGCCAGCGGACGCCCGCGAGCGAGCCGAGGGTCCACGAGAGGACGCGTCGTGCGGCCTGGCCGTCGCCGTCGGACAGGACCACGAAGGAGGTGAAGGCCGCACAGAGCTGACCGACCACGACGCCGGCGAGGACGGTCCGCGAGGGTGGCAGCACACCGGAACGACCCGCGGCCAGCGCCAGCACGAGACCGAGCGCCCCGAGCGCCCCGAGGAAGGCGCCGAGCGTCAGGGACGCGGTCGACGCGAGGGCGCCGGCCCCGACTCCGAGGACCAGCACGCAGACCGCGCCGACCGCGGCTCCGCTGGAGATGCCGAGCAGGTAGGGATCCGCCAGCTCGTTGCGGGTGAGGGACTGCAGCACGGCTCCGGTGACGGCGAGTCCGGCACCGACCGCGGCCGCGCCGACCATGCGGGGGAGCCGCAGCTGCCACACGATCCGGTCCTGCAGGAGCGTCACCTCGCTGTCGCCGACCCCGACGCGACGCGCCACCACCTCGAGGACCGTGTGAAGCGGCACGTTCACCGAGCCGACGGCCAGCGCGGCGGCCATCGTCGCGAGGAGCAGGGCCACGAGGACGAGACAGGCCGGCGTCGCCGACCTGGGGCCGGTCCGATCCCGCACCGGGTGGGTCTCCCGCATCCTGACAGCCTCCTCAGCCCAGGTCCGTGAGCTGCTGGGCGAGGGTCGAGGCCCCCTCCACGAGCCGCACGCCGGGCGTCGACGCGCTGTACGGCACGGTGACCAACCGACCCTCGCGGACGGCACGCAGCGTCCTGAGCACCGGGTCCTTCTCGAGGTGGCCGCGCTTCTGCGCAGCCGAGGACCATGAGGCGTCGGCGAGCACGATCACGTCGGGATCGGCCGCGAGGACGTCCTCCCAGGGCACCTCGGACCAGCCGCCGTCGACGTCGGAGAAGACGTTGGTGGCCCCGACCGCGTCGAGCACGAGCTGCGGGCCGCCCTGGCCCGCCCCGGCCAGCGGTGTCCTGTCGCCGGAGTCGAACCAGAAGACGTCGAGCCCGTCCCCGGCCGCCTCGTCCTCCAGCTTCGTCAGGGTGTCGCGCTGCCGCTTCACGAGGGCGGTGGCGCGGTCGGTCACGTCGAAGACCTCCGCCACGGTCTCGACCTCGTCCCAGACGTCGTCGAACGCCACCCGGCCGTCGGCGTCCCGGCAGCCGAGGGGCGAGGTGTAGGTGGCGATCCCGAGGTCGGCGAGCTCGGACCGGGACGCTGCCGTCTCCTCGTCGAACGCGCTCGTGTACGAGGCGTAGACGAAGTCGGGCTCGGCCGCCAGGAGGGCCTCCTGGTCGGGGTACTCCTTCGCGATCACGTCGACGGAGGAGTAGGCGTCGGCGTGCGCGTCGGCGACCCGGTCGTCGAGGTAGGCGGTCCCGGCGAGCCTGTCCTCCAGGCCGAGAGCGAGCGCGACCTCCGTCGCGCCCTGGTTCATCGTGACGGCTCGACGCGGCGGGGCGTCGACGACGGAGGTGGTGCCGCAGTCGTCGACGGAGAGGGGGTAGCCGGCGGTGCCCCCGACGTCGGAGCGGTCGGCTCCGGGGGCGCCGGTGCAGGCGCTCAGCAGCAGGGCCGAGGAGAGGCAGGCGGCGAGGTGGACGGGGGTACGACGGATGGCCATGGTGGTGCCCTCTGGGGTCCGGGGGCTCCGTGCGCGAGAACCCCGGGTCGGGTGTCGCGACCTCGGCGAGGCCGCGGCCAGCAGGTCTTCGGACTCGGGATCAACCGGGCCAGGCACCTTCCCGGACCCGAGAGTCCAGTGGTGTCATGCCTGGCCCGTCACCCACACCGCTGCGCGTCAGTCCCGGATTCCCACCGGGTTCCCTGGTCCGACCGTGGCCGGACGCGACTGGCAGCCGCACCGTAGCAGCACCGAGGCGACGAGCGACCACGTGCCGAGGGCGCATCGTGCTCAGGCCGGTCGACCGACCCCGTACGGGTCGAAGGAGCTGCGGTGCTCGTCGACCTGGAGCGGTCGGCCGATCGGCGGGGCGGCACGCTGCGGGCAGCGAGGGCGGTCGCACGTGCGACAGCCAGGTCCGATCGGCATGACGTCCGGCTGGGCGAGGTCGAGCCCCGCGCTGTAGACCAGGCGCCCGGCCTGGCGCAGCTCGCAGCCCAGCCCGATGACGAACGTCTTGGCCGCGCTGCCGTAGCCGCCGCGCCGCCGGGTGACGGTCCGGGCCACCCACAGGTAGCGCTGGCCGTCGGGCATCTCCGCCACCTGCACGTCGACCTGTCCGGGGGAGGCGAAGGCGTCGTAGACGTTCCAGAGCGGGCAGGTGCCGCCGCTGCGCGAGAAGTGGAAGCCCGTGGCCGACACGCGCTTGGAGATGTTCCCCGCCTTGTCGACCCGCACGAAGATGAACGGCACGCCGCGCAGCTCGGACCGCTGCAGCGTGCTCAGCCGGTGAGCGACGGTCTCGTAGCCGACGCCGAAGTGCTCGGCGAGCACCTCGACGTCGTAGCGCAGCCGCTCGGCGGCGCGGAAGAAGGGGCGGTAGGGCAGGATCAGCGCGCCGGCGAAGTAGTGGGCCAGACCGATCCGCGCCAGGGCGCGGGTGGTGTCGTCCGGCCAGGTCTCGGCGTCGAGGACGGCGTCGAGGACGTCGCCCGCCTCCAGGTAGGCGAGCTGTGTCGCCATGCGGAACGCCTGCTGCCCAGGGCGGAGGTCGGGCGCGAGACGGAGCGTGCGTGTGGCCTCGTCGTACTCGAGGGTGCTGCGACCGTCGGCCGCACTGGCCGCGACGGTGACGCCGTGAGCGGTCTGCAGGTGACGTCGCAGGTGGCGGCGGACCTCGAGGCGTCGTGTCCCGATGGACCGCGCCAGGTCCTCCGCGGCCCGGTCGACAGGGTCGATGTAGTTCTGGTGCCGGTAGAAGAAGTCGCGGACGTGCTCGTGCGGCATGAGGGCCTGCGAGGCGGCGCGGCGGTCGGTCACGGCCTCCAGGTGGGCGACGGCGTCGCGGTAGCGCCGGTGCAGCTGCACGATCGCCTCCGCGACCTCGGGCATGGACCCGGCGACCTGCTGCAGGTCCGACAGCGGCAGGCCGGTGGCGCCGCTGGCCTCCGGCAGCGCCTCTCGCAGCTCCGCGAGCTGGCGGGCGGTGTCGCGGGGGCTGAAGAACGCCGGGTCGACGCCGAAGACCTCGGTGAGCCGCACCAGCACGGTGACCGTCAGCGGACGGGTGTCGTGCTCGATCTGGTTCAGGTAGCTGGCCGAGATGGCCAGGATCCGTGCGAGCTCGACCTGGCTGAGGCCGCGCTCCTCGCGCAGTCGACGCAGCCGCGCACCTGCGTAGAGCTTGTCCATGGGCTCACCGTAGGCGATCTGTGAAAGGTCGAGCCTTCGCAATCTTGGCAAAAGCGGTGGTCTTGGTTGTCAGAACCTGGCGGACTGCGTGACTTCACCTCGGGCGGGACGGCCGCTGCACTGGATCCCGAGACGCCCCGGATCACCCGGACCGGGAGCACTGCACCAGGAGCCACGATGACGAACCAGAACCCCGCCCCCACCGCCGAGCAGCTCGACGCCGCCTGGGCGTCCGACCCGCGCTGGAGGAACGTGAAGCGCGACTACACCGGCGCCGACGTCGTGCGGCTGCGCGGCACCGTGCAGGAGGCGCACACCCTCGCCGACCTCGGCGCCCGCAAGCTGTGGGACTACGTCTCCGGCCAGTTCGAGGGCGTCGACTACGTGAACGCGCTCGGCGCCCTCACCGGCAACCAGGCGGTCCAGCAGGTCCGCGCCGGGCTCCGTGCGATCTACCTGTCCGGCTGGCAGGTCGCCGCCGACGCGAACCTCGCCGGGCAGACCTACCCCGACCAGAGCCTGTACCCGGCCAACTCGGTGCCCGCCGTCGTGCGTCGCATCAACAACGCGCTGCAGCGCGCCGACCAGCTCGAGCACGCCGAGGGGGAGGTCACCCGCGACTGGTTCGCCCCGATCGTCGCGGACGCGGAGGCCGGCTTCGGCGGCCCGCTCAACGCGTACGAGCTGATGCGGGCGATGATCGCCGCCGGTGCCGCGGGGGTGCACTGGGAGGACCAGCTCGCGAGCGAGAAGAAGTGCGGACACCTGGGCGGGAAGGTCCTGATCCCGACCCAGCAGCACGTCCGCACCCTGAACGCGGCCCGCCTCGCCGCCGACGTCGCCGGCGTGCCGACCGTCGTCATCGCCCGCACGGACGCGCAGGCCGCGACGCTCCTCACGAGCGACGTCGACGAGCGCGACCGTCGCTTCCTCACCGGGGGCCGCACCTCCGAGGGCTTCTTCGAGGTGTCGAACGGCATCGACCCGTGCATCGACCGTGGCATCGCCTACGCCGAGTACGCGGACCTGCTGTGGATGGAGACGTCCGAGCCGGACCTCGAGCTGGCCCGCCAGTACGCGGAGGCGATCAAGAAGGAGCACCCCGACCAGCTGCTCGCCTACAACTGCTCGCCGTCGTTCAACTGGCGCAAGCACCTCGACGACGCGACGATCGCGAAGTTCCAGCGTGAGCTCGGCGCGATGGGCTACACCTTCCAGTTCATCACCCTGGCCGGCTTCCACGCGCTCAACCACTCGATGTTCGACCTCGCCCACGGCTACGCGCGCACCGGCATGAGCGCGTACGTCGAGCTGCAGGAGCGTGAGTTCGGCGACGAGGCGCGCGGATACACGGCCACGAAGCACCAGCGCGAGGCGGGGACCGGCTACTTCGACGCCCTCAGCACGACCATCAACCCGGCCTCGTCCACCACCGCGCTGACCGGGTCGACCGAGGAGGCGCAGTTCTGATGTGCGCACCCACCCGCAACGACATGCAGGTGCTCGGTCCGGTCGGACCGCGCGACCACGAGGTGTTCAGCGACGGCGGGCTCGGCATCCTGCGCATGCTGCACGACCGGTTCGACGGGCGTCGGCGCGAGCTGCTGCGCCTGCGTCGCGACCGGGACCTCTCGGCCGCAGGCGGTCCCTACTTCCTTCCCGAGACGGCCGCGGTCCGCGAGGACCCGTCCTGGCAGGTGGCGGGATCCGGACCCGGTCTGGAGGACCGCCGGGTCGAGATCACCGGGCCGGTCGACCGCAAGATGACGATCAACGCCCTCAACTCCGGCGCGCAGGGCTGGCTGGCGGACTTCGAGGACGCGACCAGCCCGTCGTGGCGCAACGTCGTCGACGGCCAGCTCAACCTGCACGACGCGGTGAGCCGGGTCATCGAGCACGAGGAGAACGGCAAGCGCTACCGGCTGCAGGACGGCCCGCTGGCCACGATCATCGTGCGTCCGCGGGGGCTCCACCTCGACGAGGAGCACCTGCGCATCAAGGGCGCACCCATCGCCGGCGCGCTCTTCGACTTCGGCCTCTACGTGCACCACAACGCCCGGCGGCTCATCGAGCAGGGAACGGGCCCGTACTTCTACCTCCCCAAGCTCGAGAGCCACCTCGAGGCCCGCTGGTGGGACGACGTGTTCACCCGCACCGAGCAGTGGCTGCGCATCCCGCACGGCACGATCCGCGCGACGGTGCTCATCGAGACGCTCCCCGCTGCCTTCGAGATGGAGGAGATCCTGTACGAGCTGCGCGACCACGCGGCCGGTCTCAACGCCGGCCGCTGGGACTACATCTTCAGCACGATCAAAAACCTGGGGGCCGATCCCGCCTACGTGCTGCCGGACCGCGCCGACGTGACGATGACCGTGCCGTTCATGCGGGCCTACACCGAGCTGCTCGTGAAGACGTGCCACCGTCGCGGCGCGCACGCCATCGGCGGCATGGCGGCGGTCATCCCGAGCCGGGACGAGGACCGCAACCGCGACGCCCTGGCGAAGGTCCGGGTCGACAAGGAGCGCGAGGCGGCCGCCGGGTACGACGGGTCCTGGGTGGCGCACCCCGGTCTGGTCCAGACCTGCCGCGACGCCTTCACGGCGGTGCTCGGCGACCGGCCGAACCAGGTCGAGCGCCAGCGCGACGACGTCCAGGTGTCCGCTGCCGACCTCCTCGACGTGGCCGCCACGCCGGGTGAGGTCACGGCCCAGGGACTGCGCGCGAACGTCTCCGTCCTCGTCCGCTACGTCGACGCCTGGCTCGACGGGCGAGGTGCCGTCGGTCTGGACGGCCTGATGGAGGACGCGGCGACCGCCGAGATCTCGCGCTGCCAGCTCTGGCAGTGGTGCCGCCACGCGACACCGCTCGACGGGGGCGGTGTCGTCACGCGCTTCCGGGTCGCGGCCCTGCTGGAGCAGGAGCTCGACGCGTTGGAGAAGGCGGGGCGACCGCCGGAGCGGATCGAGGCCCTGCGCCACGTCGTGCGACGAGGTGCGCTCGGGGACGACCTTCCCGCGTTCCTCACCGACGACGCCTACCGACGTTTCCTGGTGACCCGCGAGGAGGCGGCGGCGTGAGCGAACCGCTCGCGATCGGCGTCCTCGGCGGCGGCCTGATGGGGTCAGGCATCGCCGAGGTGTGCGCCCGCGCCGGCCACGACGTGCTCCTCGTCGAGGCCGACGCGACAGCACGGGACGGAGGCCGCGACCGGGTCGCGGCCTCCGTGGCCCGTGCGGTGGAGAGGGGCAGGCTCACGTCCGCCGACGGCCAGCAGGTGCTCGACCGGATCACCTTCAGCCTCGACCTCGACACCTGTGCGGACCGTGATCTGGTGGTCGAGGCCGTGACCGAGCGCGAGGACGTCAAGAGCGACGTGCTCTCGCGCGTCGACAAGGTCCTGCCCGAGGACGCGGTGCTCGCGAGCAACACCTCGTCCCTGCCGATCATGCGTCTTGCGGCGGCGACGACGCGGCCGGACCGCGTCGTCGGGCTGCACTTCTTCAACCCCGTGCCCGTGATGCCGGTCGTCGAGATCGTCACCGCGATCACGACCAGCGGCGAGACGCTCACCCGCGCCGAGGACTTCGTGCGCGGCAGCCTCGCGAAGCACGTCGTGCGGGCGACCGACCGTGCGGGCTTCGTGGTCAACGCGATGCTCGTGCCCTACCTGCTGTCGGCGGTGCGGATGCTCGAGTCGGGGTACGCCACCGCCCACGACATCGACCAGGGGATGCGGCTCGGTTGCGGCCACCCCATGGGCCCGCTGGCCCTGTGCGACCTCATCGGCCTCGACACCGTCCAGGCGATCGCCGCGTCGATGTACGCCGAGTACAAGGAGCCGCTGTACGCCCCTCCGCCGCTGCTCCAGCGCATGACCGACGCTGGCCTCCTCGGGCGCAAGAGCGGCCGAGGCTTCCACCCTGCGCCGTCGTCGTCCTGACGCCCGACCCGGGGTTCCCCTCCTGCCCCGCGTCGCCGCGACCTCGGCCCGGTACGCTGCTCGGGGTGCGTCGACGGGATCGAACGCACCCGCGGGCCCCCGTAGCTCAGGGGATAGAGCAACGGTTTCCTAAACCGCAGGTCGCAGGTTCGAATCCTGCCGGGGGCACCCTGGGAATCGCCGAGGTCTCGCCGAACCTCACCAGATGGTTCAGCTCGGTCAAGGGCTTCGAGACCACATCGACCGAGCGCGAAAGCGGCTCGGGCCCGGTCGAACGCGAAGCCCTGCGGGGCTCCCGGGATCGGCGACGCAAGCCCAAGTCGGTACCACGCTCATGCGGAGTGGAGGCCGTCCGAGCGAGGACGTGTCGCGCCTCCACACGCCACCAGTCCAGACGGTCCCTGCAGATGCATCGAGAGAAGGTCCCTGTCGATCATCTGGCGAACTCGGTCGGGAACAGTCGAACATGCACTCGTCCGACCGCAAACGCGAGCTCAGAGACCGCGAACGGCAGTAGATACTCCGCTTCCGCGCGAGTCTCCGTCGATGTTCGGAATCGGAAGATCGCCTTGGTGGTCGTTTCTGTCGCTCGAACGGCCTGAACCGCGGGAGCTTCCGAGATCCTCAGAGCATGGCGGAACCCAAATCCCAGACGATACTCTCGATCAGGATCTGTGTGCAGCGACAAGCCGTACTCCACCTCGCTGCCGACCTCGAGGTTGAATGCGCCGCTTGCGCGGAGCGTGCACGACAGATCGCACCCGTTCTCGATGTCTCCACACCGGTCGCAGATCGTCTGAGTCGTGTGCATGATGGACGCCAGCCTGCCCTCACGAGCGAAGCCGCGCGTCGGCCATCCGCAAGCACAGTCTTGGCTGGCGTAGAACGAGGGTGAGGCGACGCTGCGCTCCGCGAAGAACACCGGGAGCTCGCCAACGGCGCCATTTCGCGCCAGCGATCGAGCGAGCGCCTCATCCGCTGTGCTGACCGCGCGTCTCAGTTCCTTCAACGCGGCGCGACGTGCGACGGGGTCATGACGGACAGTGCGGTGGATGCATGAGTGTGCGGCATCGAGCACACGGTCGAGCGCAGCGTGCGCGTTGTCGCGTCGCGGAATGGTCCCGGTGCCGAGCATGGACTGAGCTCGGCGGACGACCACGTCGATCCAACCGTCCGAGACGCTGTCGTTCGCCTCAGCCGATGCCAACCTGTGCCAGGGCTGGGAAGGGGTTGATGTCGGCAAGGCTTCTCTCCATCCGAGTGACGGCGCCGTTCTGTTGCTCTGCCCACGCGATGATTTCCGGTCTGCCCGCGTCACACGCAGTCATCGTGAAGATGATGCGTTGGGCCGGCCCATCGATAGCCGCGAGCAGGAGGTTGTAGTCGGCGCTGTAGAGGGCAGCAGGAGCCGCGGCTCCGCTGAAGCAGTTCAGTAGTGCGAGTTCCGTTGCTCTGATCTGTCCGACGGGGATGATTCCGCGCTCAGGCTTGTAGCACCCTTGGCCGAAGTGGCACGAGGGCCCGTATCCGGTCGGCCGTCTTCCCGTCGGGGCAAAGCGCCCGCACAGCGTGTGGAGACCGAGGTTCGAGCTGTCCGTCGCCCCATTTCCATGGAACAACGCACGGCGCCAGGGTCCCCCGGCCACGCGATGTGAGAAGTTCTCGTCGAGATCTGCCTGCATCTCGTCCGGCCCGATCCAGGTGTATCCGTCGATGGGAGCGCCATCGTCGAGGTCTGAGACGATCAGGTCCGGTAGCCCCGGTCTTGGCTGGGACAGCTGCTTCGCAACCATCCACGACAGCGACGGTTGGTCGCGCCCGGTCAGGATTCTCGGCGGTGGCGTGTCACCGGCTCCGTAGCTGAGCTCAGCGTAGGTGCCGACCAGGACTTCAGGTGGCTCATCGATGGCACACTCGCCAGGAGGCAGGGCCGATGCCAGGCGCAGCAAGGGTTCTGAGACGTCCCCTTCGACACGGAGGTACCTCCGTTCCTCCCTGGCTGGCTCTGTCGAGGGCATGTAGAGAGCGTTCGCGGAGGTGACGGACGCTGTCAGATCTGGGCGGTCAGCGGTGAGCACCGGGACCGTCCCAGCATGGCTGAGGTACCGGTCGACCGCGCTGGCGTACTCAGATTCTTCCGGGTACGCCGCGAAAGCCGTCGTCATCATGGGACGGTCGCGAACCGGTACGCATCGAGGACCGCGAGCATACGTTCGTGGACCTCCAGGGAGTCCTTTCCTTCCACTTGAACCACCCCGCTGCATGCGGAGGACGCCCGGTTGGGCCGGAGCTCCTCGCCGACCTGCACGTTGATCTGGCAGGAGATCACGCCAGGCATGCTGAGGATCTCGTCTTCGCTCGAGACTGTCGTCACGACTCCGGGAGCGGTGGGCAAGAGCAGATCGCCCACTGAACGGTCTCGTGTGTGAGTCAGGCTCGGTGTGCGACCGACATAGAGATCAGCGATCGCGGTCATGATGTCGAATCCATACGACAGACCGTGGTTCAGCGGTACCTCGCAGCCGCTCAGCCGGGCGGCAAGCTCGCCCATGACGAATCGACCGTCGTGAGCGATGAAGAACTCGCCGTGCAGGTAACCATGCTCGTAGCCGAGGGCGTCGACGAGCTGCTGGGAGAGAGCGCGAGAGTCGATCGGCTCTGGCTCGCTGGGAGCGAGAGTGATGTTCGCATTGATCGATCCGATGAGGTAGTCGAGGATCGGTGCCGGGTTCAGGGAGATGTAGCTCCCGAGGACGCGCCCCTGAGAGACGAGCGCGCACAGCTGATACTCGGTTCCAGAGATGTACTCTTCGGCGATCCACTCGTACGTGTCGTCTCGTACATGGTGGAGCGCCGGGTCTGCCGGGCCTGCAAGCTTGTAGGTTCCGACGCAGGTGTCGGAGTCGATCGGTTTGAGGATCAACGGCCAACCGTGCTGGTCGGCGAAGTCGACGATGTCCTCCTCTGAGGCGACGGGGCGATGACGCGGCGCGGGGATCCCCGCTTCCGCGTACAGCTCCTTCATCGCTGGCTTCTCCCGGACGCGCGAGACCTGCGTCGGGGTGAGGTGCGGAAGGCCGGCGGCGCGTGCGAACGCTTGGGCTTGATGCTGTACTGCCTCGTTGGGGTTGCAGAAGAAGGTGGGAGTCCGCCCGATGCCCTGGAGCCACTGCTGGTAACGTGCAATCTCTTGTTCCAGAGGTGCGGACTCGTCAAGCTCGAACACGGGCACGTCGTCGCTCAGGTCTTCCTGCGGTCCGGTTCCCGTGCGATCGGCGGGATCTCCGAGCCGAAGCAGGATCGTGTCGATGTCGCCGCGATCCAAGACGCTGCGGGAGAATCGGGCGCGCTTGCTCTCCGCGAGCAAGAGGGTCGGGACGTGTGAGTCGGTGTTCGGCATCAGTGCGGTCATGTCTTCCATCCCTCTTCTGTTTCAGCTCGCGAGGATCGCGCGCTCCGCCGTGCTCGCGCGACCGGATCGTGTGACGCGCACATCACGCACGATGTTCACGCGCTTCAGCCATCGCTCTCGCGCTGACTCGAAGCGTGGGACGAACGCTCGCCGCCCGTGGACGACAACCCGGTTGTTGATGAAGCCCATCTCCCCGGGCCTCAGGACGAGGTCGTAGAGACGGCTGTTCAGGTGGTCGACGAGCCACTGGAATGCGTGGACTGCTTGATCATCGCCCTCGATCGGCTCGACGAAGTCACGATCCGCGCGGAGCACGGCGCCCTCGTCGTCCGACGTCAACAACGCCCTGGGGGCCAGCTCGCTGGTGTCCGTGACCTCATGAGCGCTGTCTGGCCGGATGTAGAACCTCGGCTGGCTGAGGACCTCGCGGATCGCAGCAGGCACGGCATCAAGCTCCACGCCAGCCACGGTCGTGGCAACGCTCCCGGGGTTCCGTAGGCAGAACAGACCCACCCAGTCAGCCCGATGTGGCGAGAATGCGTCCTCGGTGTGCCATCCGAGCTCCTTCGTGCTCGAGGAGCTGACGAGGCTTTCCTCCATACCTTGTGTTGGCACGATGTCGGTGACGATCCGTCCGCGTTGCTGTGCCTGCCAACCGATCGGATCGCCGAGCAGAGCGCCGAACAGAAGCGCCTCGAAGGCGTAGAGACGGCTTGCTGGTGTGTCTGCGCTCTGCCAGTTCTCCGGGGTAGGGCCGATCTGGCCGTCGTGGACCGGAATGCCTCGGAAGACCACGGCCCCGACCTGCTCTCCCAGGCGTGCGCGAGCGGCTAGCCGTCGCGCGGTCAGCGGCATGGCGCCGGCGACCGCATCCAGCTCGGTGAACAGAGCGAGATCGTGGGGCGAGGTGAACGTGTCCATGAGCTCGCGGGCGAGCTGCTCGACGGTGTGTGCTTCGTCCTCGTCGAGTGCGACGTCGAGGACGGTGGGATCTGCGGTGGCCGGCTTGGCCTCGTCGACAGAGAGTGTCATCTGTGTGCCTTCTTCTGCAGGGCGTCCTCGGTGCGTGTGTGGGAGGCCGCGTCGGTCATGGCGGTCGTGGACAAGGCGTCGATCGCGAGATGGCGAGCACGGGGCGCGAGTTCGTCTGCTCCGTGCCGATGTGAGTTGAGAAGGGTGACGACGACATCCGGTTCGTGCACCAGGTCGGCGGCTTCGGCCGGTTCCTGGAGCTGCCGGGCGAGGTCCTCGGTCAAGCTCGTGACAGGAGAATCCAGGTCCGCTTCTGCGATGGCGAACGATCTGCTGCTGAACGTTGCCGAACGACGGACCCACAAGCGGATCCAGGGCGAGTCGAACTCGGCCCTCATCGAGAGGAGGCAGTGCGCGAGGAGCGCAACCGAGACTGTTGCGTTCGTGTCGCGCGCCAGCACTTCCAGGTCGCGACGCTCCGGGACGGCAAGCGCTCGCATGTCCTGCGTGACAGGAGCACCCTTCGCCGGCTGCGCCGGAGTCTGCCCAGCCTCGTCCCCTTCGTCGAGATGGAGCAGCGTTGTGAGTGCGCGGGCGCTGGGTGCGCGATAGAGGTCGGGAGCACCGAGCTCGATGTCGAACAGGCGCCGGATACGGTTCGCGAGCTTGGCAGCCAGCAGGGAATGGCCGCCCATCTCGAAGAAGTCATCGACCGTGCTCACTCCGTCGGGGTGCACGGCGAGGGCCTCAGCGATGACCTCGACCAGCCAGAGCTCCTCGATCGTCCGTGGGCCTTCGCGTGGTGTCCTCGGCACAGGTCGCGTGTCGCTGCGTAATGCTGCTCGATCGACCTTGCCGGCGGTGTTGAGCGGGAGCTCGTCAGTCATGATGATCTCGGACGGCAGCATGTACTCCGGTAGCCGCTCGCGTAAGTACTGTCTGAGGTCGCGTACGTCGAGCGAGCGTCGACGTCCGGCTGACGGAACGTTGGCGAAGGCGTGCGGCCATCCGATGCTTGCCGGGAGTCGCCGACTGAGCCCCACGAGGTTTGCGGCCCCTACGGGGCTGTACACGACGTCGACATGGGTGAGGTCTTCCGCGTAGTCCACCTGTGTGTCCCGGCCGAGTCGGTCACCGAGTGCGGAGAGATCCTCTGGATCGAGTGCCAGACCTTTCTGACGCAAGCGCGCGCTCGGTATGGAGAGCCATCGAAACGACTCGCTGGGATGCTCTCGCAGCTCTGTCTCGATCTCCTGCTGAGAATGCTCGTCCCATACGCGGACGTTCTCGGGATCTGCACGTTCCGCGACGGAACCCTGCGCGGCGCGAAGTGTGACATCGTAACGGTAGACGGACAGCTCGTTGTGACTCGTGCTCCGCTTCAGGGTGACGTCGACACGATCAAACTCTGGTACCTGCTCAGGTAGTTCGCGAAAGTAGTCGGGATGGATGAGTAACTCATCCTCATCATCAAGTGCTGCGCCAACTCGTCGGGCGTAGTGATCGGCGAGTCCCAGATTGCGCAGGTCGCCGAGGAACACGGTTCCGCCGGGCGCCAGCAGGTGCGCGATGCCTCTCAGAGTGTCAGTCATGTAGACGATGGACGGGAAGTACTGGACCACCGAGTTGAGGATGACCACGTCGAAGTGCGCGGTGGGTAGTCCGGTGAAGTCATCGGCGCTCTGTCGACGCAGGATCGGGCGCACGGTGTGTGAGGCAGTCAAGCTGCGTAGCCGGTCGATGACCTCCCCGGAGATGTCTGTTCCCCAGTACTCGCTGCACTCGTGGACGATCTTCGTCAGGAGCAGCCCGGTGCCGACACCGATCTCGAGCACCCGCTGCGGATGCAGGCGCCGGATCCGACTGACCGTCGCTTGCTGCCATTCCCGCATCTCGTCGAGCGGGATGGGCTGGTGATCCTTGCGGGAGTTCCAGCCCGCGAACGCCGTGTCGGACTCGTCCAGCCTGACACCGTCGTACAGGGCGTCGTAGAAATCTTCCCAGCTGGCGAGGATGTCTGTCTCCACCCGATCGGAGACGTAGGCGAGGTGCGCGACGAGGTGGTTGACGACGCCGTCCTGTCGGCACGGAACGACTGCGGCCTGCTTGACGCGCGGATGCTCCAGCAGGACTGTCTCGATCTCCTCGAGCTCGATGCGATGACCGCGTAGCTTCACCTGATGGTCGGTGCGCCCCACGAACACGAAATCGCCGCGGCTGCCTCGTCGAACCAGGTCGCCGGTGCGGTACAGGGCTGGCGGGCCGGGAATGAACCGCTGTGCTGTGAGATCCGGGCGATTCAGGTAGCCAGCCGCCAGCCCGCGTCCGCCGAGCAGGAGCTCGTGGACGGAATCATCCTTGCTCACCGGTTCGCCCAGAGCCACGATGCAACCTTCGATGGGGCGCCCGATCGGGAGGTCGGAGGTTGCGGAGGTGACGTCATCCTCGACGACAGGGTGGATCAGCGCGAAGGTTGTCAGCTCTGTGGGCCCGTAGCAGTGCACCAGGGCTGTGGGGGCATACCTGAAAGCACGCCGTACGGAGTCGAGGTTCGCCCTCTCGCCGCCGAAGAGGATCAGACGAAAACTCGCAAGGACCTCCGGAGCGGTGTCGGTCATCATGTTGAAGAGCGACGTGGTCTGGAACATGACCGTGAGACCGTGTGCGGAGACGGCTGCGCGTAGCTGAGCTGGGTCGGTGGAGATTCTCTTCGGGAACCCCACGAGCTGCGCGCCAGTGGTCAGTGTGCCCCACAGCTCGTACGTGAAGGCGTCGAATGCAGGCGATGAGAGCTGGGCGACACGGTCGCCGTCGTGAATCTTGATCGCAGGCGTGTTGGTGACGAGGTTGACGACTGATGCGGCCTTGATGACCACGCCCTTCGGGGTGCCGGTCGAGCCCGACGTGTAGCAGACGTAGAGCGGGTCCTCGCCGGACAACGTCGCAGACCGGTCAGGGGCCTCGACGTCGGTCGGCAGGCCGAGCAGATCCCGCGCTCGACGCTGTTCACGTGAGGTGACGGCCACAGAGTCAGCGACGATCGTCGCGCGTGGTCCTGCGTCCTGGAGGATCTGACTGCGCCGGGCACTGGGCCACTGTGGATCGATGACGAGATATGTGGCGCCCAGCTTGGCCGCCGCGAGAACCAGGATGACCAGGTCCACCGAAGGTTCCAGTACCAGAGCGACACGGTCGCCCCGCCCGACATCGAGCGCGCTGAGCTTCGCGCTGGCGACATCGGAGGCGGTGTCCAGCTCGCGGTAGGTCAGCGCCGCTCCACCAGCTTCGGGATAGTGAACCGCGGTCGCATCAGGCCGACGAGCCGCTATGCGCCGAAAGAGCTGAAGCGGGTGGTCCTGATCGCCAACCGACTCGTCGGACACGCGCTACCCCCAACGCTCGCGATGCTGCATCTCACGCTCGGCTCCGGCAGAGACCGGGTGTCGGCTGCCGTCGCGACCATGATGCAGACAGTTGGAGATACAGTCAAACTGTTCTTTGGAGGTCGTCGTGCTTGGTACACCAACCGGCCGGTCTGGAGAGTCGACGCGCCCGTGTGCGTATCGCCGTCCGCGTGCCGACGCCGTCTTCGCAGTCGCCAGTGGCGAGGTGATTGCGGCGCTCGCGCGGCTGTGTCCTCCTCTCGGTGCGCACGAGTCCCTGCGTTTACGGCGGCTGAGACGCCCACGAGACCAGGCGTCTCTCCTCGCTGCCCGAGCGCTCACGAGGATCTGCGTCGCTCGTCTGCACGGAGGTGACGATGCTGCCGCTGTCCCCCCGCTGCAGCAGAGGTGCGACTCTTGCGGTCGTCGCGATCATGGACGACCACTGCCTCTGACTCTCGACGGCCGTCTGGTGCACGTGAGCTGGTCGCATGGCGGGAACGAGGTGTGCGCCGCGGCTTCTACGTGGCCCGTCGGTTGCGATATCGAACAGCTCGCGGAGACCGACTTCTCCGCGCGCGACTACGTGCCTGAGGCTGACGCCACCGTGTCCGCCGCCCAGTTCCGTGAAGCGTGGTGTGCTGGTGAAGCGCTCGGGAAGCTTGCCACCGCCCTGTCGCCCGTGGATGCCCTCGACCGCGCGCATCGCGGCGTGCGCGTGTGGTCCGCGGTGTCTGAAAATCTGGATGGGGAACGCACCGCGATGATCGCGCTTCCATCGGGTGCCACACGGATCCATCCTTACGCGGCTCAGCCCTGCGCGGGGTCAGGGATCGAACTTCGGGAGATCGACAGTCTCTACGCCGTCTCGAAGGCAGCGACCGTCAACGACGCCCTCACGGGCTTGTCGCCTGCGGGTCGCTCCGCCAGCTCGTGGATCACTCGTCCGAGCTCACGAGCGAGCTCTTGAACCTTCGGCCACTCCTCGGCAGGAATCGTCACGTGCGCGTCCGTGAAGGCGAAGACCGTGTTCTCGCGGTAGAGGGTCGCTCGTGTGGTGAGTTGATGGGCAAGTGCCTGCATCAGGCCGATGAAGTTCTCGCGATCTGCGTCGGTGAACACCTCCCCGCTGTCGGAACTATGCGTGTATCGCTTGGCGATGCCGCCCCGAATCGGCACTTCATCCACGAGATCAAGCAGGCCACCATCGGCGAGGCGCCGTATGTGATAGCTGACGTTGGCCTGCGTCTCTCCGAGTTCGCGTGCCGCCTCTGCGGCGCTCATCGTGCGTCCGATCAGGAGCGACAGCAGCCGGAGGCGCAGTGGATGCGCCACCAGCCGCAGACCGTTCAAGTCAGCGTTGTCCTGGTTCTTCATCCGTGAACTCCTCCGATATCACGACGGCATCGCCGGCCCATCCTGAGCTCCGCTCCCAAACCACCCACTCTAGAGGGCCGGCTCCGCAGCTGCGCTCGCGATCACCTGTGCGTAGCTGCTGTCGGCTCGCGTCGATGGGCGGTGTACGAGGCGACAGCGAGAGTGATCAGGGCTGCGCCCACGGCCGAGAGGTACGCCGCCGCGGCACCGACGGTCAGGCCGTCTGCCAGTGCCCCGCCCAGAGCAAAAGCAAGGGCGGCCCCGGCGTTGACGGCTGTGTTGATGAGGGCAGAGGCCTCTGTGCGCTCCTCTGCTGGAGCGAGGTCGTCCGCTGCGAGGTAGCCCGCGATCAGCGAAGGTGACACGAACAGGCCCATGACGACGAACGCCGCCAGCTGAGCCCCGAAGTGCGTGATCCACACCATCGCCACGAGCACCGTGAGTGCGCCGACGCCGAGTGCAGCCATTCTGGGCACCGCGGGCCCGTCCCACTGCCGAGCGCCATACATGAGCCCTCCCGCCGCGCTGCCGAGCGCGAAGCAGGCCAGCAGGACGCCGGGGCCGGCGTCTCCGATGGCTGGCCCGTAGGCCGTGGCGAGAAGCTCCGCCGCACCGAGCACCAAGCCGACAGCCGCGAGCACCAGGAGCACCGGCCAGAACCGGAGATGACGTAGGGGGCCGACCCACGTGCGCCAGTCCCCCCCGCGGTCGCGGCGTTGCACCGGCGTCGGCGTCGGGCCCGACACGACGCCGAGCGTACCCAGGAGGCCAGTCGCGGCAGCGGCAAGCACGGCGATGGTCGGGCCGTTGGGCATCAGCATGACCACTCCTACGGACAGGGGCCCGATGATGAAGATGAGCTCCTCGATCACTGCGTCAAGACTGTACGCCCGCCGCCTGTGCTGGTCCGTTGGCGACAACAGCACCCAGATTCCTCGGACGACGGCACCCAGCGGCGGTGTGCACACGCCACTGAAGGCGCCCAGGAGTACGAGGGCCCAGGCTGGAGCCGAGCTGCTCGCGACGAGGACCAGGCCGACCAGGCCCGCCGTGTAGCCCAGAGCCAGGAGCGCGAGCACTCGGCGAGCCCCGAATCGGTCAACGAGCCGAGCGCGCAGCGGAGCGACAACGACGTTGCCGATGCCGAACGCTCCGGCTACGGCACCGGAGACCGCGAATCCTTCGGAGCTGCTCTGGACGAGAAGCAGCAACCCCAGCGACACCATCGCGAACGAGAGCTTGCCCACGATCGTCGGGACGAGCACACGCAGGACATGCGGCAGGCGCAGAACATCCAGGTAGGTGACGTGGGTCCCTGGGTCCATGTGCGGGTTCGCCTCTCGTGGATCGCTCGTCGACGGCTCCGCGCAGTCCGAGGGCCGTCCCATACATACCACCAAACAACTCTTTGGCGGTAGTGGCGCGTGGCTCGCGCCATCGCAGTCTCCTCGTGCTCCGTGCCGGAACCGCTGGGAAGGGGAACGAGCTCGCTCGGCATCCACGAGCTGCCCTCCGACGCCACCGCGACGCTGCTCGACGAGCGGAGCGTCGAGGCGCGCACGACGCGCCTGTCGCGCCTGTCCTGCGCCCGAGACAGAGGCACTCCGTCGTCCGAACCGCACACGCCTCGGACGGCACATCACCCGCGCCGGCTCAGAGCACACGGTCACCCTCGGTCGCGCGACCATCACGGCGCCCACCGTCGGGAGAGGCCGAGGGACGTTCGATCACCGCTCCTCGGACGTGGTACTCCCGGGGGCACCAGCCCGGGAGCAGACGGCGCGAGCCGGACCGGCGCCTGAGGGGACGGGTCAGGTCCGCGGCGCCACCCGCAGGATCTTGTCGTCCGAGCCGTTCGACGTGGTCACGTAGAGCACGCCGCCCGGTCCACGCTGCACGCCGCGCAGCCGTCCGTAGGTCCCGGAGAGCTCGGGTGGGGTGTACTGCCGCACGAGGCGACGGCTGCCGTCGAAGGTCAGCAGGCGCAGGCTCGTGCCCTTGAGGGTCGCCACCGCGAGCGCGCCGTCGAGGCTGCCCCAGCCGGACCCGCTCACGAAGTCGGCACCGCTGGTCGCGACCGTCGACGTTCCCGAGCTCCAGGCAGCGCGGCGCTGCGTCCCCGGGAGCGAGTCGTCGGTCATCGGGGAGTTCGCACCCTCGTTGTAGTCGGGGTCGCCCGACGTGCGGGGGACCGGGTTCCACCCGTAGTTGCCGCCCTTGACGAGCACGTTCACCTCGTCGTCGCGGTAGGAGCCCTGCTCGACCGACCACATCTGCCCGGTCGACGGCTGCCGGACGACGCCCTGGACGTTGCGGTGGCCGTAGGTCCAGACCCGACGCTGCATCGCCGTGCGGGCCGACGCCCACGGGTTGTCGTCGTAGCCCCGCCCCGTCGTCGCCGAGACGCGCAGCACCTTGCCGCCGCCGGACGTCAGCGACTGCGGGATGCCGCCGCGTGCCGCGTCGCCCGTGCCGATGAACAGCGAGTCGGCCTTGCCGCGGTGCAACGCGCAGCCGCCGTGCCGGCCGGTGCTCGACGGCAGGCCGACGACCACGTTGCGCACGAACGTCGCCCGCCCCGCGGAGCGGTCGAGGCGCCACGCGACCACGCGGACGTCCCGCACGTCGCCCGAGCGGTAGCCGTGGCAGGTGTAGAAGACGCCGCTGCGGGCGAAGTCGACCGACGTCTCGATGCCCATGAGGCCCGTCTCGCCGCCCGACCACATGCCGGCAGGACGCGACAGCACCGTCGTCGAGCGTCCCTGGGGGTCGCGCAGGGTGACCGACAGCCGGTCCCGCTGGGTGTAGAGCATGGAGCCGTCCGGCAGGAAGGTGAGCGCCCAGGGGTGCTGCAGGCCGGCCTGCACGACCCGCACGTCGAGCGGTGGCGGCTCGGCGGCCGCCGTGGCGGCCGGAGCTCCTCCCGCGAGGGTGGCGGAGGCGCAGAGCACCCCGCCGAGGACGGCCGTGACCACGCGTCGGGCTCTCATCGCCTCAGTATCCGCCCGTTCACGCGATCTGGCAGCCGTGCGAGTCGTTCATCCGACCGTCGTCCGTTCGACGCGCGCCCGCGGCCGTGCCGTCGTACGCTCACGGCACCCGCACCAGCACCCGTGGAGGGGCCATGTCCCGTTCGGCCGAGGACGCCTGGACCGTCGTCGTGTACGAGGTCAGCGGTGTGCCCGAGCAGCAGGACATCCTCGCGGACTTCCACACCGCCGCGATGAGCGGCGTCGTCGCCCTCGGCACCCAGGGGGACCTCGCGACCTACGTGGTCGTCGAGTGCCGTACCGACGACGACGCGTGGCTCGTCGAGGCCGTCGTGCACCAGATCGACCCGCACGCGCACCGCCGCAGCGAGCACCCGCACCGACCCGTCCTGGGTCCGGCCGTGCCTGCCGACGGCTGACGCGTCCACGGTCCGGCCTGCGCCGCGCCACGCCTAGGATGAGGAACGACCCGTCGCCGGACGGGCCCGACCGACGATCCCGCCCGCAGGAGCTGCCTTGACCAAGCCCGTCGCCTCGTGGCTCACCGACATGGACGGCGTGCTCGTGCACGAGGAGCGCGCCATCCCGGGCGCTGCCGAGTTCATCGCCGCGCTGCGTCGGCACGAGCGCCCGTTCCTCGTGCTCACCAACAACTCGATCTTCACCCCGCGCGACCTCCGCGCGCGGTTGCACGCGGCCGGGCTCGACATCCCGCAGGAGTCGATCTGGACGTCGGCGCTCGCCACCGCGAAGTTCCTCAGCGAGCAGCGCCCGGAGGGCACGGCCTACGTGATCGGCGAGGCGGGGCTGACCACCGCGCTGCACGACGTGGGCTACGTCATGACCACGAGGGACCCGGAGTACGTGGTGCTGGGGGAGACCCGCACCTACTCCTTCGAGGCGATCACCAAGGCGATCCAGCTCGTCGAGAGCGGCGCGCGGTTCATCGCGACCAACCCCGACCCGACGGGACCGTCGCCGTCGGGCAGCCTCCCCGCCACCGGCTCGGTCGCGGCCCTCATCACCAAGGCCACGGGGGTGGAGCCCTACTTCGTCGGAAAGCCCAACCCGCTGATGATGCGCACGGCCCTCAACCGGATCGAGGCGCACTCCGAGACGACCGTGATGATCGGCGACCGGATGGACACCGACGTGCTGTCCGGTCTCGAGGCGGGCCTGCGCTCGATCCTGGTGCTGACCGGCTCGACGGCACCGGGACAGGTCGAGCGCTTCCCGTTCCGGCCGACCCGGGTGGTCGACTCGATCGCCGACGTGGTCCCGCTCGTGACCGAGCTGGCGGAGGGCGAGTCCGAGGGGCTCTGACGGCTCGTCGGGTAGCCTGGTCCGATCACGTCGCCCGATCGGCGGCCGTGAGAACGTCCACGCACGACGGAACATCACCCGACGTCACGGAGCCAGAACGTTGAAGGTCTTTCTCACCGGAGCCAGCGGAGTCATGGGTCGGTCCACCACGACCGCCCTCGTCGCCGCGGGCCACGAGGTCGTCGGACTGGTGCGCTCCGAGCGCGCCGCCCGCGTCGTGGAGGCACACGGTGCGACACCGCACCGTGGCACCGTCTTCGACGTCGAGGCGATGTCGGCGGGCATGCAGGGGTGCGACGCCGTCGTGAACTTCGCCGGCCGCATGCCCGTGGGCCTCGCGATGCTGCGACCCGGCGCCTGGCGCCAGAACGACCGCATCCGCGCGGTCGGGTCGCGCCGCGTGGCCGAGGCCATGCTGGCAGCCGGCGTCCCGCGGCTCGTGCAGCAGAGCCGCTCGTCGATCTACGCCGACGGCGGCGACGCCTGGATCGACGAGCTGGCGCCGGTCGAGATCACCCGCGACACCGACACCGTCGCCGAGGCCGAGCAGCACGCGAGGGCCCTCGGTCGACGTGGTCGCGACGTCGTCGTGCTGCGCTTCGGCCAGATCGTCGGGTCCGACCCCGGCTCGCGCTGGCTGCTGCGCCGGGCCCGGTCCGGCCGGCCCACCGGCTGGGGCGAGCCGTCGTCGTGGGTGCACCTGGTGCACGTCGACGACGTCGGGACGGCCGCCGAGGCTGCGCTGACCGCGCCGGCCGGCGTCTACAACGTGGGTGCGGAGCCGTGCCGTCGCGAGGACCTCGCCGAGCAGCTGGCCATCGCGGGAGGACGCCGTGGCGGTCGCTTCCACCACCGGGTCACGCAGCGACTGGCGGGCGTGCGGCTGGAGACCTTCGGACGTTCCCAGCGGGTGACGTCCCAGCGCTTCGGCGACCGTGCCGGCTGGCACCCGATGTTCCCGAAGCTCACCCCGGACTGGTTCGACGGTGTCCTCTGACGAGGTGACGGTCGACGACGCCGCGCGTCAGGCCGCCGAGCAGGCACGTCGACGCCGGGTGGCCCTGCTCCTGGGCGACCTGCTGCCGGACACCACGCGTGACGAGCGCGGGGAGGACGGGACGTCGGCCGGCTCGCATCGCGACGACGAGCTGCTGCGGGACGTCCCGCCCCACCACGGCGGCTGAGCCCGGACCCCCGGTCTCAGGGGTTCTGGCGCTGCAGCGCGTCGCGGATCTCGCGCAGCAGCGCGATGTCCTCGCTGGGCCCTGCCGGCTCCGGCTCGCTGCCGCGCTGGCGGGCCTCGTTGATCTTCTTCATCGGCACGACCACGAAGAAGTACACGACGGCCGCGGTGATCGCGAACGTGATGGCGGCGTTGATGAAGCCGCCCACGTCGATGAACGTCGAGGGATCACCGCTGCGGATGCGGAACCCCAGACCCTGACCCGCGTCGCTGCTGCCGGTGCTCGCGATCAGCGGGTTGATGAAGGACGCGGTGAACTTCGTGACCAGCGCGGTGAACGCGGTGCCGATGACGACGGCCACGGCGAGGTCGACGATGTTCCCGCGCAGCAGGAAGTCCTTGAATCCCTTGATCATGTGTCCCCCTTGGACGTCGGTGAAGGTCGTCCACGAGCCTAGGGGTTCAGCGCGTCCCCGCGCGGCGTCCCACTCACCGGGCGAGGCGCGGTCAGCCGTCGCCCGACGCCACGACGACGCTCAGCTGCGCCTCGAACCCCACCCGCGCGAGCTCGAGCGCGGTGCGACGGGGCACGGTGAGCCAGAGGGTGGGCGCGTCGGTGTCCCGCGGGTCGGGCACGGCCGCGACGAGCGCACCGGAGGCCACGACCGACGCGCGCGGACCGCCCGCGCCCGTCGCCACCGCGAGCACCTCGACCCGGTCGCCGACCCGCAGGCCCTGTCCGCTCGTCGCGTCGGCGAGACGCACGGCCGTCACCACGCGGCCCCGCGGGAGGCCGTCGCCGGGCCCGGCAGCCAGGAGACGCGCGTCGGTGAAGGGCTCACCGCGGCGCATCGGGCCGCCGACGCGCCGTCCGGACAGGTCGTCGGACGCCACGAGGCGCTGTGGTGCCGCCCCGGTCGGCAGCAGCGCCGTGGTCACGTCCGCGTCCGAGAGGACGCTGCCGCTGGCGAGGTCACGGGCGGCGACGGCGACCTCCACCTGGTCGGGCGGTCGGCGCACCGACGCGAGCGCCAGCAGCACGGCGAGGGCGGTGCACACGGCCGCGAGCAGGCGACGGTGCTCGAGCAGGGCGGAGCGCAGACGGTCCATCCGGCCACGCTAAGCAGCGGGCAGGACCCCGTTCCAGCGTGTCTCCACAGGGGAGCGGGTCAGGCGGCCGACCCGCCCGAGGACGAGGAGCCGCTGCCCGACGTGGACGTGCCCGACGACGCGGGGGAGCTCGACGACGTCGAGGAGCCCGACGTGGAGGACGAGGTCGTGGAGGACGAGCTGGCGGTGTCCGACGACGTCGTCGAGCTGCGGCTGTCGGTGCGGTAGAAGCCCGACCCCTTGAACACGACGCCCACCGCGTTGAACACCTTGCGGAGCCGGCCCTGGCACGCGGGGCACTCGGTCAGCGCATCGTCGGTGAACGACTGGTGCACCTCGAGCGCGTTCCCGCACTCGGTGCACTGGTACTGGTAGGTCGGCACGGTCTTCTCTCCTGGATGTCACCGGTCGGCGGGCGCCGCTCCGGCACGAGGTCTCCGACGTCAAAGGGTACAGTTCCCACCATCGTGACCGACCCTGACTCATCCGGGACCCCGTGATGACCGAGCTCCTCCTGCTGGGACTCTCGTTCCTCCTCATGCTCGCGTGCGGCGTCTTCGTGGCGGCCGAGTTCTCGTTCGTGACCGTCGATCGCGCGACGGTCGAGCGCGACGCCGAGCGGGGCGAGGCGGGCGCGGTCGGCACCCTCAAGGCGCTGCGCAGCCTGTCGACGCAGCTCAGCGGCGCGCAGCTCGGCATCACGATCACCAACCTGGCGATCGGGTTCCTCGCCGAACCGGCCATCGGGCGGCTCGCGCGCGGGCCGCTGGAGGACCTCGGCGTCACCGGAGGGGCGCAGAGCGCCGTCGCGTACGGCCTGGCGCTCTTCCTCAGCACCGTCGTCACGATGCTGGTGGGCGAGCTCATCCCGAAGAACCTGGCGCTCGCCCTGCCCCAGCGGGTGGCCGCCGTCGCGCAGCTGCCGCAGCGGGTGTTCACGCGGGTCATGGCCTGGCCGATCCGCTTCCTCAACGGCACCGCCAACCGCACCCTGCAGCGCATGGGCGTCGAGCCGCAGGAGGAGCTGCGCTCGGCCAGGTCGCCGCTGGAGCTGCGCTCGCTCGTGCTGCGCTCCGCTCGCGAGGGGGCCATCGACGACGAGACGGCCGAGCTGGTGGCGCGCAGCATCGCGTTCGGCGACCGCACCGCCGCCGACGTGCGCACGCCGCGCGTCCGCGTGCACTTCCTCGACGCCCGCGACACCGCCCTCGACGTCATCGAGGCGGCGCGGCAGACCGGCCACTCACGCTTCCCGGTCACGGGCCGCTCGCCCGACGACGTGGTCGGCATCGTGCACGTCAAGCAGGCCGTGGCGGTCGACCCCGACCGTCGTCGCGGCGTCCGGCTGAGCGACCTGGCCGGCCCGGTGACCACCGTCCCCGACAGCCTCGAGCTCGACCCGCTGCTGGCGCTCCTGCGCGCCCAGGGGATGCAGATGGCGGTCGTCGTCGACGAGTTCGGCGGCACCGACGGCATCGTGACCCTCGAGGACCTCGTCGAGGAGATCGTCGGGGAGGTGCTCGACGAGCACGACCGTGTCGCGAGCCGCAGCCGCCACCGTCCCGACGGCACGTGGTCGCTGTCGGGTCTCCTGCGTCCCGACGAGGTCCTCGAGCAGACCGGGGTGGCCCTGCCGGAGAGCGAGGACTACGAGACGATCGCCGGCCTGCTGCACACCGAGCTCGGTCGTCTGGGCGTGCGTGGCGACGTCGTCCACCTGCAGGTCGACCCGACGCCGGACGACGAGGACGACGACCCCGAGCCGCTGCAGGTCTCGCTCACCGTCGAGCGGATGGAGGGGCGGCGGATCGACCGCGTCACCCTGACCGTGCAGCCCCCCGAGACCTCTGCCGACGCCGCTGCCAACATTGGGCCGATCGGGGACGGTGACGGCCGTGGGTGACTGGATCGGCGTCGGGCTGACCTTCGTGCTGCTCGCCCTCAACGCACTGTTCGTGGCGGCGGAGTTCGCGCTCATCTCGGCCCGGCGCACGCAGCTCGAGCCCCTGGCGCAGGCGGGGTCGCGCACGGCGCGGCTCGCGCTCAAGGCCGTCGAGAACGTCACGCTGGCGATGGCGGCGGCCCAGCTCGGCATCACGATCTGCTCGCTCGGCCTCGGCGCGATCAGCGAGCCCGCGCTCGCGCACCTCATGGAGCCGGCGTTCGAGGTCGCCCACGTGCCCGAGGGCCTCGTGCACCCGATCTCGTTCGTGATCGCGCTGTCGGTGGTCGTGTTCCTCCACGTCGTGTTCGGCGAGATGGTGCCGAAGAACCTCGCGCTCGTGCAGCCCGACCGCGCCGCCCTCGTGCTGGGCCCGTTCATGCTGCTCGTCATCGCCGTGCTGCGGCCGCTCGTGGTCATGCTCAACGGCATCGCGAATCTGGCGGTCCGCCTGCTCGGCGTGCAGCCGGTGGAGGAGGTCGCCTCGACCTACTCCCACGACGAGGTCGCGGGCCTCGTCGACGAGTCGCGTCGCGAGGGTCTGCTCGACGACGACGAGTACGGCCTCGTGCAGGGTGCCCTGGAGTTCCACGACGGGCGGGTCGAGCAGGTGCTGCTGCCGCGCGACGGACTCGTGACCGTCGCCCCGGAGGCGACCCCGGCCGACGTCGAGCGGGCGTGCGCGGACACGGGCTTCTCGCGCTTCCCCGTGCTGGACGCCGACGGGGACCTCGCCGGGTACCTGCACATCAAGGACGTCCTCGAGACCGACGACGACGCGCGCCGCGCGCCCATCGCCGACAAGTGGCTGCGTCCGCTCGCGACCGTCGCCGCGGGGTCCGGGCTCCACGAGGCGCTGCGCGTCATGCAGGCGAAGGGCTCGCACATGGCGCGCGTGGCCGACGGAACCGGCGAGGTGCTCGGCGTCATCATGCTGGAGGACGTCCTGGAGGAGCTGGTGGGCGAGATCCGCGACGCGGAGCGGCTCGACGCCTAGGCCGACGCCTCAGGCACGCGGAACACGCCGTTCTCGGTGACGACGACGTCGACCGGCTGGTCGTGCGGCTCGTGCGGCACCTCCGCGAGCAGCTCCTCGGCGTGCACGACGGCGACCAGCAGCGGTCGAGGTCGGCGGGGGAGCAGCGCCAGGGCGCGGTCGTAGTAGCCGGCGCCACGGCCCAGGCGACGTCCCGCGTGGTCGACGGCGAGCGCGGGCAGCACGACGACGTCGACGGTGTCGAGCGCGTCGTCGGCGAGCGTGCTCCCCACGGGCTCCTCGACGCCGAGCCGTGAGCGGGTGGTCGGCGCCGCGGGGTCGTGCAGCGCCCACGCGAGCGAGCCGTCGCTGCGGCTGACCGGCACCAGCACCTCCACGCCGCGCTCGCGCAGACCCGCGAGCAGCGCCTCCGTGCCTGGTTCGCCCGGCATCGAGCGGTACGCGGCCACCCGTCGGGCGCGCACCACCGAGGGGAGGGCCAGGAGGTGGGCGGCGACGGCGTCGTCGACGGCTCGACGCTGCTCGTCGTCGCGGCGGCGACGGGCCTCCAGCAGTGCGGGGCGCACCGCGCGCTTCCGCTCGGCTGCGGCGTCGTTCCGACGCGCGCCCGATCCGTCCATACGTCTAGCCTAGGCGCGTGGACGGACTCGAGCTCGCACGGAGCACCATGGAACGCGCCGGCGTGGCGGCACCCGCGATCGAGGTCTTCAGCGACTTCTACCGCCAGCTCGAGGGTGGGGCCACCGGTCTCGTCCGCGAGGCCGACGTCGACCCGCTCGTCGACGTCGACCGTGCCGCCGACGTCACCTTCGACCTCGACGCGCAGCGCGAGGCGGCCTCGGTCACGGCCGTCATCAAGCTCAACGGAGGGCTCGGCACGTCGATGGGCATGGACCGGGCCAAGAGCCTCCTGCCCGTCCGCTCCGACCTCACGTTCCTCGACATCATCGCCCGCCAGGTGCTCCAGGTCCGGCGCGACCTCGACGTCACGCTGCCGCTGCTGTTCATGCACAGCTTCCGCACGCAGGACGACTCGCTGGCACGGTTGCGCCAGCACGAGGGTCTGCAGGTCGAGGGGCTGCCGCTGGACTTCCTGCAGAACCGCGAGCCGAAGCTGCGGGCCGACGACCTGACCCCGGTGCAGTGGCCCGCCGACCCCGCGCTCGAGTGGTGCCCGCCGGGACACGGCGACCTCTACACCGCCCTGCTGGTCTCGGGCGTGCTCGAGCAGCTCGTGGCCGCGGGCTACCGGTACGCGACCGTCTCCAACGCGGACAACCTCGGCGCGGCGCCCGACCCGTCGATGATGGCGTGGTTCGCCTCGACGGGAGCGCCGTACGCCGCCGAGGTGTGTCGACGCACGCCTGCTGACGTCAAGGGTGGCCACCTCGTCGTCCGACGTGCCGACGGACGCCTCGTGCTCCGCGAGACCGCGCAGACCGCCGACGAGGACGCGGCCCTCGCCGCGGACGCCGACCGGCACCCCTTCTTCCACACGAACAACCTGTGGTTCGACCTGCCCCGGCTGCTCGACACGCTCACCGAGCGCAACGGCGTGCTCGGCCTGCCGCTCATCCGCAACGAGAAGACGGTCGACCCCACCGACAAGACGTCGCCGAAGGTCGTGCAGATCGAGTCGGCCATGGGTGCTGCGGTGGAGGTCTTCGAGGGTGCGACCGCCATCGAGGTCGAGCGCTCCCGGTTCCTGCCCGTCAAGACGACGAACGACCTCCTGCTCCTGCGCTCGGACGTGTTCGGCCTCGGCGACGACAGCCGGCTGCGGGCCACCGTCGACCCGCGGCCGCTCGTCGACCTCGACCGTCGCTTCTACACGACCATCGCCGACTTCGACGCCCGCATCCCGCACGCCCCGTCGCTCGCCGGCGCGTCGTCCCTCACGGTGCGCGGCGACTGGCACTTCGGACGCGACGTGGTCGTCACGGGCGACGCGACCCTGGACGACGACGGCACGGCACGCAGCGTCCCGCAGGGTGCCCGGTTAGGCTGACGCCCATGTCTTCCGACGCAGGGAACGAGGCCGCTCCGCCCTCCGGCGACGCTGCTCCACCCCGGGGACCGCGTCCGCGGGTGCGTCCGGAGAGCGTGCCCGACGGCTTCCTGACCGTCGAGGATCACCTGGAGAAGATCCTGCGCGGCATCGGCCCGCTCGAGCCGTACGACCAGCCGGTCGTGGAGTCGCTCGGCCTGCCGCTGCACGCCGACGTGCACGCCCCGATCTCCCTGCCCCGCTTCGACAACTCCGCCATGGACGGCTACGCCGTCCGCGCGGAGGACCTCGCCCAGGCCACGTCGGCCACGCCCGTGGAGCTGCCGGTCGTGGCCGACATCTACGCCGGGTCGAGCCGGCCGTTCGCCATCTCGCCGGGCACGGCCGTCAAGATCATGACGGGTGCTCCCGTGCCGCGCGGTGCCGACGCCGTCGTGCCGTTCGAGGCGACCGACCGCGGCAACGCGCGGGTGCGATTCACCGAGGCGGTGCGCGAGGGACAGCACGTGCGTCGCGCCGGCGACGACGTCGCCCAGGGCGACCTCGTGCTGGCGGCCGGCACGGTCGTCGGACCACGGGAGGCGGGTCTGCTGGCCTCGCTCGGCCTGGGGCGGGTCGCCGCCCGACCGCGACCGCGCGTGGTCGTGCTGTCCACCGGCAACGAGCTCCGCGAGCCGGGCGCCCACCTCGACTTCGACTCCATCTACGACGGCAACAGCTACATGCTCGCCGCCGCCGTGCGCGCGGCCGGCGCGATCGCCTACCGCGTCGGCGCCATCGGCGACGACCCGCGGACCTTCCGACGCACGCTGTCCGAGCAGCTCGTCCGCGCCGACCTCGTCGTCACCAGCGGCGGCATCAGCGAGGGCGAGAAGGACGTCGTCAAGGAGACGCTCTCGGCGCTCGGCACCGTCGCCTTCCCGAAGGTCGCCATGCAGCCCGGCAAGCCGCAGGGTTTCGGCACGATCTTCGACGAGCAGACCCCGATCATCACGCTGCCCGGCAACCCGGTCTCGGCCTACGTGTCCTTCGAGGTGTTCGTGCTCCCGGCCATCCGCCGGCTCATGGGCCTCACGCCGTACCGCCGGCCCATGGTGCACGCGGTGCTCACCCAGGACATCGCGTCCATCCCCGGACGCCGGCAGTACGTCCGCGGCGTCTTCGAGGTGACCCACCGCGGCGCCAAGGTCACCCCGCTCGGCGGCCACGGGTCGCACCTGCTCGGCTCGCTCGCGCAGGCGAACGCGCTGATCGTCGTGGGCGAGGACGAGACCGCGCTGAACCTGGGCGACACGGTCCGCACACTCGTGCTCGACAGGCCGTTCTGACGTGGCCGGGCCCGATCCGTCCGCAGCGCGGCTGACGCACGTCGACGAGTCCGGCGCGGCCCGCATGGTCGACGTCGGCGACAAGGACGTCAGCCGGCGCGCGGCGACGGCTCGCGGGCGCGTCGAGGTGTCCGCCGAGGTCGTGGCGCTCCTGCGCGGCGAGGGCGTGCCCAAGGGCGACGCCCTCGGCGTCGCGCGGGTCGCGGGCATCATGGGCGCCAAGCGGACGCCCGACCTCGTGCCGCTCTGCCACCCCATCGCCATCAGCGGGGTCGAGGTCGACCTGCAGGTCGTCGACGACGCCGTCGAGATCACCGCCAGCGTCCGCACCACCGACCGCACGGGCGTCGAGATGGAGGCGCTGACGTCGGTCACGGTCGCCGCGCTGACGGTCGTCGACATGGTCAAGGCCGTCGACAAGCGGGCACGCATCACCGACGTCGAGGTCGTCGCGAAGGCGGGCGGCCGCAGCGGGGACTGGGACGTCCGATGAGCTCGCCCACCGGCGGCCGACGCGGCGCCGTCGTCGTCGCGTCGAACCGCGCGGCCGCGGGCGTCTACGAGGACACGACCGGGCCGCTGCTCGTCGCCGCGCTCCGTTCCTGGGGCCTCGAGACCGACGCCGCCGCCGTCGTGCCCGACGGCGACCCGGTCGGCCGCGCCGTCGCGGAGGCCGTGGCGTCGGGCGCGGCCGTCGTGCTGACCACCGGCGGCACCGGCATCAGTCCCACCGACCGCACGCCCGAGGTGACCCGGCCGCTGCTCGACCGCGAACTGCCCGGCCTGGCCGAGGCGCTGCGTGCCGCAGGAGTCGCCCAGGGCGTCCCCACGGCCGTGCTGTCGCGAGGCCTGGCCGGCGTGGCTGGCCGGACCCTCGTCGTCAACCTCCCCGGCTCGCGCGGAGGCGTCAAGGACGGCATCCAGGTGCTCGCCGACGTCGTCCCGCACGCCGTCGACCAGCTGGCCGGCGGCGACCACGCCGGCCCGGACCACCCGGGACCCCAGGCGACGGCATGAGGGGCTGGCCCGTCGAGCTCGCGCACGGCGACGTCGGGGTGCGGCCGCTGCGTCGCTCCGACGCACGCGCGTGGGCACGGCTGCGGCGGGCCGACGTCGCCTGGCTGTCGCCCTGGGAGGCCACGCTGCCCCCGGGCGGGGGTGCGGCGCCGCTCTCCTACCGCGCGATGATCGTGACGCAGCGACGTCGCGCACGCCAGGGGAGGGCGATGCCCTTCGTGGTCACGTGGCGGGGCGAGATGGTCGGCCAGGTCACCGTCAACGGGATCTCCTGGGGGTCCGCGCGCTGGGCGAGCATCGGCTACTGGATCTCGCGGCGTCATGCGGGCCGGGGCATCACGCCGGTCGCCGTCGCGCTCGTGGTCGACCACCTCCTCGACACCGTGGGCCTGCACCGCGTCGAGATCTCCATCCGGCCGGAGAACGAGGCCAGCCTGCGCGTGGTGCAGAAGCTCGGGCTGGAGGAGGTCGGCCTGGCCCGCGGGTACCTGCACATCGACGGCGCGTGGCGCGACCACCGCGTCTTCCAGGTGCTCGCCGACGACCGCCCCGGACGGCTGCTGGAGCGGGTCACCCGCGACGACGGGGCACGTCGCCGCTCGCCGTCGTGAGTCCCGCACGCCACATCCGTCACAAACTTCACGCGACACACGACTGACCTGCGGAGATTCCCCCAACGGGCGACCTACGGTTGATCCGTGGGTGCCAATGGACTGATCGTCGCGTTCGTCGTCGCCGTGTGGGCGGCGTACTTCGTGCCGCTCGTCCTGCGTCGGTACGACGAGGCGAGCTCCTCGGAGTCCCTGGAGTCGCTCAGCCCGTTGAGCCGCGTCATCTCCCGGCGCGGCCACGGCGAGCCGACCGAGGACGCCACCGACGAGGTGCCCCTCTCGGCGCCGGTCGACACTCCCACGACCGCCGCCGAGCCGACCCCGAAGGCCCCCACCGTGACCGAGACCCCGACCGCCCGCCGTGACGCGCCGACCCGCCGCGCCGCGGTCGTCGCCGCCCGTCGCCGCCTTCGCACCCTGCTGACGCTGCTCACCGCGCTCGCGATCGTGGGCGGGCTGGCCGGCTTCTCGGTGGTCTCGCCGGTGTGGGTGGCCGCGCCGGCCGCGCTGGTCGTGGCCTGGCTCGTCGCCTGCCGCGTGCAGGTCAGGGCCGAACGTGGCATCAGCCGCCCGGCGAGGGAGCGTCGTCCGCTCTCCTCCCGGCTGCCGTCCGTCAAGCTCCCAGCGCGCGACACGGCCGCTGAGCGGGCCTCGCGCCGCGCCGTGCCGCGCACGCCCGACGAGGAGCACACGGTCGTCGTCTCGCACCAGTTCGAGGACGTCGAGCCCGACCGCAAGCACGTCATGGAGCGCGCGGAGCTGCCGGCCGACGCCCTCGAGGAGAAGCTGCAGATCGCCGTGCCGTCGGTCAGCACCGCCGGCACCGCCCTCTGGGACCCGCTGCCGGTCACCCTGCCGACCTACGTCACCAAGCCGCGCGTCGGCCGCACCGTCCGCACCATCGACTTCGACGCACCGGGGGCCTGGACCTCCGGTCACGTGGAGGGCGAGGACGTCGAGCTGCCGGGTCGTGGGCGGTCCACGCCGGCAGCCCCCGAGACGTCGCGTCGCGCGTCGGGGGAGTAGCCGTCAGACCCGTCCGGACCCCCTGCGGGGCGCGGTCGTGCGGGTGCTAACCTGATCAGGACCTGGGGCATTGGCGCAGTTGGTAGCGCGCTTCGTTCGCATCGAAGAGGTCAGGAGTTCGAATCTCCTATGCTCCACCCGCACCACGAAGAGCCTCCCGGCACGGCTGGGAGGCTCTTCGTCGTCTCCGGGAGCGGCGGGCGCGCGGATGCGTCGTGTGCCGCCGGCTCTCGGCCCTCCGGACGGCGCGTGCGGTACGCGACCGTGGCGTAGCTCGGACAGGCCTTCCGAGGCGTGCTGCGCATGCCCCGTCCGGAGCGCGACGCCGTCGTTGCAGTCTTTTCCGGTGGTGCACGAACGGGCGTGAGCGGTGAGGAGGGGGGTGGTTTGACGCTCCCAGGAGGGGGTGTGTAATGTTCTTCTTGTTGCACCGCACGGCGGGGCGCAAGGCCAGAAGGCCGGGTGTCCGGTGGGTGTGACCCGCTTGAACCGAAACGATCAATGCCAGGTTCGTCTGGAGACTGATCGCTGACAACGGCGAGCGAGGACTGAAGGACAGCGAGTTCGTCTCGCTCGAACCAGTCAGGTAGGTTTGACCAGCCCCTGGCGGGTGGGCCCTGATGTGGGTCTGTCTGGTGGGTGTGCGTCTGATGTTTGAGAACTCAACAGTGTGCTAAAAGTCGAC
>NZ_JBYTCR010000022.1:0-14396 GCF_058790455.1 Aeromicrobium sp. EU05-FHT14F07
AACGACGCCACTCAGCCCTCGCAGGACTGCCCCCGATCAGCCGAGTGTCATGAACGTCCCCGCCAAGTACACCTAGTCGCTGCGGCGGTCGGCGTCAACCCTTCTTCGGGTTCCGTGAACGACGCTACCGGTGGCCGCCGAGCACCCCGTACCGTCGTCGTACGAGACGGATACGTAGCGGGGCCGCACGGCCTCGCCACGTCCTGGGCTCCGACGTCGGCCTGCCCCGCCCCCGAGGGGGCCGGCGTCGGACCTGTGCCGCGATCCTCGGTGTTGAGGTGCTCCAGGGGAGCGGCACGGGCACGGGGCCGTCGGCGACGTCCTTCCGAGCGTCGCCGGCGGCGCCCGCTGACGACGCTCAGGCGGGACCCACGTCGGTGACGGTCACGGCCGCCTCGCCGGCGGCGTCGCTCGCGTCCAGGTCGACCTCGGCGGAGATGCCCCAGTCGCGATGCCCCTCCGGGTCGTCGAACGTCTGCCGCACCCGCCAGCGCCGTCCGTCAGGCCCGGACTCGGCGGCGATGTCGAGGAACGCCGGGCCCCGTGCCTCGGGTCCGGTGCCGAGGTGGTCGTACTCGGTCCGGTAGGCGGTGAGCGCCTCGCGCCACGCGTCGGCGTCCCACCCCGACTCGCCGTCGAGGTCGCCCAGGGCGTCCCAGCGGCCGAGCGCCGCGAGCTCCACGCGTCGGAACAGCGCGTTGCGGACCAGCACGCGGAACGCGCGCTCGTTCGCCGTGACCGGGCGGATCGTCTGCTCGCCGTCGGCTACGGCGTGCGCACGGTCGAGGCTGTCGGGGTCGGCAGGATTGACCAGCGCCTCCCATTCATCGAGGAGGCTCGAGTCGGTCTGGCGCACCAGCTCGCCCAGCCACGCCGTCAGGTCGGTCAGCTCCTCGGTGCGCGCGGAGGCCGGCACCGTCCGGTCGAGCGCCTTGTACGCGTCCGACAGGTAGCGCAGCACCATGCCCTCGGACCGCGCGAGCCCGTAGTCGGACACCAGCTCGGAGAACGTCATGGCGCGCTCTGCCATCTCGCGCACGACCGACTTCGGTCGCAGCGGGTGGTCCGCCACCCACGGGTGACCCTGGCGGTACGTCTCGTACGCGGCCTCCAGCAGGTCCCGCAGCGGCTTCGGGTGCTCGACCTCCTCGAGCAGCTCCATCCGGTCGTCGTACTCCAGCCCGTCGGCCTTCATCTGTGCGATCGCCTCACCACGTGCCCGGTGCACCTGGGCGGCGATGATCGGGCGCGGGTCCTCCAGCGTCGCCTCGATGACCGACACGACGTCGAGCGCGTACTCCGGCGACTCCACGTCGAGCAGCTCGAGCGTGGCCACCGCGAACGGCGACAGCGGCTGGTTGAGCGCGAAGTCGCGCTGCAGGTCGACGGTCAGCCGCAGCGTCCGCCCGTCCGGGTCGGGCGACGTCGCGTCGATCCGCTCGACGACCCCGCCGGCCACCAGCGCGTCGACGATCTCGCGCACCCGACCCTGCAGCCGCTCGACCTCCTCGGGCCGGACGACGCTCTCCTCGACGAGGTGGTCGAGGGCGGCGACCGCGTCACCCGGACGCTGGAGGACGTCGAGCACCATCGCGTGGGTGACCTGCATGCGGGGCACGAGAGGCTCCGGGGTGCCGTTCACCAGCTTGTTGAACGTGGCCTCGTTCCACGACACGTGACCCTCGGGGGCCTTCTTGCGCTGCACCTTGCGCAGCTTCTTCGGGTCGTCGCCGGCCTTCGCGATCGCCTTCGCGTTCTCGATGTCGTGCTCGGGCGCGAGCACCACCACGTGGCCGACGGTGTCGTAGCCGGCGCGCCCGGCCCGACCGGCGATCTGCGCGAACTCCCGCACCTGCAGCTGGCGCTGGCGGCGGCCGTCGTACTTCGTCAGCCCGCTGAACAGCACGGTGCGGATCGGCACGTTGATGCCGACGCCGAGTGTGTCAGTGCCGCACACCACCTTGAGCAGACCCTGCTGCGCCAGGCGCTCCACGAGTCGTCGGTAGCGCGGCAGCATGCCCGCGTGGTGCACCCCGATGCCCATGCGCACCAGACGCGACAGGGTCTTCCCGAACGCCGACGTGAATCGGAAGCTGCCGATCGCCTCGGCGATCTCGTCGCGCTCCGCCCGCGTGGCCAGCGCGACGCTGCTGAGCGCCTGGGCGCGCTCCAGCGCCGACGCCTGGGTGAAGTGCACGATGTACACCGGCGCCTGGCCGGTCTGCACGAGCTCGGTCACCACGTCCTGGACCGGCGACACCACGTACTCGTTCACCAGGGGGACGGGACGTTCCGACGACGCCACGAGGGCGGTGTCGCGCCCCGTCCGGCGGGTGAGGTCGTCGCGCAACGTGGTCGTGTCGCCGAGCGTGGCCGACATGAGCAGTGCCTGGGCGCGCGGCAGCTCGACGAGCGGCACCTGCCACGCCCAGCCGCGGTCGGGGTCGGCGTAGAAGTGGAACTCGTCCATGACGACGAGGCCGATGTCGGCCGCTGCCCCCTCGCGCAGCGCCAGGTTCGCCAGCACCTCGGCCGTCGCCACCACCACGGGTGCGTCCGCGTTGACGGAGGCGTCGCCCGTGAGCATGCCGACGTCGTCGGCGCCGAACACGTCGCACAGGTCGAAGAACTTCTCGCTCACCAGGGCCTTGATCGGCGCCGTGTAGACGGCGCACTCGCCGCGGGCCAGGGCGCCGGCGATGGCCGCCGTGGCCACGAGGCTCTTGCCGGAGCCGGTGGGCGTGGCGAGCACGACGTTCGAGCCCGACAGCAGCTCGAGGACCGCCTCCTCCTGCGCCGGGTACATGCTCATCCCGCGCGAGTCGACCCATGCCTCGACCGCGTCGAACACGTCGTCGGGGCTGGCTCCCTCCGGGACGTGCAGCGCGGGGCTCACCGCTGCTGGTAGGCGAGCAGGCTCACGCCGATGTAGTGCACGACGAACGCGGCGATCGTGAGCGTGTGGAACACCTCGTGGAAGCCGTACCAGCGCGGGAACGGGTCGGGCCACTTGAAGCCGTAGACCAGTGCGCCGAGCGTGTACAGGCCGCCGCCGACGACCATGAGGACCAGGACCGCGGTCGAGGCCTGGTCGGCGAACTCGCCCCAGTACAGCACCGCGGCCCAGCCGAGCAGCACGTACAGCGGGACGTAGATCCAGCGCGGCGCACCCACCCAGAACACGCGGAACGCGACGCCGAGCAGCGCTCCGCCCCACACCAGCGACAGCATGATCACGGCCTGCTCCGTGTTGAGCAGCAGCAGGCTGAAGGGCGTGTACGAGCCGGCGATGAGCAGGAAGATGTTCGCGTGGTCGATGCGCTTCCACACGATGCGAGCCTCGTCGGACCAGGTGCGCGTGTGGTACAGCGCCGAGCAGCCGAACAGCAGCAGCGCGCTCACCATGAAGATCGCGACACCGGCACGCACGAGCGTGTCGTCGGCGATCACCATCATCACGAGGAAGGAGATGAAGGCGAGGGGTGCGGTCCCCGCGTGGAGCCAGCCGCGCAGCTTCGGCTTGATCTCCTCCAGGTTGTCCCGGATACGGTCGGACACCTCGTCGGTCGTGGCTTCGAGATCAGTCCGTGGCATAGGGGGAAGACTAGCCCCTCGGCCTGAGCATCCGATGTGATGAGATGAGGCCCATGGGTCTGAGCCAGGTCGCCTACGGCGCGTACGAGCGGCGGCTGCTCAGACGGCTCGACCCCTCCCGCCTGCCCCGGCACGTCGGGGCGATCGTCGACGGGAACCGGCGCTGGGCGAAGGACGCCCGCATGGGCCTCGACCAGGGGTACCGGGCGGGTGCGGCGAAGGTCGACGAGTTCCTCGACTGGTGCCACGAGCTGGGCGTCGGAACGGTCACCTTCTGGGTGCTCTCGACCGACAACCTGCAGCGTCCGGAAGCGGAGCTGGCGAGCATCCTCGACGCGGTCGAGGACCTCGTCGGACGGCTCGCCGAGGACGGGCGCTGGCACGTGCGCCTCATCGGCAACCTGCAGCTGCTGCCCGAGGATTCGTCGGCACGCCTCCAACGCGCCGCCGCGGCGTCGCCGTCGGGGGAGGGCCTGCTGCACGTCAACGTGTGCGTCGGCTACGGCGGTCGGCAGGAGTTGACCGACGCGATGCGGGCGCTGCTGCTGGCGGAGGCGGCCAAGGGTCGCACGTTGGAGGAGGTGGCGGCGACGCTCGAGGTCGACCACATCGCCGACCACCTGTACACGAAGGGCCAGCCCGATCCCGACCTCGTGATCCGCACGTCGGGGGAGCAGCGGCTGTCGGGGTTCCTGCTGTGGCAGAGCGTGCACAGCGAGTTCTACTTCTCCGACGTCCTGTGGCCCGCGTTCCGCCGCGTCGACCTCCTGCGCGCGATGCGCTCCTACGCCGCCCGCGAGCGTCGCTTCGGCGCCTGAACCCGACCGAGCGATAACGCTGGTCGAGTAGTCGACGCCGCGGCGAAGGAGCTGGCGGCGGCGTATCGAGACCACTCCGAGGAGACGCTCGGAGCCGGCCCGCGCTGGGCGGTTGCGGGTGGTCTCGATACGCCGTCACGAGCTCGCTGGCGCTCGCCGTGCTGGCTACTCGACCATCGGAACGTCTCGCTGGTCGAGTAGGTGACGTCGCGAGGAACGAGCAGACGTCGCCGTATCGAGACCATTCCAAGCGGTCGCTGGGGGTTGGTTCGCGCTGAGCCGTTGCCGGGTGGTCTCGATACGCAGCCACGGCGCTCCTTCGTCGCGCGTGGCTGCTACTCGACCAGCGGAAGGTTTCGCTGGTCGAGTAGTCGCCTCCGCCGAGGGACGAGGTGCGAGGTGACGTATCGAGACCACTCCAAGGAGACGCTGGGAGCCGGCCCGCGCTGGTCCGTTGCGGGGTGGTCTCGATACGCAGCGACGAGCTCGCTGGCGCTCGCCGTCGCCGCTACTCGACCAGCGGAGGGTTTCGCTGGTCGAGTAGGTGACGTCGCGAGGAACGAGCAGACGTCGCCGTATCGAGACCACTCCGAGGAGACGCTGGGAGCCGGCTCGCGCTGGTCCGTTGCGGGGTGGTCTCGATACGCGGCGACGAGCTCGCTGGCGCTCGCCGTCGCTGCTACTCGACCAGCAGAAGCCCTCGTTCGTCGGGCGTCGGCGGGAGGGACGCGCCGCTGCGCAGAGTTCATCTCCGCGTTACATGCCGCGCAGCGTGTCGCCGCGCCCGGGCACGGGGGCGGACGTACGTTGCGAGGGTGTTGATGCTCGCCCCGGAGCCCAGCCGCCCCACACCCACCGAGTAGGGAAGGGCCGGCGCAGGGGCGCGCGGGTTCTTCGCAGGGAGTCAGACATGACTGTCAAGCAGCCCGTCAGCGCCGCCGTCACCTCCACCGAGGCAGTCCGCACCTACGTCCTCGACACGAGCGTCCTGCTGGCCGACCCAGGTGCGGTGCATCGTTTCCACGAGCACGAGGTCGTCATCCCGGTCGTCGTCATCACCGAGCTCGAGGGCAAGCGGCACCACCCCGAGCTGGGCTACTTCGCCCGCACGGCACTGCGCTTCCTCGACGACCTGCGCGTCCAGCACGGCATGCTCGACGTCCCCCTGCCCATCGGCACGGAGGGCGGCTCGATCCGTGTCGAGTTGAACCACACCAACCCCGAGGCCCTGCCTGCAGGCTTCCGGCTCGGCGACAACGACACCCGCATCCTCGCCGTCGCGAAGAACCTCGCCGACGAGGGGCGCCACGTCACGCTCGTCTCCAAGGACCTGCCGATGCGGGTCAAGGCGTCGGCGGTCGGCCTCTCGGCGGAGGAGTACCGCGCCGAGCTGGCCCTCGAGTCCGGCTGGACCGGCATGCGCGAGCTCGAGGTCGACTCCGCCGACCTGGACGCGCTGTACGAGGAGGGCAGCCTCGACGTCGCCCTCCTGGAGGACGAGACGGTGCGCGACCTGCCGTGCCACACGGGCCTCGTGCTGCTGTCGGACAAGGGCAGCGGACTCGGCCGGATCACGCCCGACAAGCGGGTGCAGCTCGTCCGCGGCGACCGCGACGCGTTCGGCCTGCACGGGCGGTCGGCGGAGCAGCGGGTGGCGCTCGACCTGCTCCTCGACCCGGAGGTCGGCATCGTGTCGCTCGGCGGTCGCGCCGGCACCGGCAAGTCGGCCCTCGCGATCTGCGCCGGTCTCGAGGCCGTCATGGAGCGGCGCCAGCACAAGAAGGTCGTCGTCTTCCGTCCGCTGTACGCGGTCGGCGGGCAGGAGCTCGGCTACCTGCCGGGCAGCTCCGACGAGAAGATGGGGCCCTGGGCGCAGGCCGTGTTCGACACCCTTGGCGCCGTCGCGTCGCCGCACGTGGTCGACGAGATCCTCGACCGCGGGATGCTCGAGGTGCTGCCGCTGACGCACATCCGCGGTCGGTCGCTGCACGACGCGTACGTCATCGTCGACGAGGCGCAGTCGCTGGAGCGCAACGTGCTCCTGACGGTGCTGTCGCGCATCGGCGCGAACTCCAAGGTGGTGCTGACCCACGACGTCGCGCAGCGCGACAACCTGCGTGTCGGACGGCACGACGGCGTGGTCGCGGTGGTCGAGAAGCTCAAGGGGCACCCGCTCTTCGCGCACATCACCCTCACCCGTTCCGAGCGCTCGCCGGTCGCCGCGCTGGTCACCGAGATGCTGGAAGACATCGGCATCTGACACCCGCCTGGAGCAGGACGCGGACACCGCGTGCCGGACGTCGCAACGACGTCCGGCACGCGGTCTGCTGTGGCAGAGTGACCCCGTGACCAGGAGGGGCGTGTCCGCGGCGTTCGTCGCTGCCATCATGCTGCTCGTGGCTGCCTGCGGAGGGCCCGCCGAGGACGACGTCGTCGACGGCGTCCCCGTCCTGCACTGGTACGTCGGCCCGGAGCGCGCCGACGTCGAGGCGCTCGCGCAGACCTGCAGCGAGGAGTCCGAGGGCGGCTACCGCATCGAGGTGGAGCGACTGCCCGACGACGTCGAGCAGCGGCACGCGACGCTCATGCGGCGGCTGCTCGCGAAGGACGACTCGATCGACCTGTTCAGCATGGACACCGGGTGGAGCGCGGAGATGGCGGCCGCGCAGGTGCTCGCACCCGTTCCGGAGGACCTCAAGACCCCGTTCGCGCAGGACGTCGCGCCGGCCGCGCTGCGCTCGGTCACGGTCGACGGCCTGGTCGTCGCCGCGCCCTGGACGTTCGACCCGTGGCTGCTGTGGTGGCGCGGCAACACGGCCGAGCGGGCCGGGCTCGACACGACGAAGCCGGTCTCCTGGGACGACCTGCTCACGGGCGCGGAGCGTACGGGCCGCCAGGTGCTCGTGGACGACCCCGACGGCGAGGGTCTCGCGGCGTGGGTGGACGCACTCGTCGCCGGCGCCGGCGGCACGCTGCTGAAGGGCGGCGGACGCCGGCCCGACGTGGGCCTGGACTCCTCGGCCGGGCGCACGGCTGCGCGCATCGTCAGCCGACTGGGTCGCTCTGGTCTCGGCGCCGACCCGTCGAGCGACGCGGCCGAGGGGCTCGCGCGCCGCGGCGGGTTCGTGCTCGCACCCAGCTCGTTCGTCTCCGACCCCGCCGTCGCTCCCGTGGCCAGCGACCTGCAGTGGGCGGCGTTCCCCGAGGTCGACGGCACGGCGGCGGCGCCGAGCACGGGTGTCGCGCTCGCGGTGCCGCTGTTCGCGCCCGACACGTCGCTCTCGTACGAGGCGATCTCGTGCCTGACGTCCGACGACCTCCTCGCCTCCGTCATGACCGGCTCGGGGCACAGCGCGGCGCGGCTGAGCACCTACGACCTCGATGCGGTGAAGTCGGGCTACCCGCTCGCCGACGTCACCCGACCGGCCGTCGACACCGCGGTCACCCTGCCGTCCACGCCGTACTGGATGCAGGCACGGGCCGCACTGGTGCAGACGTGGACGCCGATCTCGTCGGTCGGGTCGGCGACGCCGCGCCGCTCCCGGGCCGCGGTCCGCGACGCCGTCGCCGGGAGGCTGCCGTGAGCACCGAGCAGTCTGGGCAGTCCGGGCAGAACGGGCAGAACGGGCAGCCCGGGCAGCCCGAGACCGTCGGGAGCGCGGCCGCGACCGTGGACGACGAGCACGACCTCACCCCGATCGGCCCGGCGCCCACGCGCCGGCGTCGACGTCGTCGGGCGACAGCGTCACCAGGACGCCGACGCTCCGGGTGGCCGCTGCTCGCGCCGACGGTGCTGGTGCTCGCCGCCCTGACGCTCTGGCCGTTCGGGCTCCTGCTGTGGACGTCCCTGCGGCGCTCGTCGAGCACCGTCGGCGACGACACCTTCGTCGGGCTGGACAACCTGACCGGTCTGCTCGGCGACCGCGCCTGGTGGCTGGCCGTCTCGGTGACGCTGCTGCTCGTGGTCGTGGCCGTCGGGCTGCAGCTCGTGCTCGCCTCCGTCGTGGCGGCGAGCATCCGTCGGCTGCGCCTGCCGCTCGCCGTGGTGTCGGTGCTGCTGCTCGCACCGTTCGCGCTGCTGCCCGTCGTCACGGCGTCGGTGTGGCGCGACGCCGTCACCTCGGGCGTCGGGCCCGCGTGGTTCGGCTACGACGGTGGCTCCAGCGCCGCGGCCGCCTTCGCGGTGGTGTCGGCGGAGGTGTGGCGCGGCACCGGCGTGACGGCGGTGATCCTCCTGGTCGGCCTGACCCGTGTCGACCGTCGGCTCATCGACTCGGCCGTGGCCGACGGCGCCACCTCCTGGCAGCGTCTGCTGCGCGTCACGTGGCCCGCTGCCGCGCCGGCCGTGGCGGTCGCCGTCCTGTACCGCGCGACGGACGCGCTCCGGGCCCTGGAGGGCCCGCTGCTCGCCGCGCCCTCGGGCGGGGTGCGCACCGTACCCGTGCTGACGTGGGAGACGACGTTCGAGAGCTTCGAACGAGGCCTCGGAGCGGCGTCCGGCGTGCTCCTGCTCGTGCTGGCCGGGCTGCTCGCGGCTCTCCTCGTCGCCGTCCTCCGACAGGGGAGGCGCGCGTGAACCCCACCGTGCGCTCCCGGCTGTGGGCCGCCGGCACCGCGTTCGTCGTCGGCTTCGTGCTCGCGAACGTCGGCGTCCTGGTCGTCACGGGCGCCGACCGCTGGCTCTGGGTGGGCGTCGCCGCCGTGCTCATGGGGACGGGTGCCGTCGGGGTGCTCGTCGCCGACACCCGTCGTCGGCTCTCGCTCTGGGCCGTGCTCGGGCTCGAGCTGGCCGTGGTCGGCACCGTCGCACCCCTGTGGTGGACCGCGGCCGTCGCCCTGACCCCGCCGGGCACGTCGGCGACGTCGATGCTGCCGTCGGACCCGCGCTGGTCCGTCCTCGGTGACGCGCTGGGACGCGACGACGTGCGCGACGCCGCGCTCACCAGCCTCGTCGTCGCCACCGCAGCCACCGTCGTCGCCATGTTGCTGGCCGTCCCTGCGGCGTACGCGCTGGCGTGTCGTCGGGTGCGGGGCGGTCGGGCCGTCCCGGTCGTCGTGGTGGGCGTCCTGCTGCTGCCCATCGTCGCCCTCGCCGGACCGTGGTCCGACACGGCCGACGCGCTCGGCGTGCTCGGCTCCCGCTGGACCGTCGCGCCCGTCCTGCTGCTGGTCGCCGTGCCGCTGGCCGTGTTCCTCAGCATCCCGGTCCTGCGCGACGCCCCGTGGTCGTTGCGCGACTCGATCCGCAGCGACGGTGCCGACCGGCGGCAGGAGCTGCGCGCGTTCGTCGTGCCGGTGCTGCTGCCGGACCTGCTCGTCGTCGGCGCCCTCGTGTGGGTGCTGGCGGCCCAGGACGTCGTGCTCGGTGCCGCCCTGGGACCCACGCCCGACGCCCGCACGCTGCCCGCCACGCTCCTGCTCGGGCAGGTGCCGCCGGCCCAGGCCGCTGCCGTGGGGCTGCTGTGGCTGCTGCCCGTGATCGTCCTCGTCGCGGTCGCGCCCCGCCGCGTCCGCCGCCTGATCGGAAGGGACCACCCATGACCTCGATGGAGCTGAGGGGCGTGCGCCTGGACGCCCTCGACGGCACGCCGCTGCTCGACGGGCTCGACCTCGTGGTGCCCGACGGGAGCACGACGGCGCTGTGCGGCCCGGCGGGGGCCGGCAAGTCGGCCGTGCTCCGGGTGCTCGTGGGCCTGGAGGAGCAGACCGAGGGCGACGTGCTGCTCGACGACATCGTCGTGAACGCGGTCGGACCGCGCGACCGCGACCTCGCGCTCGTGCTCCAGGACTACGTGCTCCACCCGCACCTCGACGTGCACGACAACCTGGCCTTCGCCACCCGGCTGCGCCGTGGGCACGACAAGGTGGCGCTCGCGGAACGCATCGACGAGGTCGCCGCCTTCCTGGCCCTCGACTCGCTGCTCGACGCCAAGCCCGCCGAGCTCGAGCCGGCGCAGCGCCAGCGCGTCGCGATCGGCCGGGCCCTGGTGCGTGACGCGTTGGGCTACCTCTTCGACGACCCCTTCAGCGCGCAGGCCGACCGCGTCCGCACGCACGTCCGTTCCGTCACCCTGCAGTGGCAGCGCGACGAGGGTCGGACGTCGCTGTTCACGACGTCGCGTCCGGACGAGGCGCTCACCCTCGCCGACCGGGTCGCCGTCATGCACCGCGGGGTCGTGCACCAGACGGGAACGCCCGACGAGGTCTACGCCGACCCGGCCGACCTCTTCGTCGCCGCGTTCCTCGGCCAGCCGGCGATGAACCTGCTGCCGGCCACGGTCGAGGGCGACCAGCTCGTGACGCCCGTCCTGAGCATCCCGCTCGACGCGGCGTCGCGGGCGGCGGTCGGCGATCGCAGCCACGTCGTCGTCGGCGTGCGGCCCGAGCACTGCGAGGAGGCCGCTCCTGCAGCCGCCCCGGTCCCGTCCGACGCGCCCCTGACGGCGGGCGCGATCGCTGCCCAGGCCGAAGCCGACAGCAAGGTCGAAGTCGTGGGCGAGGTCGACGACGTGGAGTGGCGCGGCGGCACGCAGCTCGTCTACGTCGGGTACGACCTCGACGACGACGTGCAGGCGATGCTCGAGGACGTCGAGGACGAGCTCGACTTCGACCTCTTCCAGAACTTCTTCGTCGCCGAGCTGCCGGCCGCCGACCGGCGCCGGGCGGGGGACACGGTGCGGCTGGCCGTGCCGCGGTCGCAGGTGCTGGTGTTCGACCTCGCGACCGCCGCGCGCCTGCGCGAGTCGTGAGCGCGCGTCTCGGGGCCGTCGCACGGTCCCTGCCGTTCCTGTGGGCGTTGCTCTGCACGGCCGCCTACTCGACGCTGTCGCTGATGCGGTTCCGGCGCTTCGACCCGACCTCCTGGGACAACGCGATCTTCGAGCAGGCGATCCGGGGCTACGCCCACCTCGGCCTGCCGATCGTCGACATCAAGGGTCCGGGGTTCAACATCCTCGGCGACCACTTCTCGCCGATCACGGCGCTGGTGGCGCCGTTCTACCGCGTGTGGCCATCGGCGCAGACCCTGCTCATCGCCCAGGCGGTGCTCATCGGGCTGTCGGTGCTGGTCGTCACCCGGCTCGCGGTGCGGCACGCCGGTCCGTGGGCGGGAGCGATGCTCGCCGTCGCCTACGGCATCTCCTTCGGCATCTCCGCGGCGGTGCAGTCGGACTTCCACGAGGTCGCGTTCGGCGCCCCCCTGCTCGCGCTCGCGGGCTCGGCCTACCTCGACCGACGCTGGGACGCCGTGGTCGGCTGGTCGCTGCCGCTCCTGCTCGTCAAGGAGGACATGGGCGCCACGGTGCTCGTCATCGGGCTCGTGCTGATGCTCGCCGGGGAGCGTCGGCGCGGCACGCTGCTCGCGGCGGCGGGCGTCGTCGGTGCGGCGCTCGTCGTGCTCGTCGTGCTGCCGTCGGTGAACCCCGGTGGCGTCTACGACTACGCGTCGAGCGTCGGGGGAGACCGCGGCGTGGTCGCGACCCTGCTCGACGAGCCGGGCCGCAAGGCCCTCACCGTGCTGGTGACGCTCGCGGTCACGGGTCTCGCGGCGCTCGGGTCGCCCTGGGTGCTGCTCGTGCTGCCGACGTTCGCGTGGCGCTTCGTCGGCGACAACCCGTACTACTGGGGCACCGACTGGCACTACTCGCTGCTCCTCATGCCGATCGTGTTCGTCGCCGCCGTCGACACCATGCGGCGCTACCCGCCCGTCCGGTGGACGGCGGTGCCGGCACTCGTCGTGTCGCTCGCGCTGCTGCCGTCGACGCCGTTGTGGGCGCTCACGCAGGGGGAGACGTACGAGGTGCCCGACCGCGCGGCGGTCGCGCAGCGTGTGGTCGACATGGTCCCCGAGGGTGCGTCGGTCGTGACCGACATCGGCGTCATCACGCACCTCGCCACCCACCACGACGTCTACTGGCTCGGCACCGTGGGCTCCGCCCCGCTCCCCGACGGCGAGCCGGAGTACGTCCTGCTCGACCAGTGGGCCGGCGTCGGCTCGCCCCCCGACGCCCGCACCTGGGCCGAGCAGACGTTCGGCGGCACCTGGGTCACCGTCTGGGACGCCGACGGCTACCAGCTCGCCCGCCGCGCCTGAGCGCGCCACCGCTGGTCGAGTAGACGACGCCGCGACGAAGGAGCTGGCGGAGGTCGAGACCGTTCCAAGGTTTCGCTGGGGCCGGTTTGCGCTGATCCGTTGCCGGGTGGTCTCGATACGCGGCCACGGCGCTCCTTCGTCGCGCGTGGCCGCTACTCGACCAGCGGAACCGTCCGCTGGTCGAGTAGCGCGGAGCCGCGAGGGACGAGCGTGCTCCGGGCGTATCGAGACCATCCCACGCTGTCGCTGGGGGCCGGTTTGCGCTGATCTGTTGCCGGGTGGTCTCGATACGCAGGGACCTCGCAAGCTCGTCCCTGCTACTCGACCAGCGAAGTGTTCCGCGGCGGGGCCGCGGGCCGACCCGGACTCGGTCAGGGGTGGGTCATGCTCATGACGTCGAGGGCGGCGTCGAGCTCGGCCTCGGTGAGGTCGCCGCGCTCGACGTAGCCCTCCTCGACCACGACCTCGCGGATCGTCTTGCGCTCCTTGACGGCCTTCTTCGCGACCTTCGCGGCGTTCTCGTACCCGATGTGGCGGTTGAGGGGCGTCACGACCGACGGGCTCGACTCGGCCAGCTCGAGGCAGCGCTCGACGTTGGCCGTGATGCCGTCGACGCACCGGTCGGCGAGCACGCGCGACGTGTTGCCGAGCAGACGGATCGACTCCAGGACGTTGCGGCCGATGACGGGCAGCTGCACGTTCAGCTCGAACGCGCCCGAGGCGCCCGCGTAGGTGATGGTGGCGTCGTTGCCGATGACCTGTGCGCACACCATGAGCGTGGCCTCCGGCAGGACGGGATTGACCTTGCCGGGCATGATGCTCGATCCGGGCTGCAGGTCGGGCAGGTTGATCTCGCCCAGGCCGGTGCGCGGGCCCGAGCCCATCCAGCGCAGGTCGTTGCAGATCTTCGTCAGGCTGACCGCGACCGTGCGCAGGGCGCCGGACAGCTCGACGATCCCGTCGCGTGCGCCCTGCGCCTCGAAGTGGTCCGTGGCCTCGGTGATCGGCAGGCCGGTGTCGGCGGCGAGGATCTCGATGACCCGCTGCGGGAACCCGGCGGGGGTGTTGATCCCGGTGCCGACGGCGGTGCCGCCGAGGGGGACCTCGGCGGTCGACGGCAGAGCGCGCTCGATGCGGGCGATGCCCTTGCGCACCTGCGCCGCGTAGCCCGCGAACTCCTGGCCGAGCGTGACGGGCGTGGCGTCCATGAGGTGCGTCCGGCCCGACTTGACGACCTCGGCGAACTCCTCGGCCTTGCGCTCGAGCGACTGCGCGAGGTGGTCGAGGTCGGGCAGCAGCTGGTTGACGGTCGAGGCGGTCGCGGCCACGTGGATCGACGTCGGGAACACGTCGTTGCTGGACTGCGAGGCGTTCACGTGGTCGTTCGGGTGCACGTCGCGACCGAGCGAGCGGGTCGCGAGGGTGGCGATGACCTCGTTGGTGTTCATGTTGCTCGACGTGCCGGAGCCGGTCTGGAACACGTCGATGGGGAAGTGCGCGTCGTGGGCGCCGCTCGCCACCTCCTGGGCGGCCGCGACGATCGCGTCGGCGAGGTCGGAGTCGAGGATGCCGAGCTCGGCGTTCGCGCGGGCGCAGGCGGCCTTGATCTGCGCGAGCGCCCTGATCTGGGCGGGCTCGATCGGCGTGCCGGAGATCGGGAAGTTCTCGACCGCGCGCTGCGTCTGGGCCCGCCAGAGTGCGTCGGCAGGGACCCTCACCTCGCCCATGGTGTCGTGCTCGATGCGCCAGGTCGTGTCGTTCTCGCTCATGCCCCCACGCTAGCGCGAGCCGTCCGGACGGCGACCCGGCCGCCCACCCGACCCGACCCAACCCCACCCGACCCCGCTGAGTGTGACGTTCGCGGGGTGCATCTCCGCGATCCACCCCGCGAC
>NZ_JBYTCR010000022.1:14406-51122 GCF_058790455.1 Aeromicrobium sp. EU05-FHT14F07
GGTGTACCCCCCCCCACCCCCCCCCCCAAACGTCACACTCAGCGGGATGGGGGCGGGACGGGGACGGGGTGGGGAGGGGCCGGGCTACTCGGCGGAGCGCACCCGCAGGCCGGTGACCGGCACGGTGACCGTCCCCGACGGGTCGGTGAAGAAGTCGTTGCCCTTGTCGTCGACGACGATGAAGGCCGGGAAGTCCTCGACCTCGATCCTCCAGACCGCCTCCATGCCGAGCTCGGGGTACTCGATGACCTCCTGGCTGCGGATGCAGTCCTGCGCGAGCCGCGCCGCCGGGCCGCCGATGGAGCCGAGGTAGAAGCCGCCGTACGCGTCGCAGGCCTCCGTGACCTGCTTGCTGCGGTTGCCCTTGGCGAGCATGACGAGAGAGCCGCCGGCCTCCTGGAAGCGTCGGACGTAGGAGTCCATGCGACCGGCGGTCGTGGGGCCGAACGAGCCCGACGCCATGCCCTCGGGCGTCTTGGCGGGTCCGGCGTAGTAGACGGGGTGGTCCCTCAGGTACTGCGGCATCGGCTCCCCTGCCTCGAGCCGCTCCGCGATCTTGGCGTGCGCGATGTCGCGGGCGACGACGAGCGGGCCGGTGAGCGACAACCGGGTCTTCACCGGGTACTGCGACAGCTGCGCACGGATCTCGTCCATCGGCCGGGTCAGGTCGACCTGCACGACCTCGCCGCCGCTGATGTCCTCGGCCGTGCCCGCGTCGGGCATGTACTGCGCGGGGTCGGTCTCGAGCTGCTCCAGGAAGACGCCCTCGGGCGTGATCTTCGCGCGGGCCTGCCGGTCGGCCGAGCAGGAGACGGCGATCGCGACGGGGCACGACGCGCCGTGACGCGGCAGGCGCACCACGCGGACGTCGTGGCAGAAGTACTTGCCGCCGAACTGGGCGCCGATGCCGAACGACTGGGTCAGCTCGAAGACCTGCTGCTCCAGCTCGACGTCGCGGAACCCGTGCGCGCTCATCGAGCCCTCGGTGGGGAGCGCGTCGAGGTAGTGCGCGGAGGCGTACTTGGCCGTCTTGAGCGCGAACTCCGCCGACGTCCCGCCGATGACGACGGCCAGGTGGTAGGGCGGACAGGCCGCGGTGCCGAGGCTCTTGATCTTCTCGTCGAGGAACTCCAGCAGCCGCGTGGGGTTCAGGATCGCCTTCGTCTCCTGGAAGAGGAACGACTTGTTGGCCGACCCGCCGCCCTTGGCCATGAAGAGGAACGAGTACTCGGGCGTCGGCTTCGTGCCGGGGGAGGAGTAGAGCTCGATCTGCGCCGGCAGGTTGGTGCCGGTGTTCTTCTCCTCGTAGGTGGTGAGCGGGGCGAGCTGGCTGTAGCGCAGGTTCAGCTGCGTGTACGCGTCGTGCACGCCGCGGCTGATCGCCTCGGCGTCGTCCGCGCCGGTGAGCACGCCCTCGGACTTCTTGCCCACGACGATCGCGGTGCCGGTGTCCTGGCACATCGGCAGCACGCCGCCGGCGGAGATGTTGACGTTCTTGAGCAGGTCGAGCGCGACGAACCGGTCGTTGCCGGACGCCTCGGGGTCGTCGATGATCTTGCGCAGCTGGGCGAGGTGCGCGGGTCGCAGGTAGTGGCTGATGTCGTGCATCGCCTCGGCCGTGAGTCGGCGCAGCGCCTCGGGCTCGACGTGCAGGAAGGTGCGGGTGCTGCCGTCGGGCAGCGTGACCTCGGAGGTCGACACCCCGTCGGTCGTGATGAGGCGGTACGGGGTCTCGTCCGGACCCGTCGGGAGCAGGTCGGAGTACAGGAAGTCTGCGTCGGCCACGGGCAGACGATAGCGTCCGCGCTCAGCGCGCGCGGCCGGTCAGCACCCAGTAGTGCTCGGAGCGTCCCTGCAGGTCGACGGGGACGGCGACCGCGCGGACATCGTCGAGCAGCGCCGCCAGCCGCGCGCGCAGGGGTGCGGAGTCGGCCATCGACCAGACGGCCAGGGCCCCGCCGGGGCGCAGCACGCGCGTGGCGTCGGCGAGACCGTCGGCGGCGTAGACGGCCGCGTTCGTCTCGTGCACGAGGAAGTCGGGGCCGTTGTCGACGTCCAGCAGGACCGCGTCGAGCGAGGCGTCCGGCTGCGCCGCGACGACGTCGCGCACGTCGCCGACCTCGACCGTGCAGCGGGGGTCGTCGAGGACTGACGGGCCGGCGCCCGCCCCGGCGCGCACGGCAGCGATGACGTCGGCGTGCAGCTCCGCGACCACCAGGCGCTCGACGTCGCCGGCCAGGAGCGTCTGGGCGGTGTAGCCCAGACCGAGTCCGCCGACCAGCACCTCGCGGGCTCCGAGGTCGAGCACGAGCTCGGCGAGGAGCCGTTCGCTGGAGGTCTCGACGTCGTCCATGACGAACACCCCGTTGACGCGCAGCTCGGTCGCGCCGTCGGCGCGGACCCGCACCACCACCTCGTCGTCCACGCCCGCACCCTAGCGCCCGAGCGTCCCCACGTTTCGGTACGTCATCGCCCGTTCCGGGCGGTGGAACGGGCGATGACGTACCGAAACGTCGGGGGAGGGCCCTAGCGTCGGGCCATGGCACACACCCATCACGGCATCGACTACATCGAGATCCCGGCCCCCGACCTCGCCGCGGCGAAGCAGTTCTACGGCGACGCGTTCGGCTGGCAGTTCACCGACTACGGCCCGGAGTACGTCGGCATCCAGCGCGTCGAGGGCGAGGGAGAGGCCGGCGGCCTCGACCCCACCGGCACACCGTCGACCACCGGACCCCTCGTCCAGCTCTGGTCGCGCGACCTCGAGGCGACGCGCGACGCCGTCGTCGAGGCCGGCGGCACCGTCGTCGACGACATCTTCGCCTTCCCGGGCGGCCGACGCTTCCACTTCACCGACCCCGCCGGCAACCGCCTCGGCGTCTGGAGCGACGCCTAGACCCACGCCCCACCCGCACGATTCGGTACGTCATCGCCCGATCTCGCGGCCGGAACGGGCGATGACGTACCGAATCGTGGGGAGGGGGAGCGGGGGGAGGGGTCAGGCGTGCTGGGCGCGCTCGACGGTGCGGACGATCGCCTCCACGATCTGGTCGTAGAGCTGGCTCGGGAGGTCGTGGGCCATGCCCTCGATCTCGACGTGCTCGGAGCCCTTGAGCGCGGCGGCCGTGGCCCTACCGCCGGACCGGTGGACGAGCGGGTCGCGCGTGCCATGGATGACGGTGGCGGGCACGTCGAGCCGGGCGAGGTCGGCCGTGCGGTCGGGCTGGGTCAGGATCGCCATGACCTGCCGGGTCACCCCGCTCGCCGACCAGCCGCGGTCGTACGTCTCGTAAGCGCGGTCCCGCGCGAACTCCGGGTCGGTCGGGTAGTCCGGCGACGCGATCATCTGGGTGCCGCGCAGCGACCGCTCCACGTACTCGTCGCGCGTGTGGCCCGCCTTGCTGAGCAGCGCGGGTAGCAGCTTCGGGTTCTGGTAGCCGACGGTGCGCCGGCCGGTCGTGGACATGATGGACACGAGCGAGCGCACCCGCTCCGGGTGCGCGACGGCCATCGTCTGCGCGATCATGCCGCCCATCGAGACGCCCACCACGTGGGCGTCCTCGACCTCGAGGTGGTCGAGCAGCCCGAACGCGTCGTCGGCGAGGTCGCCGATCGTGTACGGCGGCGTCCGGAGGCCGACCAGGGCCTTCGCGAGGTCGACGCGACTGACGCGGTGCTGGCGCAGCTTGGTCGAGCGGCCGGTGTCGCGGTTGTCGTAGCGGATGACGAACAGCCCGCGCTCGACGAGCTGCTCGCAGAACGTGACGTCCCACCAGCCCATCGGGCCGCCGAGCCCCATCACCAGCAGCACGGGAGGGTCGGCAGGGTCGCCGAACGTCTCGTAGCAAAGGTCGATGCCCGACGGCAGGTGCGCGAACTGTTCTCCGGAGCCGGCCATGCAGGTGATGGTACGAGGAGTCGGGGAGCTGGGCAGGGGGGACGAGGCCGGATACGGTCGTCGACGTGGCCACGCCCGAGGAGATCGTGCGGTTCGACGACGTCGAGCCGCCGCCCGGTGCGTCGCCGTGGGTCGACGGCGCCGGACCCGGGCGGGACGTCGTCGCGGTCGATCCCGACCCGACGTGGACCGAGCAGGCGGCCAGGCTCGTCGACACCGTCGCAGCGGCGCTCGGCCGGACCGCCGTCAGCGTCGAGCACGTCGGGTCGACGTCGGTGCCGGGGCTCCCGGCGAAGCCGCTGCTCGACCTGCTCCTCGTGGTGCCCGACCCGGACGACGAGGACGCCTACGTGCCCGCTCTGGAGGCGCAGGGCTTCCGGCTCGTGGTCCGCGAGCCCTGGTGGCAGGGTCACCGGCTGCTGCGCCACCACGACCCGCGCACCAACCTGCACGTCTTCCACGGCGACGGGGCGGAGGTCGCACGCATGCGGATGTTCCGCGACTGGTTGCGCACCCACCCGGACGACCGCGACCTCTACGCCGACGCCAAGCGTGCCGCGTCGGCCGCAGCGCGCGACGCCGGCGAGCACGTCATGCAGTACAACGCCCGCAAGCAGGACGTGGTCCGCGCCATCTACGCCCGGATGTTCGAGGCGCTCGGCTACCCCGTCTGAGGACGGCGCTCAGCCGGGCCTGCGGAACAGGGCGGTGAGGAGGAACGCCTCGCCGAAGCGGCCCGTGCCCCGCTGCTCGCGCATGGGTCGGACCTCGACCGGCTCTAGGTCCTCGAAGATCCAGCGGAGGTCGTCGGGCGCGAACGCGATCCCGCCCTCCAGGCCGCCACGCAGGTAGAGCTGCTCGTCGGGCGCACTCGTGCCCATGAAGCCGTCGTGGAAGCACACGACACCGAACGAGCCGCCCGGGGCGAGCACACGGTCGAGCAGGCGCCGGTACGCGATGCGGCGGTGGGGCGGCAGGTGGTGCAGGCAGCCGGAGTCGTACACGAGGTCGTAGGGGCCGGCGAGCGCCTCGCCGACGTCGCCGAAGGCGTCGCCGACGTGGTACCGCGGTGCGGCCGTGCCACCTCGCGCGTCGAGGCCGTGCTCGCGGGCCCAGCCGACCGCCGTGGCCGAGAGGTCGACGGCGTCGACCTCGGCGCCGGCGGAGGCCAGGTAGCGGGCGTTGCGGCCCGCGCCGCACCCGAGGTCGAGGGCACGTCGGGGCCGCAGCCCACCGGACTCCACCCAGGCGGCCAGGTTCTCGTCGGGATCGTCGATGAAGAACGGCACGGGTCGGGACCGGTCGGTGTAGAAGTCGTCCCACCAGGCGGCGCCGGCGCCGTCGGTCCAGCGGTCGGCGGTCGACGTGAACAGCGCGTCCATGAGTGCGAGCACGTCGTCGACGCTGCGCACGTGACGTCCCTGCGGTCGGTCCCGCATCGTCGCCCCCGACGTCGGCTCAGCGTTCGTAGTCGATGGCCGAGTAGGCCTTGAGCTTCGTCAGCTGGTGCTCGCTCGTGATCTTGCGGATCGTGCCGCTGCGCGAGCGCATGACGAGGGACTCGGTGAACGCCTTGCCCTTGGCGTAGCGGACGCCCTGGAGCAGCTCCCCGTCGGTGATGCCGGTGGCGACGAAGAAGCAGTCGTCGGCGACGACCAGGTCGTCGGTGAGCAGCACCCGGTCGAGGTCGTGCCCGGCGTCGATCGCACGCTGGCGCTCGTCGTCGTCGGTGGGCGCGAGCCGACCCTGGATGACGCCGCCGATCGCCTTGATGGCGCAGGCGGTGATGATGCCCTCGGGCGTGCCGCCCGTGCCGACGAGCAGGTCGACGCCGGTGTCGGGGCGGGCCGCGACGATGGCGCCGGCCACGTCGCCGTCGCTGATGAACTTGATGCGGGCACCCGCGTCGCGGATCTCCTGCACGAGGGCGGCGTGGCGGGGCCGGTCGAGCACGCACACCGTGACGTCGCTGTTGCTGATGCCCTTCGCCTTGGCGACGAGGGCGATGTTCTTGGACACGGGCAGCCGGATGTCGACCTGGTCGGCGGCCTCCGGGCCGGCCACCAGCTTCTCCATGTAGAAGACGGCCGAGGGGTCGTACATCGAGCCGCGGGGAGCGACCGCCATGACCGAGATCGCGTTGGGCATGCCCTTCGCGCACAGCGTCGTGCCGTCGATCGGGTCGACCGCGACGTCGCACTCGGCGCCGGTGCCGTCGCCGACCTGCTCGCCGTTGAACAGCATGGGCGCCTCGTCCTTCTCGCCCTCGCCGATGACGACGACGCCGTCCATCGTGACGGTGTTGATGAGGCTCCGCATCGCGTTGACGGCGACGCCGTCGGCGCCGTTCTTGTCGCCGCGCCCGACCCAGCGACCGGCGGCCATCGCACCGGCCTCCGTGACGCGGACGAGGTCCAGGGCGAGGTTGCGGTCCGGGGCTTGGGCGGCGGGCTGCAGGCTTTCCACGGATGCACCCTACCGGCGGCCGCGCCCGTCAGAGCCCGTGCACCTGCACTTCGCTCGCCTTGACCACCAGGTGGACGCGTCGACCGGGCTCGAGGAGCAGGTCGGCGACGGCGTCGACCGTGACGTCGGCGCTGACGACGTCGGTCCGCACGAGGGCCCGCCGACCGCGCGGCTCGACGGCCGTGACCGTGGCCGGCCAGACGTTGCGCGGGCTGCCGGCCGGTGCCTCGAGGTGCACGGCGACGGCAGCCGGGTCGAGCACCGCGACCGCGGGCTCCCCGGTCAGGGGCGTGGGGCCGGAGGCGTGGACGACGAGCCCCTCGGGCGTGTGCAGGCCCGGCGCCGCCGAGGTGCCGCGCAGCAGGTTGAGCCCGGCGAGCTCGGCCGCGAAGGGGCTGCGCGGCTGCTCGAGCACGCGCTGCGTGGGTCCGACGTCGACCACGCGCCCGTGCTCCACGACGGCGAGGGTGTCGGTGAGCAGCAGTGCGTCGAGCACGTCGTGGGTGACGAGCACGGCGGTGCGTCCGGCGTCGCGACGTCGGCGCAGCACCTGCGCGAGGGTCGTGCGCAGCTGCGGCACGACGGCCGCGTCGAGCGCCGCCATCGGCTCGTCGAGGAGCAGCACCCCGGGGTCGGGGGCGAGGGCGCGCGCGAGGGCCACCCGGGCGGCCTGGCCGCCCGACAGCGTGCCGGGCCTGCGGGCGGCGAGGTCGGTGCACCCGAGCTCGGCCAGCCGCTCACGGGCCACCTGCTCGGCCTCGCGGCGCGACGCCCCGCGGCTGCGCGGGCCGAAGGCGACGTTCGCGACGACGTCGAGGTGCGGGAACAGGAGCGGCTCCTGGGCGAGGAGCCCGACACCACGGGCGTACGGAGGCGTCCACCGGCCCGTGTCGGTGTCCACGAGCAGCCGGCCGTCGACCTCGAGGCGGGCGTGCGGGGGCCGCAGCGTGCCGGCCAGCGTCGCGAGCACGGTCGACTTGCCCGCACCGTTGGGTCCGACCAGGCCCAGCGTGCTGCCGGCGGGCACGTCCAGCGCGAGGTCGACGTCGCGCTCCGGCACGTGCAGGCGCAGCGCGATGCTCATGAGCGGCCCTCCCGGCCCCGCACGAGGACGATGACGAGCACGGCCACGACGACGAGCAGCAGGGAGAGGGCGACGGCGGCGTCGGGGTCGGTCTCGCGCTGCAGGTAGATCTCCAGCGGGAGCGTCCGCGTGACGCCCTGCAGGCTCCCGGCGAAGGTGATGGTGGCGCCGAACTCGCCGAGCGCCCGCGCGAAGGCGAGCACCGCGCCCGACGCCAGACCGGGGAGGACGAGGGGCAGGCTGACCCGGCGCAGCACGGTCGACGGCCGGGCCCCGAGCGTGGCGGCGACGGTCTCGTAGCGGTGCCCGGCGGTGCGCAGGCTGCCCTCGAGGCTGATCACCAGGAACGGCAGCGCCACGAACGTCTGGGCGAGGACGACGGCCGTGGTGGAGAACGCCACCTGCACGCCGAGCACCTCGAGGCTCGCGCCGAGCAGGCCGCGTCGCCCGAACGTCGCCAGCAGGGCGATGCCGCCGACGACCGGCGGCAGGACGAGGGGGAGCAGCACGAGGGCGCGCAGCAGCGCCTGCCCCGGGAAGCGGGAGCGGGCCAGCACGAACGCCATGGGGACGCCCAGCAGCACGCACAGCACCGTCGAGGCCGTGGCGGTGCGCAGGCTGAGCGAGAGCGCCGCGCGCGACGACTCCGACGTCAGCAGGGCGGGGAGGTCCGACCAGTCGACGCGGGTGAGCAGCGCGACGACCGGCAGCACCACGAGCGCCGCCCCGAGTGCCGCGGGGAGCCAGACCCACCGGGGCAGGTCACCGGTCGTGCGCGGGGCGCGTCCGGCCCTCCTGGCCGCAGGCACCTCGGGCGCGCGCGGCGCGCCCACGGGACTCACGGGCGGGCGAAGCCGGCCGCGCGCAGCACCTTCTGACCCTGCGCGCCGGTGACCAGCTCGACCCAGTCACGGGCCAGGCCCGGCTGCTTGGCGTCCGCGAGCACCGCGATCGGGTAGGTGTTGACGACGTCGGACGCCTGCGGCACCTCGACCGTGCGGACGTCGTCGCCGGCCCCCTTCGCGTCCGTCACGTAGACCAGGCCGGCGTCGGCCTCGCCCGACGTCACCTTGGTGAGCACGTCGGTGACGGACTGCTCCTCGCTGTCGGGCGCGAGCGTGACCCCGGCCGCGGTGGCGAGCTTCTGCGCGGCACTGCCGCAGGGCACCTGCGGCGCGCAGACCACGACGTCGAGGTCGGGGTCCGCGAGGTCGTTGAGCGACGTGACGTCGCCTGGGTTGTCGGGCGGCGTGACGATCACCAGGGTGTTGGACGCGAAGTCCTCGGGGTCTCCGGACACGAGGTCGTCGCCCACGAGCGTGTCCATGTTCTTCTCGTCGGCGGAGGCGAAGACGTCCGCGGGCGCACCCTCGCTGATCTGCGACACGAGGTCGGAGGAGCCGCCGAAGCTCAGCTGCACCGTGACGCCGTCGTTCGCGGCCTCGAACTCCTTCGCCAGCTCGGTGAAGGTGCCCTTCAACGACGCGGCGGCGTAGACGACGAGCGTGCTGTCGACGTCGGCCCGCGGGTCGACGGCGTCGTCGTTGCCGCAGGCGGCGAGGGGGAGCAGCAGGGCAGCGGCGGCTGCGGCGGTCGCGAGCCTCTTCATGACGGGACCTCCAGGGAGACGTTGGTGGACTTGACGCTCGCCCAGGCGACGCTGCCGGGCTCCAGGCCGAGCGCGTCGACCGACTCGCGGCTGACGAGCGAGACGACGCGGTAGGGACCGCAGACCAGCTCGACCTGCGCCATCACCGTGTCGGCGGTGATGCGGGTGACGATCCCGCGCAGCTGGTTGCGGGCGCTGGTGTGCTCCGGTCCGTGGTCCGGCGTCGCGGAGTGCTCCGCGGCCAGACGAGCCAGCTCGGTGCCCTCGATCCCCGCGCGACCGTCGACGTCGACCGGGCTGAACCGGCCCTGCTGCTGCCAGCGACGTAGGGTGTCATCGCTGACGCCGATCAACGCTGCGGCGTCGGAGAGCTTGTGCACGACCATGCTGCGGAGCGTAGCCGCACTCGCGGCGGTCTGCCGACGAAAGGTCCGCGCTTGCGGCACGATCACCACCTGGAGGACGCATGGCCGGCTCGAGCCGCGGCAACCCGAAGCTCGGCGACATCATCCGATCGGTCGGCGTGCTCGGCGCCGGCCTGCTCGTCGTCTGGGCGGTGGCGCACCTGTTCTACGGCAACGCGCCGAAGGAGCCGCAGGTGCCGGCCGTGGACTACGCCGCGGTGCTGCCGGGCGCCGAGCGCGAGACGGGCGCCGACCTGCTCGCGCCGGCGTCGCTCCCGGAGGGCTGGAAGGTGACGTCGTCGCGGGTGCGCGAGAAGGTGTGGAGCCTCGGCACGCTCACGGACGACCAGCGCTTCATCGGGATCCAGCAGGCGCCGGGAGCCGAGGAGGCCACGGTGGAGGAGCTGGTGCCGGGCAGCGAGCGCGTCGACCAGGTCGAGATCGGCGACCACACCTGGACGCGCTGGTCGTCACCCGACGACGAGACCACGTACTCGCGCGTGGTCCCGGGGCCGCAGCTGGACACGACCGCGGTCGTCACGAGCGACGTCGGGCGGACGGCGCTCGAGCGCTACGTCGCGTCGTTGTCCTGAGCCTCGTCCTCGCCGCGGGAAGCCCGGTCGAGACGCTCGCGTGCGCCGTCGAGCCAGCGCTGGCACACCGTCGCGAGCTGCTCGCCCCGCTCCCAGAGCGCGAGCGACTCCTCGAGGCCGACGCCGCCGGTCTCGAGCCGCTGCACGACGGACACCAGCTCCTCGCGGGCCTGCTCGTAGGAGAGGTCGAGGGCGGGGTCGGGCTCAGTCGGCATGCGGGGTCTCCTCGGTGCGGTCGGTCGTGACGTGGGCGCTGCCGTCGGCGAGGCGCACCACGAAGGCGGCGGGGACGTCGGCCACCGACGTCAGCACGTGCCCGTCGGCGGTCTGCGCGACGGCGTAGCCGCGCTCGAGGGTGGCGAGCGGCGACAGGGCCCGGACCCGTGCGAGGTGGTGCCCGACGGCGTCGTGCTCCCGGTCGAGCCGGTGCCGCAGCGCGCGGTCGGCGCGGTCGCGCAGGTGGGTGAGCGCGTCGTGCTGGGCATCGACGAGCACGTGCGGCGCTGCCAGCACCGGACGTGATCGCAGCTGTGCCAGGCCGTGCGCCTCGCGCTCGACGAGGGTCGTGACCGCCCGGCGCAGCCGCGTGCGCGCGTGAGCGAGCCGGTCCTGCTCCTCGGCGGCGTCGGGGACCACGCGCTTGGCGGCGTCGGTGGGGGTGGAGGCGCGGACGTCGGCGACGAGGTCGAGCAGGGGCGTGTCCTGCTCGTGCCCGATGGCGCTGACCACGGGCACGCGGCAGGCGTGCACCGCCCGCACGAGCGACTCGTCGGAGAACGGCAGGAGGTCCTCGAGCGACCCGCCACCGCGCGCGACGATGAGCACGTCGACCTGTGGCGCGAGCTCCTGCACGGCCGCCACGACGTCGCGCGCCGAGCCGGCACCCTGCATGAGGGCGTGGCGGACGACGAACCGTACGCCCGGCCAGCGCAGCCGGGCGTTCTCGAGCACGTCGCGCTCGGCGGCGGAGGCGCGACCGGTGACCAGCCCGACGGTGCCGGGCAGGAACGGCAGCGGCTTCTTCAGCCGGGCGTCGAACAGTCCTTCGGCCGCGAGCAGCTGCTTGCGGCGTTCGAGCTGGGCGAGCAGCTCGCCCTCCCCGGCGGGTCGGATCTCGCGCACCTGCAGGGTGAGCGAGCCGTTCGGCTCGTAGAACTCCGGCTTGGCGTGCACGACCACCCGTGCGCCCTCGGTGACGGGCGCGGCCGACGCGTCGAGCACGGAGACGTGGCAGGTGGCGCGGATCGAGAGGGTGGCCCTCAGGTCGCGCAGCACCAGGAAGCACACGCCGGGACGTCGGGTCAGCTGCGCCACCTCGGCCTCGACCCAGATCGCCCCCAGCCGCCCCACCCACTGCCCGATCAGGGTCGACACCTGCCGCAGGGGCGCGGGGGAGTCCGCCGTCGTGTCGAGCGCCATGCGCCTCAGCCTAGGAGGTGGGAGATTCCCAGGTCGCCCTGGGAATCTCCCACCAGGCGCGGGAATCTCACGCGGGCCCGGAAAGCTCTCCGTGCTTCCGTGAGATGTCCGTGCCTGGCCCGCGCGGTCGGCAGCGCGCGGGGGTCGCGCCGACGGGCTCGCGGTCTGTCGCCGGTCGGTACGATGCACCTATGACGACCCACGTGGACCTCGGCATGCCCCCCGTCGGTGGGAGCGTGCTCCTCGCCGACCCGCGCGGCTACTGCGCCGGCGTGGACCGCGCGGTCATCACCGTCGAGAAGGCGCTCGACCTCTACGGGGCGCCGGTGTACGTCCGCAAGCAGATCGTGCACAACAAGCACGTCGTGAACACCCTGGCCGAGCGCGGCGCGGTGTTCGTCGAGGAGCTCGACGAGGTGCCCGAGGGCGCCACGGTCGTGTTCTCCGCCCACGGGGTGTCGCCGATGGTGCACGAGCAGGCCGCCGAGCGCGGTCTGAAGACGATCGACGCCACGTGCCCGCTCGTCACGAAGGTGCACCACGAGGCCCGTCGCTTCGCCGCCGAGGACTACCGCATCCTGCTCATCGGGCACGCGGGTCACGAGGAGGTCGAGGGCACGGCTGGTGAGGCGCCCGAGCACATCACCCTCGTCGAGAGCCCGGACGACGTCGAAGCCTTGGAGTTCCCCGAGGGCACCCGGCTGTCGTGGCTCTCGCAGACCACCCTGAGCGTCGACGAGACCATGGAGACGGTCCGCCGGCTGCGCGAGAAGTTCCCGCAGCTGGAGGATCCGCCGTCCGACGACATCTGCTACGCCACGCAGAACCGCCAGGTCGCGGTCAAGGAGATCGCGAAGGACGCCGACCTCGTCATCGTCGTCGGCTCCTCGAACTCCTCGAACTCGGTGCGTCTGGTCGAGGTCGCGCTCGAGGCGGGCGCGTCGGCCTCCTACCGCATCGACGACGTCAGCGAGCTCCAGGAGGAGTGGCTCGACGGCGTCGAGACCGTCGGCGTCACGTCGGGCGCGTCGGTGCCTGACGACCTCGTCCAGGACGTCCTCACCTACCTCGCCGAGCACGGCCACCCCGACGCCGCGGCCGTCCGCACCGCCGACGAGACCCTCACCTTCGCCCTCCCGCCCGAGCTGCGCCGCGACATGAAGGCCGCCGGCAGGATCTGAGACCGGCGTGTCGGGCAGATGAGCAGACGGACCAGTACGGCCGCTCTGCTCCTCGTCGGAGACGAGGAGTACTCGCGGGTCTCCGGATGGCACCGTGGCGACGGGCTGGTGCGCTGGGGGTCGGTGTCGAAGATCCTGACGGCCGGTCTCGCCCACGCGGTCGTCGCACGCGGGACGTGGACGTGGGAGACCACCGTGGACGACGTGCTGGGAGGCGGGTCGCCGATCGCCGTCGCCGAGCTCGTCCGGCACCGGTCGGGACTGCCGCGCACCGCCCCCGGGCAGAACCGCGAGCTGCTCGATCCCTATCGGCGCTGGACGCGCGAGCGGTTCGACCACGACGTGCTGCCCAAGCTCGATGTGCTCGTGGACCAGCACCGTCGAGTGGTGGGCGAGTACTCGAACCTCGGGTACGCGGTGCTGACACGGATGCTCGAGGAGGTCGACGGGCCGTGGATCGAGCAGGTCCGCGGGGCGCTCGTCGAGCCGGTCGGGCTCGACCCGGCCGCGTTCGACGTCGCCCGCGCGACGGGTGAGCGTGACGAGGTCGTGGAGGCACTCAGCATCTGGAGCCGTCCGCTCGACGAGTGGGTGGTCGGCGACGGTCCCTTCGTGGGCGCGGCAGGCCTGGTCGCGCCGCTGCGGGACGTGGCCGAGCTCGTGCGGCGCACCGCCGACGGCGGGTTCCTCGACCCGCGGCATCAGCCGCACGCCTGGCGGGTCGAGGGGGACCTGGCCCTCCACACGGGCGCGCTCATGCGCTGCGGCGCGGTCGTGGCGTGGCGTCCCGACACGAGGACGGTCGGCGTCGCCAGTGCCGTCGGTGGCCGAGCGGCGTTCGCCGACCGACTGGCGAGCGCCACGCTCGACCGTCTGGTCGCCGAGGTCAGGCAGGAGCAGGGATGAGCGAGCAGCGACGGGCCTGGCTGGCGGTGTGCGACGACGGCGTCGCCGTCGGCGACCCCTACCGCGACCATCTGCTGCTGACGTCCCACGGCGTCGCGCACCATCGGCTCGACCTGGAGGCCGAGAAGATGGTCGACGAGGACACGTGGGCGTGGGGTGAGGTCGCCGACCTGCTGGTGTCCGCGCCGACGAGCCGCACGTCGAGACCCGGCCTCTGGGCCTTCCTGCGCTCCGCGGTCGCCGAGGCGACGGGCTGGGGCAGCACGCTCGCCTCGGCCGAGGTCGCGGTGCGGGTGGTCCTCGTCGACGGGACCGACGAGCTCCTCCTGCTCGACGGCCACACCGACGCGGGCTACCCCGCCGGGGACCAGGAGCAGGCGCACGAGCTCCTTCGTCAGGTGCTCGACGACCCGTCTCATATCCCCCCGATTCGGAACGTCATCGCCCGATCTGACGCGCCAGACGGGCGATGACGTTCCGAAACGGGGACTTCCGTGCCGGGCGGGACTCAGCGTCGGCGGTCCGGCCTGACGACCAGCGCCGTGCCGCCACCGCGTCGTTCGGGCTCGGCGACGGCGGTGAGCCGGCCGCGGCGGTCCTGCTCGATCGCGGCCACCGCGCCGATCTCCGCCTGCGACGTGAACGCGTCGCCCGAGGGCGTCAGCTGCTGGCCGAAGGGGGCGAGCAGGCCGCCGTACTGCTCGATGAACGCGGGCTCAGCGGGCGTGACGGCCGCGTTGCGCTGCGAGGCGCGCGGTGCGGCGACCGCCTGTGGCAGCGTCATGCCGAGGTCGATGCGGTTGAGCAGCACCTGCAGCACGGTCGTGATGATGGTGGCGCCGCCGGGCGACCCGACCACGTACTTCACGCGGCCGCGGTCGAGCACGATCGTCGGCGACATCGATGAGCGCGGCCGCTTGCCCGGCTCGATCCGGTTCGGGTCCTTCGGGTCGTACACGGCGGTGAAGTCGGTGAGCTCGTTGTTGAGCAGGAACCCGCGCCCCGGCACCGTGATCGCCGAGCCGCCGGTCTGCTCGATGGTCAGCGTGTAGGAGGCGGCGTTGCCCCAGCGGTCGACGACCGAGAGGTGGGTCGTGGAGATGTTCTCGGTGTCCGGCTTCTCCTCCGCGGCCCGGGTGCTGCAGGGGCCGCCGTCGAGCGCGCCCGCCGCCACCGGCCGCTGCGACGCCCGGGTGGGGTCGATGGTGCAGTCCCGTGAGTCGGCGAAGCGCTGGCTGAGCAGGGTGCGTACGGGGACGTCAGGGACGTCGCCCACGTACGCCGCGCGGTCGGCGAACGCCCGTGCCGACGCCTCGAGGAACAGGTGCAGCGACGAGCCGAGACGGGCGCCGCCGCCGAGACGGTAGCCCTCGAGGATGTTCAGCGCCTCGCCCACCGCGATGCCGCCCGACGACGACGGTGCCATGCCGTACACGTCGAGACCGCGGTACCGGGCGCGGGTCGGTGCCTGGCGGTCGACCCGGTACGTCGCGAGGTCGCGCTCGGTCATCGAGCCGGGCGGGGCCGGCAGGTCGGAGGACGGGTCCTTCGGCGGCGCCTGGACCGTGCGCGCGACGTCGCGGGCGACCGGGCCGGTGTAGAAGGCGCGCGGCCCCTGCGCCGCGATCAGCGACAGCGTGCGGGCCAGCTCGGGGTTGCGGAAGGTGCTGCCGACCTGGGGTGCGTCGCCGCCCGGCAGGAACAGTCGGGCGGTGTCGGGGAAGGCGGCGAACCGGTCCTTGTTGTCGAGCGTCTGGCTGCGGAACGTCCGGTCGACCGTGAAGCCCCGCTCTGCCAGCCGGATCGAGGGGGCGAGTGCCTGGCGCAGCGACCAGCGGCCGTGGTCGCGCAGGGCGGCCTCCCAGGTGGCCGGCGTGCCGGGCACGCCGACCGCGACCCCGGACGAGACGAGCTCGGGCGTGAAGCGGTACGGCTTGCCGGTGGACGGGTCGATGAACGCGTCGCGCGTGATGCCCGCCGGGGCCGTCTCGCGACCGTCGATGGTGCTGACCTTCTTGCGCTTGGCGTCGTAGTAGACGAAGTAGCCGCCTCCGCCGACGCCCGCGCTGTACGGCTCGGTCACGCCGAGCGCGGAGGCCGTGGCGACCGCGGCGTCGGCCGCGTTGCCGCCGCGCCGCAGCACCTCCAGCCCCACCTTCGAGGCCTCCGCGTCGACGGACGCCACGGCACCGCCCGACCCGTAGGCGGTCGGCGATGCGACGGGCGGCCGGGACGGACGCGGTCCGGCGTCGGCGGACGTCGTGGCGGCCACGAGCGCGGTGGCCGCGAGGGCCCCCGCGGCGAGCCCGGTCACGGCGCGGACGGTCGGTCGTGCGGTCATGGTGCAGCCTCTTCCCCCGAGGACGGCCCGGTGCGGGCCTGGTCCGCCCCACGGTAGGCAGCAGGTCGGACACGGGCAACTGCTCCACCGTGGTGCTGGCGCGGCCCTACGCTGGGTCCGACACCAGGAGGACGCCGTGAACGAGCTGCACCTGACGACCACGCTGGAGCCGCGCGGCCCCGCTGCGGCGATCGTCCTGTCCGACGAGCAGGTCGCCGCGCTCGGTGACGCGAAGGCCTTCCCCGTGGCGGTGACGATCGGTGGCTCGACCGCTCGTCTGCGGCTCGCCCGCATGGGCGGGGAGAACCTCGTCGGCCTCAGCAAGGCGGCGCGTGCCGAGCTCGGGGTCGAGGTGGGTCAGGTGGTCGAGGTGGTGCTGCGCCCCGACGACGTGCCACGCGAGGTCGAGGTGCCTGCCGCCCTCGCCGAGGCGCTCGACGCCGCCGGCCTGCGCGCCACCTTCGACGCCCTGGCACCGTCGCGACGCAAGGAGCACGCCCGCGGCGTGGCCGACGCGAAGGGCGACGACACCCGGGCTCGTCGCGTGCAGAAGGTGCTCGACGCGCTCAGCGGCTGAGCGTCGCGACGATCGTGAAGCTGGCGGCCAGCCGCTCTGGCCGGTCGGTGAGCCGGTGCTCGCCCGGGTGGTCAGGGTGTGGCGACATGAACCCGGGCAGCGGGACCCAGGGGACGGAGTCGTGCTCGAGGACGGTCTCCAACGTCATCCCGTGGGCGAGGAGCGCGGTGAGGATCTCGGCGAGGCCGTGCGACCACTCGTGCGACGGCAGCCCGGGCAGCGAGTGGTCGTCGGGGTCGACGTAGGAGGCGGTGTCGCTGAAGACCAGCGGCTCCAGGTGCTCGGCGTAGGGGTAGACCAGCTCGATCCGACCGTCGACGACCTCGAGCGTGCCGAGCATCGGGTGGCAGTCGCGGAACACCAGACGTCCGCCCGGGCGCAGCAGCGCCGCCACGGTGGCCGCCCACCGGTCGATGCTCGGCAGCCAGCACACCGCGCCGATGCCGGTGTAGACGACGTCGAACGCGGCGCGTCCGAGGACGTCGGGGGCGGCGTGCACGTCGGACTCCACGTAGGTGATGTCGGCTCCCACGTCGCGGGCGAGACGTCGGGCCTCGGCGAGGGACGCGGGGGAGAGGTCGAGGCCGGTGACGCGTCCGCCGAGCCGGTGCAGGCTGAGCGTGTCGGTGCCGATGTGGCACTGCAGGTGCACGACGTCGAGCCCGGCGAGGTCGCCGAGCCGCAGCTGGTCGAAGCGGACGACGTCGCTGATGGCGTGCGGGTCGCGGCGGTACCGGTCGAGGTCGTACGACGTGGAGGCGGCGTGCCGCGCGGCACGGCTGTCCCACATGGCCCGGTTGAGCCGTTGGTAGTCCTCCACGTCAGCGCGCCCGGCGGGTGCGGCGCGGGTGGTGCGGGTCGAGCAGGATGCGCGCGACAATCGTCAGCAGGGCGAGGCCGTGGCCCACGAGGAGCGTGACGCCGCGGTCGATCGTGCCGGTGAGCGTGCGACCGAACCAGCCGGTGCCCTCCGGGAGACCGGCGACCTCGACCGCGTCGGGCGACAGCGCCGCCGCGAGCCCCACGCACACGACGAGCAGGATCGGCGGCAGCACGCCCGCGGGCAGCAGCGATCGGACGTCGATCGCGAGCGGGACGGTGACCGCCGTGAGCACGAAGCCCACCGAGAACACGGCGCCGAGCCGGCCGTCGGTGGTGACGTCGAGCAGCGTGACGAGCAGGAGCGCGACGAACGCGAGGAGGATCGTCCGGCGGGCCCCGACGTCGTTGGGGGCCAGCCCGACGCGTGCGGTTGCCACGGTGGCGGCCATGGACCTGACGCTAGGCCATGACGCCGACAGAACGGTGGCAACGCGCTGGAACGACGGGCGTCGAGCCCGCTCTCAGGCGTGACCGGGGGAGCCGCCGGCCACGGTGTAGCTCCAGAGCTCGCTGTGCGAGGCGACCGGCTTGGGCTCCTCGCCGCCGGCGCGCTCGGACTCCGAGCGGTGCCCGTGCGCGAACGCCGGGGACTGCAGCCACGCCTGGAACGACTCCTCGTCGCGCCAGCGGGTGACGACGAGCCACTGCTCGCGGTCGTCGGTCGGCTTGAGCAGCTCGAAGCCCTCGAACCCCTCCGACCCGTCCACGGCGCCGGCGCGGGCCGCGAACCGGTGCGCCAGCTCGTCGCCGTTCTCGGCGGGGACGGTGATCGCGTTGATCTTGATGACGGTCATGGGCCCATCGTCGCACTGGCGTCCACCCCGGCGGGGCGTGGATAGGGTCGACGCATGCTTCCCGACGTCATCGGCACGCCGCGTCTGCGGCTGCGTCCCTACGAGCCTGCCGACGCCGCACGGGTGCTCGACACGTTGTCGCGGCTCGACGTCATCCGCTGGCTCGACAACCCGCCGTTCGTCCCGATGCCCGACCTCGACGCGGCGCGGGCGTGGGTCGAGAAGGTGCGCACGAAGGAGGCCGACGACCCGCGGCAGGCGTGGCGTGCGGTGGAGGTGCGCGCGACCGGCGACGTGGCCGGGTGCGTGCTCGTGTCGCGGCTCGAGCGTGTCGAGGGCGGGTTCGTGGGCGAGTACGAGACCGGCTGGCACCTGCACCCGGACAGCGCCGGGCACGGCTACGCGACGGAGGCCGCCGGAGCGCTCACCGCCGCCGCCTTCGCGGCTGGGCACGAGGAGCTGAACATCAGCATGTACCCCGACAACGGCCCGTCGCTCGCCGTCGCGCGACGCCTGGGCGCCGACGACCTCGGCGAGCGCGAGGACCCCTGGTACGGCGGCACGAGTCGGCTGCTCCTGCTGCGCCCGGAGCACCTCGTCGAGGGCCCGGCATGAGCGCGAGCCCGGTCCTCCGGACGGAGCGGCTGCTGCTGCGGACGTTCGTGCCGGACGACGCCGCCGCGCTGTTCGGCTGGTTCTCGCTGCCCGAGGTGGCTCGGTGGAGCGGGACCGGCGAGCCCATGCGCGACGTCGAGGAGGCCGTGGCGCGGATCGCGCGCATGCCTGAGCGGGCGGGCCCGCACCCGGCTGCTGGCATCTTCGCGGTCTGCCCCGGCGAGTCCGCACCCCCGGTGGGCATGGTGGTGCTCGTGCCCATCCCCGCCTCGGCGGGAGTGGAGCGCGACGACGGAGCCGACGACCTGGAGGTCGGCTGGCACCTGCACCCCCGTGCCTGGGGCCGGGGATACGCGACCGAGGCGGCGTCGGCGCTGCTCGAGCGGGCCGCGTCGGCCGGCGTCCCGCGCGTGGTCGCCGTGACGGATCCCGACAACGCGCCGTCGCAGGCCGTCTGCCGCCGCCTCGGCATGAGCGACCTCGGGCTGCGCGACGACTGGTACGACCGCACGCTGCGCGCCTTCTCCCTGTCTCTCCCGGCGGTCGGGACCGTGGCCCCGCACCAGTAGGCTGGTGCCTCGTGGCACTCAGCATCGGCATCGTCGGACTCCCCAACGCGGGCAAGTCGACCCTCTTCAACGCCCTGACCAAGAACGACGTCCTCGCGGCGAACTACCCGTTCGCGACGATCGAGCCGAACGTCGGCGTGGTCGGCGTCCCCGACTCCCGGCTCGACAAGCTCGCGGAGATCTTCGGGTCGGCCAAGATCCTGCCCGCGACGGTCCAGTTCGTCGACATCGCCGGCATCGTGCGCGGTGCGTCGGAGGGCGAGGGCATGGGCAACGCGTTCCTGTCGCACATCCGCGAGTCCGACGCGATCTGCCAGGTCACCCGCGTCTTCCGCGACGAGGACGTCACGCACGTCGACGGGAAGGTCGACCCGGGCAGCGACATCGAGACCATCTCGACCGAGCTGATCCTCGCCGACCTGCAGACCGTCGAGAAGGCGGTGCCGCGCCTGGAGAAGGAGTCGCGCAAGGACAAGGAGCTCGTGGCCCAGCTGGAGGAGGCCCGCAAGGCGCAGGCCGCCCTGGAGTCGGGCACGGGCGTGCTGAACGCGGGCCTCGACCTCGCGCTCCTGCGCGACCTGCACCTGCTGACCGCGAAGCGCTTCCTGTTCGTGTTCAACTGCGACGCCGACGAGCTGGCCGACGAGGCCCTCAAGCAGAAGATGCGCGACCTCGTCGCCCCCGCCGAGGCCGTGTTCCTCGACGCGAAGAGCGAGGCCGAGCTGGTCGAGCTCGGCGACGACGAGGAGGCCGAGGCGATGCGCGCGGAGATGCTCGCCGAGATGGGCGTCGAGGAGCCGGGCCTGGACGCGCTGGCCCGCGTCGGCTTCGCCACCCTCGGCCTGCAGACGTACCTGACCGCGGGCCCGAAGGAGGCGCGCGCCTGGACGATCAAGCAGGGTGCCACCGCCCCCGAGGCCGCCGGCGTCATCCACACCGACTTCCAGAAGGGCTTCATCAAGGCCGAGATCGTGTCCTTCGACGACCTGGTCGCGGCTGGCTCCATGAACGACGCCAAGGCCGCCGGCAAGGTCCGCATGGAGGGCAAGGACTACGTGATGGCCGACGGCGACGTGGTGGAGTTCCGCTTCAACGTCTGAGGCTCGCCGCTGGGTGACGTCTGGTCGATGCGGCATGATCACCTCGTGCCGTACGAGCCCAACGAGTTGCTGTCGAGACTCGCTGGCAGCCGTTTGGCGACCGTCGTCTTCCTGGAGGGGTACCTCCAGCTCACGTTCGACGGCCCGCACCTCACCTGCGACGTATGGCCGACGGTGGACCTCGGTGACGGCGAGATCGAGTTCGGCGAACCGGGATATCGAGATGCCTTGTGCTCTCTCCTGGGAGAGCACGTCGTCGCCACGCGTGAGGCCACGGGTGAGGGACTCGTCATCGAGCTCGAGTCCGGGTCCGTCCGTGTGCATCCGACGTGGGATGAGCTGCATGGCCCGGAGATCGCGTTGCTCGGCGGGTTCGACGATGGCGCGTGGATGTGCTGGCGTCCCGGCGAGGAGTCCTTCGAGGACCTCACGTCACTGGAGAGCTAGTTAGCCCTGGATCGAAGTCTTCCGGCACGCCATGCCGTGGAGGTGTCCTTCCCGTACGAGCCCGCGGACGGTCGAGCACGGCCGACCGGCTCGCGTCGACGGATGGCGGGTGGCGTCTCGCTGCTATCATCGTTGATAGCAGCGAAGGGCAGGTGGTCGCGGTGACCTCGATCGTGGTCCGCGGGCTCGAGGAGTCCGTCAAGAAGCGTCTCGCCGAGCAGGCGCGGGAGAACGGCAGGTCGATGGAGGCCGAGGCACGCGACATCCTGACGCGCGCGACCCGGCGCCCCCACATCGGGCTCGCCCTGCTGCAGGCGGGGGCGGAGGCCGGCGGGTTTGACGACGTCGAGCTGCCGGACCGCACCGACCAGGCCCGCGCGGCGGACCTCGAGTGATCGTCCTCGACACCAACGTCGTCTCCGAGGCGCTGCGGCGCCAGCCGGACCAGCGGGTGCTCGCGTGGCTCCAGTCGTTGACCGACGACGTCGCCATCACGGCGGTCACGCTCGCCGAGCTGCTGGCAGGCGTGCGCAGGCTACCGGCTGGTCGGCGCCGCACGACGCTCTCGGCCGCGATCGACGCGGCGGTCGCGCCGTACCGAGAAACCCGGGCGATCCTGCCCTTCGACGACGCCGCTGCCGGCGAGTACGCGGAGGTGCTGGCGATGCACGAGCGCGACGGTCGTCCCATCCACACGGCAGACGCGCAGATCGCCGCGATCTGCCGCGTCGCGAGCGCCACCTGCGCGACGCGGAACGTCGCCGACTTCGACGGCACCGGCATCCGGCTCGTCGACCCCTGGACCGCCTGACGCTGCCGTGCGATGCTCGTCCCATGAGCCGCCCACCCGTCCAGGCCGTCCCGATCCTGCGCGTCGCCGACGTCGACGCGTCGCTGTCCTGGTGGACGCGGCTCGGGTTCGCGGAGGAGTTCCGCCACGTCTTCGAGCCCGGTCTGCCGCGGTTCGTCGGCGTGGTGCGCGACGGATGCCGGGTCTACCTGTCCGAGCACACGGGGGACGCGCCCGGCCCGGCGCTGGTCTACCTGTGGGTGCCCGACGTCGACCGGATCGCCGCCGACCTGGTTGCCGACGTCGAGCAGGTGCCGTGGGCGCGGGAGTGCGAGGTCGTCGACCCCGACGGGAACCGGGTACGGGTGGCGACGGCGGTCTGAGCCTCGACCGGACGCACGGTTCTGCGTCCGCGTGCGCCGGTCCGAACGATGCTGCGTTCGTGTCCGGATCCCGTCGCGAACGCAGCATCGTTCGCCGCGCCGCGCACGAACGCAGAATCCTGCGTTGCCTGAGGCGGCGCGGGAGAGCGCCGGGTCAGTCGGCGCCCTGCCCCCGCCGCGCGAGCAGCTGCTCGACGAGGATGTCGCCGTGCCCGGCGTGGCGGGCGAGCTCGGCGATCATGTGCCCGTAGAGGTAGCGCAGCGAGACCGGTCCGTCGTGCCACGGCCAGGTCTCGTCGAGGTCGTGGTCGGCGGCGACGGCGCGGGAGATGTCGCAGGCCTCGTCGAAGTCGGCGCGGACCGACGCGATCGTGTCGTCGTCGGTGAGCACGAAGCTCTCGGCCGGCGACGCGGGAAGGCCGAGACGCTCGCGCGGGACGCCGGCCACGCGGGAGTGGAACCAGATGCGCTCGACGAACACGGCGTGCTTGACCAGCCCCAGCACGGTGGTCGCCGAGGGCACCAGTCGGGTGCGCGCCTCGGCGTCGTCGACCTCGTCGAGCAGCAGGGCGATCTCCGCCCGCTGCACGTCGAGCAGCCCCTCGAGCACGGAACGTTCGTCGGCGGTGTGCAGGCTCATGGCGCCACGGTACGACCGTCGTGGGCCCGACGACCAGGTGCGAGGATGGGCGACGCCATGACGACCGCTGCCTCCACCGTCCCCGTCCTCATCCACACCGACGGCGGGTGCAAGCCCAACCCGGGCCCGGGCGGGTGGGGCGCCGTGCTCCGCTACGGCTCGCACGTCCGGGAGATGTGCGGTGGCGAGCGCGAGAGCACGACCAACAACCGCATGGAGCTGATGGCGCCGATCATGGCGCTGGAGACGCTCAACCGGCCCTCCACGGTGCACCTGTTCACCGACAGCGCCTACGTGCGCGGCGGCATCACGTCGTGGATGACGGGGTGGGAGCGCAACGGGTGGCGCACGTCGACGAAGCAGCCGGTCAAGAACGTCGATCTCTGGAAGCGGCTCAAGCAGGCGTGCGAGCGGCACGAGGTGGAGTGGTTCTGGGTCAAGGGGCACTCGGGCGTGCCCGACAACGAGCTGGCGGACCAGCTCGCGACGCGCGGCCTGCGCGAGGCCATGCGCGTCTGAGGAGGGGCTGCGTCAGCGACGCCGGCCGTTGGCGCGCAGCGCGTCCAGCGCCTGCGCACCGACGAACACGTAGAAACCGAGCGTGCTGGCGACGATGGTGCGGGCGGTGGTCATGCCCCGACGGTAGGCCGCTTTCGTGACCTGCGCCTCTCGAGGGAGCCGATCCCGTCGCCACACCCCACGGCGGCACCTCGCGGACGAGGTCTCCTCAGCCGTCCTCGGGCGGCCGGGTGAGCCGGATCGAGCGCGGGGAACCGTCGGGGTTGCGCCGTACCTGGCCGTGGCGTTGCTCGTCGTCCTCGTCGGGCGAGGGCATCACGTGGGCGGCCCGCTTCTGACGCTCGAGCTCCTCGGCGGCGTCCGCGCGCGACGGGCTGAAGAAGTTGTCCATCACTCCCATGCCGTTGCCCATGGTGCCGAGGCCGTCGCGCCCACCGGGCTGGTCGAGGGAGCGCTGGAACAGCCACAGCGCCACGACGAGCGCGACCAGCACGCCCACCCCGAACAGCACCACGCCGACCCACTCCATGGCGCGAGCCTACGCGTGGCCGGCGAGCGCGGCAGGCGTGCCGACGGTCACGACGTCGCGCGGCGACGACCGGCGGGCCGTGCCGGGGGCAGCGGCTCGTCCTCGGCGGGCGGGGCCAGGGCGACGGCGATGGCCGTGGTCACCGGGACGGCGAGGACGAGGCCGATCGCGCCGACGAGGGTGCGGACGATCTCCTGGCCGAGCTCCTCGGTCGTCGCCATCTCCCCGAGGGGGCGGGAGTACGCGGAGATCAGCAGCAGCACGGTCATGGCGGAACCGGCGTAGGCGAACACGAGCGTGTAGACGCTGGAGGCGATGTGGTCGCGGCCGATCCGCATGGCCGACATGAACAGCTCGCGGGCGCGGGCCGTGGGCTGCAGGGCTCGCATCTCCCACACGGCGCTCGCCTGGGTGACGGTGACGTCGTTGAGGACGCCCAGCCCCGCGATGACCATCGTCGCGGCCACGACGCCGGACATGGAGAGGGTCGGCACGGTGGCGACGAGCGTGCGGTCGTCCTCGGAGCCGATGCCCGTGAGACTGGCCCAGTCGGTGGCGAGCGCCCCCATCAGGGCGGTGCCGATGATGCCGAAGTAGGTCCCGAAGAGCGCACTGGTGGTGCGGATGCTCACCCCGTGGGCGAGGTAGAGCACGACCGTCATGATGACGGTCGAGCCGACGATCGCCACGGGCAGCGCGGCCTTCCCGGCGAGCAGCGCGGGGAGGACGAACTGCATCAGGGCGACGAGGGTGAGGCCGATCCCGACGAGGGCGAACAGACCGCGCCACCGCGCGACCACGACCACGAGGACGGCGAAGGCGATGGCCAGTGCCTGCAGCGGGAAGGTGCGCTGGAAGTCGTAGAACTCGAAGGTCGCCGGCTGGCCCTGAGGGGCGATGCGCAGCACCTCGATCTCGTCGCCCTTGTCGATCCCGGCCTGGTAGCGCGCGGAGTCGAGGGTGAACGTGGCGTCGCCGTCGTCGGTCTCGGCGGTCACCTTGGCGCAGTCGCCGTCGACGGTGGGCTGGTTGTCGGGTCCCACGCCCCCGGAGCCGCAGTCGAACGGCTTGACCGCGGTGACGGTCCCGTCGAGCAGGGTCACCCCCTCCCCGCTGAGCGGGTTGGGTGCCTTGGGCACCTGCGACGACGACGGCCAGAGCACGACCATCGCGACGATCGCGGCCACCGAGATGGCGCCGACCACGACGGCGAGCGTCGCGGCGAGACCCTGACGGGGCGGTCCGACGTCGAGGTCGTCGTGGGAGTGTGCGTGTCCGTGAGCCACGGGGGATAGCGTGCCACGATGACCCACGTGGACGACGCACCAGACGCCGACGGCCCCGACGTCGAGCACCTGCCGGGCGCGGTCGGGGGCGCGCTGCGCATCGGCCGGACGGTCCGGCGGCCGACGGGCCCCTGGACCCCGGCCGTGCACCGCCTGCTGACCTTCCTCGCCGACGAGGGGCTCGGCGGGGTGCCGCGGGTCGAGGGGCTCGACGACCAGGGCCGTGAGGTCCTGAGCTACGTCGAGGGTCGCGGGGTGCCGGTTGACGACGAGGTGGTGCTCGACACCGTGCTCGTCGAGGCGGTGACCTGGCTGCGCGAGTACCACGACGTCGTGGAGGGCTTCCGGCCCGAGGACCCGTTGCGCTGGCGAGGGACGGGGGAGGAGCCGGTGGCGCTCGCGCCGGACCAGGTGATCTGCCACCACGACCCTGGCGCCTACAACTGGATCGTCCAGAGCGGCCACTTCGTGGCGATGATCGACTGGGACATGGCCGGACCCGGGCGGGCGATCGACGACCTCGCGTTCCTGGCCTGGACCGGTGTCCCGCTCTACCGCGACATCGGCGTCCAGGAGACCGCCCGTCGCCTCGACCTCGTCGTGGAGGCCTACGGCGAGTGGGGCCCGATGACGCTGCTGGACGCGGTCGTCGAGCGCATGACGACGGCGAGCGAGCGGATCGCGGCAGGTATCGCCCGGGGGGACGCGGGCATCGCGAACCTGCAGAAGGTGGGCGAGCCGCAGCGCACACGCGACCGCGTGGCGGCCTTCCGTGAGCGTGTCCCCGCCATCCTCGACGCTCTGCCGTAGCCGTCCGTCCGGCGCGCGGCAGGAGAGAGAGGAAAGTGACGCGCGTCACTCTAGGGTGAGGCATGGACTCCGCACTCTCCACGGTCGGCCTGCCCGTCGCGCTCGGCATCATCATGCTGGGGCTCGGCCTCTCGCTCACGCCCGAGGACTTCCGTCGGGTCGGGCGACACCCCAAGGCGGTGGTGGTCGCGCTGGCGTGCCAGCTGCTCCTCCTGCCCGTGCTCTGCTTCGGCCTCGTCACCGCCTTCGACCTCGACCCCCTGCTCGCCGTGGGCATGCTCCTGCTCGCGGCGTCGCCCGGCGGGACGTCGGCGAACCTCTACAGCCACCTGTTCCGCGGCGACGTCGCGCTCAACGTGTCGCTGACGGCGATCAACTCCGTCGTCGCGATCGGCACGCTGCCGCTCATCACCAACCTCGCGATCGCGCACTACGGCCTCGACGACGAGGTCTCGCTGCAGTTCCGCAAGGTCGTCGAGGTCTTCGTGGTCGTCCTGGCGCCCGTGCTGCTGGGGATGCTCGTGCGGCGCCTGCGGCCGGCGTTCGCAGCCCGCACCGACCGTCCGGTGCGCGCCGCGTCGGCCGTCATCCTGCTCGTGCTCGTCCTCGGCATCCTCGCCAGCACCGGGTCCGACGCGGGCGACTACCTGCGTCGGGTCGGCCTCCCCGCCGCGCTGTTCTGCGTCGTGAGCCTCGTGGTCGGGTTCGGCGTGCCCCGCCTCGTCGGTCTGGGCCCGGCGCAGGCGGTGGCCAGCTCGTTCGAGATCGGCGTGCACAACGCGACCCTCGCCATCTACGTCGCGGTGGAGGTGCTCGGCGAGACCGCGATCTCCGTGCCGGGCGCGGTCTACGGGGTGCTGATGTTCCCGCTCGCGGCGCTCTGGGGCGTGCTCCTCACCCGATGGCTGCTGCCCGCGCCGGCGCGCCACGGCGCGGGAGCCCGAACGTCGTGAACGTGCCGGGCGACCACAGCACCGACGCCGGAGCGGTGCCGACCAGGTCGGGGAACCCGGCGGCCTCCAGCAGCGTGTCGTCGAGCGAGGTCAGCTCGGCGCGGTGCAGCGGCCAGGCAGTGTGCGTGTTCGGCACCCACCAGGTGCGTCCGAGCACGCGGGTGTGCAGGCCGAAGCGGGCCGTGACGAAGTGCTCGAGCGCGCTCGGGTCCTCCAGGGGCTCGCCCGGACGTACCTCGATGCGGCCGCCGGCGCCGCGCGGCCCGGGCCAGCGCCGCGACGTCGTGTAGCGGTGCACGCCGTCGCGCTCGTCGACCTGCATCCGTGCCCAGGTGTACGGCGTGCCGAACACGACCCGCGCGAGGGCCGAGACGAGCGGCCGGGACGACTCCAGCGACAGGAACACGACACCGTGGCGCCCCGCGTCGTCCACGGAGTACAGGCGCACGTTCGTCTCGTGGAAGGTGCCCAGCCACGGCACCGCCGGCCCGCGGCCGAAACCCGCCCGCTGCATGCGGAACGGGATCAGGCCCACGTACGAGCGACCGTCGAGCTCGTCGGGCCGGACGCCGTCCGGCATGAACGGCGCGACGACGGCGGGGTCGACGGCCCAGTGGACGAAGGCGATGTCCGCCCATGTCTGCCGCATGAGCCGGGTTCCGTGCAGGGGAGGTCCGTCGGGGTCCACGGCTCCAGTCTCAGGCCAGTCCGACCTCCTCGCCGGGTGACGGCAGCTCCACGCGGCGGTCGAGCTCGAGGTCGTCGAGGAACCGCTCGTCGTGGCTCACGACCAGGAGCGCGCCCTCGTACCCGCGCAGCGCGTCGACCAGGTGCCCGACGCTGACCAGGTCGAGGTCGTTCGTCGGCTCGTCGAGCAGCAGGAGCTGTGGTGCGGGCTCCGCGAGCAGCACGCAGGCCAGGGCGGCCCGCAGGCGTTCGCCCCCGGAGAGCGTGCCGACGACGCGGTCGGCGTCGCGGCCGCGGAACAGCAGCCGGGCGAGCTGGGCGCGGACCGTCTGGGGCGGTGCGTCGGGTGCCGCCTGCCGGACGTTCTCGACCACGCTGGCCTGCTCGTCGGGGAGCACCGGTCGCTGCGCCAGGTGGCCCACGGGCACGCCGACGCGGACGTGGCCCGCCTCCGGGGCGAGCTCGCCCAGCAGCACCTGCAGCAGCGTCGACTTGCCGCTGCCGTTCGGGCCCACGAGGGCGACCCGTTCCGGACCGCGCAGGTGCAGGTCGAGTGCCGTGCCCACGCGCGGCAGCACCAGGCCGTCCGCGACCACCACGTCGCGGCTCCGGGGGACGGCGGTGTCGGGGAGCTCGAGGCGCACTTCGCGGTCGTCCCGTACCCGCTCCTGCGCGGCGTCGAGCCGCGCTCTCGCCTGCTCCACGTGCTCCTCGTGCGCGCCGCGGAGCCTGCCGGCCGAGACCTGCGCCTGCATCCGGCGACCGTGGGCGATGATCTTCGGCACCCGCTTCTCGGCCTCGGCCTTGGCGGCGGTGCGGGAGCGGCGGTCCAGCTTGGTGCGGGCCTCCACAAGCTCGCGCTGCTGACGTCGGACGTCGCCCCGCGCGTCGCGGACCGCGCGCGCAGCAGCGTCCTGCTCGCCTGCGAGGACCTCCTCGTAGACGGAGAAGCCCCCGCCGATGGTGCGGACCGCGCCGGCGTGCACCTCGACGATCGTGTCGACGTGCTCGAGCAGCTCGCGGTCGTGGCTGGCCACCAGGGCCAGTCCGCCGAATCCGTGCAGGGCCTGGACCAGGTGCGCCCGAGCGCGCCGGTCGAGGTTGTTGGTCGGCTCGTCGAGCAGCAGCACGTCGGGGCGACGCAGCAGCCGCGCGGCCAGCGCCAGCAGCACCAGCTCTCCACCGGAGAGGCTCGCGGCGTCGCGCTCGAGGCCGACCCGAGCGAGCCCGAGCCGGTCGAGCCAGGCCCGGGCCCGCTCCTCGACGTCCCAGTCGTCGCCGACGGTGTCGAAGACACGGGGGTCGGTGCTGCCGGCCTCGACGGCTCGCAGAGCCGCGAGGGTGTCGGCGACGTCGAGCACGTGCGCGACGCTGAGTCCGCGCACGGAGGGCACCGGGTCCTGCGGCAGCAGCTCGACGGTGCCGCCGACCGTGACGACGCCCGCGGTGGGGGAGAGGTCGCCGGTGAGCAGCCGGAGGAGCGTGGACTTGCCGCTCCCGTTCGTGCCGACCAGACCGTGGACGCCGGGTCCGAGGTCGAGGTCGACGTCGGCGAGCACGGTGGTGCCGTCGGGCCAGGTGTGGGTGAGGTGGTGCAGGGACAGGGTCGCGGACATGGGGCCTCCAGGGAGATCGCGGGCGGGCGGGGCTGCGTGAGCCGCGCGGGCGCGCGTCGTCAGGAGGTCACGACGAGAGGTCCTCGAGGGACCGGGTGCTGCCGTGAAGGAGGTCGACGAGACGCGCTGACGTCGAAGGACTGACGTCGACAGGGGCGCTGGGCTCGGACCTCAGAGCTTCACGGTGGCAGATCACCTCACGGGTAGGGGACCTCCAGGCTACTACCGTGCAGCCATGACCGCCAAGGCCTCCGACGTCCCCACCACCGCCGCGCGCCTCGAGCTGGAGCCCCACCCGGAGGGCGGGTGGTACCGCCAGACGTGGCGCTCGCCCGTCGACGTGACGCTGCCCGACGGTCGCGTCCGGCCCACCGCGACCCTGATCTGGTTCCTCCTGCCGGCCGGCGACTCCTCCGCCTGGCACCGGGTGGCGTCGGACGAGCTGTGGCTGGCCCACGCCGGCGAGGTCGCCCTGGAGCTGGGCGGGTCCGGGGACGCGCCGGAGGCCGTCGAGCGGCACGTCGTGGGTGTCGGCGCCACGCAGGTGTCCCAGCTGCTGGTGCCGGCGGGCGTCTGGCAGCGGACCCTCCCGGGCGAGCACGAGGCGCTGGTGAGCTGCGTGGTCTCGCCCGGCTTCGACTTCGACGACTTCACCCTGCACGAGGGCTGACCCGACGTCCTACGATCGGGGGCCATGGACGAGATCTGGTTCGACGAGCGCGACGACGCCGCGGAGCTCGTGAAGGCGCTCGAGGCCGAGGGCTACGTCGTGACCGCCCGGGCCGAGGGGTTCGCCGGCGAGGACGACTCCGAGGACCGCGCCTGGGCGGTCGTCGTGGAGCCGTTCGACGAGCGCGTCGTCGACATGGTCGACGTGTACGGGGGCTGGCTCCCTGGAGACCCCCGTCGCGCCGACACGACCCCACCCTCGGCGCCGGACCTCCCCACCGCCCCGAAGCGCCTCAAGCGGGAGCAGTAGGCGCCGTCCCCGCGTCTCGTGGACCTCGTGACGATCGGCGCGGTGAAGACCGTCGCGAAGTCCACGAAACGCGTCAGGCGTCGAGGTGGGTGCGGAGGAAGTCGACCTGGAGCAGCTTGAGGTTCTCCGCCACGACCTCCTGCGGGGTCATGTGGGTGACGCCCGACAGCGGCAGCACCGTGTGCGCCCGGCCCGCGGCCAGCAGGGCCGAGGAGAGCCGCAGGGTGTGCGCGGCGACCACGTTGTCGTCCGCCAGCCCGTGGATGAGCATGAGCGGGCGCTCGAGCCGGTCGGCCAGGGGCAGCAGCGAGTTGCGGTCGTACACGTCGGGCTGCTCGTCGGGGTGCCCGAGGTAGCGCTCGGTGTAGCAGGTGTCGTAGAGCCGCCACTCGGTCACGGGCGCCCCGGCCACGGCCGCGTGGAACACGTCCGGCCGGGCGAGGACGGCGAGCGCCGACAGGTAGCCGCCGTACGACCAGCCGGTGATGCCCACGCGTGACGTGTCGACGTCGTCGGGCCAGCGCTCGGCCACGCCGGCGAGGGCGTCGACCTGGTCGTCGAGCGTCACGGTGGCGAAGGAGTCGCGCACCTCGCGCTCCCACGCCTTGCCGCGGCCCGGTGTGCCGCGGCCGTCGGCGACGACCACGCAGAAGCCCTGGTCGGCCAGCCACTGCGCCTCCAGGAACATGCGGGCCGACGCGAGCACGCGCTGCGCGTGCGGTCCGCCGTAGGGGTCCATGAGGACGGGCAGGCGACGCGACCCCGGCACGTGGTCGCGCGGGAACAGGACGGCGGCGCGCAGCTCTCGGGCGCCGACGGACACCAGCGTCACCTCGGGGTCGAACGGCGCGGGCTCGGCCACCACGCGCAGCTGCGACACGTCGTCGGAGCCGTCGCGGTGCACGGTGAACGTCGTGCCGACGCTGTCGAGCGCCGACCGGCTCACGACCGTGGTGCCGCCGCCGACGGCCGCAGCGTGCACGGCCTGGCCCGACGTGAGCGGCTCGACCGAGCCGTCGAGCCCGACGCGCACGACCTGGACCTCCGTGGGCTCCTGCGACGCTGTCACGACGACGGCGTCGGGGTGGGTGCTGACGATCCCGCGCACCTGCCACCCCTGCGGGCCCACCGGGGTGCCGTCGACGACCACCTGCCGCGCGCCCGTATCGTCCGCCCCCGTGCCGTCCTCGACGGACACCAGCCGGCCGCCGGCCGCGTAGCGCGGTGCGCTCAGCACCTCGACCCACGCCTCGTCCGTCAGGGTGCGGAGGGTGCGCGTCGAGCCGTCGGCGACGTCGACGGCGAGCACCTCGGCGGTGCGCTGGTCGCGGGTGAGGACCTGCAGGACGGGCGCGCCGTGCTCGGTCCACGTGACCGACGCCAGGTACTCGAGCCGCTCGCGGTCCCACACCACCTCGGTGCGCCGTCCGTCGAGCGTGACGTGCCAGAGGGTGACGTCGCTGTTGGCGGTGCCGGCGGCGGGGTAGCGCTGCTCGACGGGTGCGCGGTCGGGGTGCTCGGGGTCGGCGACGTGCCACGTCCCGACCGGCGCGTCGTCGTACCGCTCGACCAGCAGCGACTCGCCGTCCGGCGCCCACCAGAACCCGCGGAACCGGCTCATCTCCTCGGCGGCGATGAACTCGGCCTGTCCCCACACCTGCGTCGGGGTGTCCGGCGTGGCGAGGGCCCGGTCGCCGGGCTCGCCCTCGGCGTCGTCCCGCGGGAGGTCGACCACACGCAGCGCGCCGTCGGCGGCGTACGCCACCCGTCGACCCGTCGGGTCCACCCGCGGGTCGATCACGCCGTCGACGGTGGGCAGCTCGTGCACCTCGCCCGAGGCCAGCTCGACCGCCCAGGCGCGACCGGAGAGCGCGAACGAGGCCCAGCGCCCCGCCGTGTCGGTCGCGTACCCGACGACGCCAGCACCCTGCTCGCGCGAGCGCTCCCGCCGTGCCCGTTCCGCCGCCGACAGCTGCTCGCCGTCGGCCAGCAGCGCCGCGGGGTCGACGAGCACCCGCTCCTCGCCCGTCGCGACGTCGTGCGCCCACAGCGCACCGGTGCGCGACACGCCGTCGGCGGTGCGCACGAACCACACCGTCGAGCCGTCCGGCGAGACGGTGAGGTCGCGCGGGATCCCGAGGGTGAAGCGGGCGGTGCGGGCGGCGAGGCGAGGGTAGGAGACGCTCATGCGTCCCATCCCATCATCCGGACGGTCGGGGGCCCGCATCACCTGCTCGCCTCGCCCGCCCGTCGGGTTGACGGGCCGCCGATACGCTGACCTCATGGCCCTGCCCGACCGTCGTCTCCTGCTCGTCCACGCCCACCCCGACGACGAGACCATCAACAACGGCGCCACGATGGCGAAGTACGTGAGCGAGGGTGCGCACGTCACGCTCGTCACCTGCACCCTGGGCGAGATGGGCGAGATCCTGGTGCCCGAGCTGGAGCACCTGGCCGCGGACCGCGACGACGCGCTCGGCGAGCACCGGCTCGCCGAGCTGACCGAGGCCATGGGGCTGCTGGGCGTCACGGACTTCCGTCGGCTCGGCGGCGACGGCCGGTTCCGCGACTCCGGCATGAAGTGGGGCGACGACGGCAACGCGACGGCGGCCGACGACATCCACGAGAACGCCTTCTGGCACGCCGACCTGCTCGAGGCGACGAACGAGCTGGTCGCCGTCATCCGCGAGGTCCGCCCCCAGGTGCTGGTCACCTACGACGACTTCGGCAACTACGGCCACCCCGACCACGTGCAGGCGCACCGGGTCGCCCACTACGCGGTGGCGCTCGCCGCCGCCCGCTCCTACCGGCACGACCTCGGCGACGCCTGGGACGTCGCCAAGGTCTACTGGACGGCGATGTCGGCGCGGGCGATGCGCGAGGGCATCAAGGAGATCCGCGCCGCAGGCGACCTGCAGTTCATGGAGGGTCTGGACCCCGACCACCTGCCGCCGTTCGCCATCGAGGACGACGACCTCGACGCGGAGATCGACGGCAGCGCCTGGGTCGACCTGAAGCTCGACGCCATGCGGGCCCACGCCACGCAGATCTCGGTCGACGGCCCGTTCTTCGCCCTCTCCAACGACGTCGCGTTCCGCGCGTGGGGCACGGAGCACTACCGGCTGGTCAAGGGCGTCGCGGCGCCCGTGCCCGGCACGTCGTTCGAGGACGACCTCTTCGCCGGCACGGGCGTGTGAGCGTGCGGGCGGTCCTCGCCCGCGTCGGCGTGCTGCTGCTGGGCGCCTGGGTCGGTGCGCTCGGCGCCGTCGTGCACCGGATGACCGTGGGGGTCGGCGGTGTCGACGTCCCGTGGGGGCTCGTGCTCGCACTCGTGGCCACCCTGGCCACGGCGGTGGCCTGCGACGGTCTCGTGCGCGTCGGCGCGGCGTGGTTCGGCTTCGGCTGGACCCTCGTCCTGCTGCTCCAGCAGGTGCAGTCGTCGGGCTCCTACCTGGTCGCGTCGGACGCGCTCGGGTGGACGTTCACGATCGGCGGCCTGGGCGTCTGCGCGGCGGCGGTCGTCGTCGCGCCGCGCCTCACCAGGTGAGCACGGTGCGAGGCCGCCGGGGTCGCTCCGTCATCATGGGAGGAATGCGACCGGCGCCTGCGAGCGTGACGCAGGGGTCGATCCTCTGTTGTACTACCGGTCGCACGGGGCACGATCGCGCGATCGTCGCCGCACAGCCGACCACCCGAGGGAGCCAGGCATGAACGACGAGCGACCGGAGTCGCCCGACGTGGAGGGTACCGACGAGGGACACCTCGACGAGACCGTCGCCGACGCCGACGCCGAGCCGGTGGTCGAGTCCGACGAGCTCGACCTCGACGACGCCCCGACGGAGAGCTGGTCGTTGGCCGAGCACGAAGACCAGTGGTCCGAGGACGAGCGGTCCGAGGACGAGCGGTCCGAGGACGAGCCGGAGGGCGACGCGTCGCCCGCGACGGCCGACGTCGCCCAGGAGACCGCCGAGGACGCCCAGCACGCCCGGGAGGACGACGCACCGCTCGCCGCGGTACCCCCGGCGCACGCCGTCGACCCCGACGGCTGGTCCGACGAGCCGCCGACCGCCGACGCCGACACGCCGTCGGAGGACGGCTCCGGCCGGCACTGGGGTCGGTGGGCGCTCGTCGCGGCCGTCGTCGTGCTGGGCGGGCTCTACGTCGGTGGCTACCTGCTCACCGGGAGCCGGCTCGCCGCCGGCACCACCATCGGCGGCGTCGACGTCGGCGGCATGTCGCCCGCGGCCGCACGCTCGACCTTGGAGGAGGAGCTGGGCCCGAAGCAGGACGAGCCCGTCGTCCTCGTGCACGGCGACGAGCGCTTCGAGGTCACGCCGTCCGACGCCGGTCTCGCGCTCGACGTCGACGCCTCCGTCGACGCCGCCGGCGGCGCGCGCAGCTGGGACCCGCGCGACATGGTCGCGCTGGTGGTCGGCAGCCGCGACCGCGCGCCCGTGCTCGACGTCGACGAGAAGGCGCTGCGGTCGGCCGTCCAGGGCATCGGCGAGGCCGTCGACGTCCCCGTCACCGAGGCTCTCATCACCTTCCCGGACGCCACGCCGCGGACGCGTCAGCCGAAGGACGGGCTCACCATCCGCACCGCCGACACGGCGCAGCTCATCCAGGACGAGTACCTGGTGCAGGACGAGCCGGTCGAGGTCCCGACGGCCCCGGTCGAGCCCGCCGTCGACGCCGCAGGGCTGCGCGAGGCGGTCTCCTCGGTCGCCCGCCCGGCCGTCGCGGCACCGGTGACCATCCGGGTCGGCCGCCAGAAGGTCGAGCTGCCCGTGACCGCGTACGCGCCCGCCCTGCGCGTCGAGCCCGTCGACGGGTCGATGACCCCGGTCATCGACCCGGAGCGGCTCGCCGAGCCCCTCACCGACGCCACCACCGGCATCGGACGCAAGGCGGTCGACGCCACGGTGGAGATCCGTGGCGAGCGCCCCGTGGTCGTGCCGGGCAAGGAGGGCATCGGCCTGCAGCCGAAGGAGATGGCCGAGAAGCTCGTGCCGGTGCTCACGCGCAGCGGCGCCGAGCGCGCCGTCACGGTCGAGGCCAAGGTCGTCGAGCCGGAGTTCACGACCGAGGACGCCAAGGCGCTGCGCATCACCGAGAAGGTCAGCGAGTTCACCACCGAGTACCCGCACGCCGAGTACCGCAACATCAACCAGGGTCGGGCCGCGCAGCTGCTGGACGGCACCATCGTCGAGCCGGGGGAGACGTTCTCCTTCAACGACACCGTGGGGGAGCGGACCGCCGCGAACGGCTTCACCAGCGGCTCGGTCATCAACGGCGGTCGCTTCCGCGACGAGCTCGGCGGCGGCGTGTCGCAGGTGGTCACCACCACCTACAACGCCGCGTTCTTCGCCGGCCTCGACGACGTGGAGCACCACCCGCACGCGTTCTACATCGACCGCTACCCCGTGGGCCGCGAGGCGACCGTGTACTTCGGGTCGCTCGACCTGCGCTTCCGCAACAACCTCAAGAGCGGGGTGCTCATCCGCTCGTTCGTGCAGCCGAGCTCGCCCGGCGGCGTCGGCCGCACGACGGTGCAGATCTGGGGCACGAAGGAGTTCGACGTCGAGGCCGGCCAGTCCGAGCGTCGCAACTTCCGCACCGGGCAGACGCGCTACGACGACTCGGCCTCCTGCGCGCCCCAGGGTGCGCTGCCCGGCTTCGACATCGACATCTACCGCACCCTGCGCAAGGACGGTCGTGTCGTGAAGCGCGAGACCGACACGGCCGTCTACCAGGCGGCCGACCGCATCATCTGCGGCAAGAAGCCGGAGCCGAAGAAGGACGAGGACTAGGTGCCGGCGTAGGAGGCCATGACGTCGTGCCGGAGGTCTGCGTCAGGGTCGGAACCGGTCGCCCCAGCCGGCGAGCACGTCCAGCATGAAGGCGCTCTCGAGCGTGTAGACGCGCTCCCGTCCCTGGAGCCCGACGCTGATCAAGCCGGCCTCCTCGAGCTGGCGAAGGTGTCGACTCGTGGTCTGCCAGCTGTGGTCCATGCGCCCGGCGATCTTCCCGGACGTCTGCGACCCTCCGTTCGCCAGCAAGGTCACCAGGATCGCGCGGCGTGTGCGGTGCGACAAGGCTGCGAAGACCGCGTCGAGTCGATCCAGGTCCGCCAGGCCCGGGATCGGTTCAGGCGTCGACGGCATGCACCGTCACCGGGACGAACTCGTCGAACACGAGGCCGCGGTCCACGACGTCAGGTGTGTGCGGCTCCACCAGTGCGGCGAGCCGCGTCCAGACCGGGATGAGGTCAGGGTGCTCGTGCGCGGGACCCATGACCCCGGGCACCCAGGTGGCGATCTCGAGGTAACGCAGCGGTTCCGTCACCGACCGGAACAGCTGAGGCAGGCCCGGCGCGATGAAGCCCAGGCGGCGCAGCGTCGCCCAGCTCTCGGGGATGAGGCGCTCGAACTCCTCCGCAGCATCATCCCTGACGTAGTAGGTGCCGAAGGTCACCTGGTCCAGTTGATCAGCCATGACGCTTATATTAAGCGAGTTTGCTTAGGGACGGCAAGAGTGCCCCGCGGACGCGGCCGGGCAGGGGCTAGGTGTGATGTCCAGGCAGGTTGTTGGCGATCCTGCTGATGGGTGGCAGCGTTCCGAGAGCGGAGTGGGGCCTGT
>NZ_JBYTCR010000023.1:0-50432 GCF_058790455.1 Aeromicrobium sp. EU05-FHT14F07
TCTTCCTTTGCGCGAGATCGGCGCAAGATTCTGCGTTCTCGCGTGCCGGCGGGGGATCTGCCACCTTCTGGGCGCTCTTCAGGTGGCAGATCCACCGACGCGGAGCCAGACGTGTGAAGGATTCTTCCTTCTCGTGGACCGGTCCACGAGAAGGAAGAATCCTTCATCTCCCCAACGCAAACGGCACCCAAGATTCTGCATTCACGCGAGCCAGGTCGAACGCTTCTGCGTTCGCGACGGGATCCCGTAGCAAACGCAGCATCCTTCGCGATTCCGCACACGAACGCAGAATCTTGCGTCCACCCCGTGCCGAAGCCACAGCCCGAGACCCGAAACCAGCTCCCGCCCAGCCGCCCGGTCGAGGCCCCTTTCGGAGACCACACCCAGCGCCAGCCGAGGCAGCGCACCATCACGACGAGACCCCCCACAGCAGCGCAGCAGCACGACGAGACCCACTAAGGCAGCGCACCAGCAAGCACAGACCCGAGCAGGCAGCGCACCAGCAACAGCCCCCACCCAGGTCCTCAGCCCGCCCGCCGCGCGAGGTCGTCCTCGACGGTGCCGCCGCGGTCGACGAGGGTGCCGAGGAGGCCGATGAGCACGGCGGCGGCCATGAGGACGACGACGGGGGCGGTCCAGGAGCCGGTGAGGTCGTGGAGGAGGCCGGTGCCGAACGGGCCGAGACCGGCGAGGAGGTAGCCGACGGACTGGCCGAACGCGGAGAGGGCGGCGGTGCCCTCGGTGGTGCGGGTGCGGCGGCCGAACATGATGAGCACCCACGTGAAGGTGCACCCGCCCAGTCCGAGGAGCACCGCCCACAGCCACGGCGCAGCCGTCGGCGCTGCCAGCACCCCGCCCCAGCCCGCCACGGTGAGCGCCGCGAACGACCACGGGAGCACGCCCGTGCCGCCGAGCCGCGCGACGAGCGGCGGCAGCAGCAGGGTCATCGGGATGCCGACGGCGGCGAGCAGGCCCTGCATCGCCCCTGCCGTGCCGTGCGCCAGACCGGCATCGGCGAGGATCGTCGGGAACCAGCCGAACTGCGCGTAGGCCTGCGCCGCCTGGACGGCGAAGCACAGCGTGCACACCCACGCCAGCGGGCTGCGCGCCACGCGCGACAGCGGGATCCCCGCCGGCCGGCCGAGCCCGGTGGCGCCCGCGCGACGCAGCGCGACCGGCAGCCACGGCACCAGGGCGGCGACGGCGAGCACCGCCCACACGGCGATGCCGGCGCGCCAGTCGCCGAGGGCGTCGGCGACCGGCACCGTGACGACCGAGCTGACCGCCCCGCCGGCCATGAGGGCCGCGCCGTACAACGCGCCGACGAGGGCCAGGTGGTCGGGGAAGTGCTCCTTCGCGAGCGCCGGAAGGATCACGTTGCCCACCGCGCAGGCCGCGAGCGTGACCACGGACAGGACGAGGAACGGGACGGTGGAGTCGACCGTCGCGCGGGTCACCAGGCCGAGCGCCAGCACCACGAGCAGCGTCGCGGCGGTGCGGTCGAGGCCCAGGGCGCGGACGATCCTCGACGTCGTCGCCCCGAACACGGCGAAGCACAGCACGGGGAGCGTCGTCAGCACGCCGGCGACGGTGGCGCTCATCCCGAGATCGTCGCGCAGCGGGTCGACCACCACGCCGACGCTGCCGACGGCCACCCGCAGGTTCAGGGCCAGCAGTACGATCGCGGCGCCGACCAACCAGGCCGGACCGCTGCGGGTCGAGGAGGTCGTGGCAGGCGAGGCGGGGTCGGCGGGAAAGGTCACCGACCCATCCAACGCCAGGGTCCTGGCCGTCGCGCCGGCGACCCGACCCCACCCGTGGCGCGACGCTGCTCGGTACCCTCGACGACATGTCCGACGGCAGCACGACCCTGCGCGGCACCCCGAACCCCGAGGCCCCGAACCCGCAGCTGCCCATCGTGCAGCGACTGCGGATCCGCTTCGCCAAGCGGGGCCGGCTGCGGTTCACGAGCCACCGCGACTTCGGCCGCGCGTTCGAGCGTGCGGTGCGCCGCGCGCGGGTGCCGATCGCGTTCTCCTCCGGCTACACGCCGCACCCCAAGATCTCGTTCGCGGGAGCGGCGCCCACGGGTGCCGCCAGCGAGGCGGAGTTCCTCGAGATCGGCCTCACCGAGACCCGTGACCCCGAGGCCGTGCGAGCCGCGCTCGACGACGCCCTGCCGCCCGGCATCGACATCCTCGAGGTCGTCGCCGCGCGCGAGGGTGCGGGCTCGCTCGCCGACCGCCTGGAGGCGAGCGAGTGGGTCATCGAGCTGCGCGACACGCCGGTCGAGCAGGCCCAGATCGCGGTCGACGCGTTCCTCGCAGCGGAGCAGGTCGACGTCGAGCGGATGACCAAGCGCGGCATGCGCACCTTCGACGCGCGGGCCGCCGTGCAGTCGCTCTCGGTCGGTTCGTCCGGCGGTCCGGGTGTGGCGTATGCGATACTGACGGTGGTCGTCCGGCACCAGAACCCGTCGGTACGACCGGACGACGTACTCTCCGGACTCCGCATCTGCGGGGACCTGACGCTCGAGCAGACGCCGCTGGCGACCCGCTCGGCCCAGGGTCCTCTGGACGCAGGGACCGGGACGGTCGGCGATCCGCTCGCCCTCGACCGCGACGCACCCTGATCGGGTGCTGACCGCGGCGGGCCGGGCGAGGAGCCAGTGACAGGCCGCACGTCGACCACCCCGGGACGCGCCAGCGGTCCGGGCCCGACAGAAGACTTTCGGCACCGGCCCCTCGGGGCAGGAGCCGCAGACGCAGAACCCCGACCGCCCTGCGGCGTACCCGGGGACTGAGGAGAGCACATGCTCGACGACGACACGAACACCCCGACAACCGACACCACCCCCGCGGTGCGCACGCGACGCCGGGCCGCCGGCCGGCCCGCCGGGCCACCCGCAGCGGTGAGCACCGACATCTTCGCCCCGCCCGCCGCGGACGCGCCCGCCGCGCCGACCCCGGCGCCGGCCGAGCAGGCACCCAGCGCCACGGTCGTCACCAAGACGTCCGCGAGGCGCTCCACTCGCAAGGCCGCGCCGCCGGCGCCCGTCGCCGACGACGCGGCGGCACAGGCCCCGGCCGACGACGCCACGGCTGCCCGCGACACCACCGTCGACGCCGCTGCCGCCCCGGCCGCCAAGCCGGCACGCAAGCGCCCGCCGCGCAAGAAGGCCGCCCCGAAGCCCGCGGCCGACCCCGCCGACGAGGACGCGCCGAAGGACTCCACCGCCGACGAGACCGTCGCCGAGGAGCCGGTGGCCGACGAGGCCGGCACGAGCGAGGAGGCCCCCCAGGCCCCCGCCAAGCGTCCGGCCCGCAAGCGCGCCCCCCGTGCGCCTCGTGCGACCGACGAGGTCTCGCCCGTCGCCGTCGCGTTCCAGGCCCCCGAGCCGGTCGCCGCGCCCCCGCGCGCGGCCCAGGCCGACGACGAGGACGAGGACGAGGAGCAGACGTCCGCCTCGGAGTCCGAGTCGGCGGCGACCGCGCCCGCCGAGCAGGACCAGGACGAGTCCGGCGAGGGCTCGGGCGGCGGCTCGAAGCGCCGTCGCCGCAGCCGCGGCGGACGCCGTCGCAACAAGAGCGACGAGCCGCGCGAGAACCAGGGCCAGGACGGCGCGGCCGAGCCCCAGGCCGACGACACCGACGACGACCAGGGCGCTGCCGACTCCGACGACAGCGACGGGGAGGGCCAGGGCGGCACCACGCGCCGCCGCCGTCGCCGTGCGCGCGCCGGCGACAGGCCCGCCGCGTCGCCCGACGACCCCGAGAACACGGTCGTGCGGGTCCGCGAGGGTCGCAACCCCGAGGACGAGATCGCCGGCGTCGCCGGCTCGACCCGTCTGGAGGCCAAGAAGCAGCGCCGCCGCGAGGGTCGTGAGGCCGGGCGTCGTCGTGCGCCGATCGTCTCCGAGGCCGAGTTCCTGGCCCGCCGTGAGGCCGTCGACCGCCAGATGGTGGTGCGTCAGCACCGCGCGACCAGCCACGGCTCCACCGACAACTACACCCAGATCGCCGTCCTCGAGGACTCCGTGCTCGTCGAGCACTACGTGGCCCGCGAGAGCCAGACGTCGCTCATCGGCAACGTCTACCTCGGCAAGGTCCAGAACGTGCTGCCGAGCATGGAGGCCGCGTTCGTCGACATCGGCGCCGGTCGCAACGCCGTCATCTACGCCGGCGAGGTCGACTGGAGCGGCGTCCAGAACGGCAAGGCCCGCAAGATCGAGGAGGCGCTCAGCCCCGGCCAGCAGGTGCTGGTGCAGGTCACCAAGGACCCGGTCGGCCAGAAGGGCGCCCGGCTCACCAGCCAGATCAGCCTGCCCGGCCGCTTCCTGGTCTACGTGCCCGGCGGCCAGTCCAACGGCATCTCGCGCAAGCTGCCCGACACCGAGCGCTCCCGGCTCAAGGCCCTCCTCAAGGAGGTGCTGCCCGAGGATGCGGGCGTCATCGTGCGCACGGCGGCCGAGGGCGCCACGGAGGACCAGCTCACCCGCGACGTCACGGCACTCACCGCCCGCTGGGAGGACATCAAGGCCAAGGCCGGCCTCGACGACGAGTCGTCCCCGAAGGCCAAGGCGCCGCAGCTCCTCTACGCCGAGCCCGACCTCGTCATCAAGGTCGTGCGCGACCTCTTCAACGAGGACTTCGCGTCGCTGGTGGTCGAGGGCTCCGACGCCTGGGACAACATCTCCGGCTACATCCGCCACGTCGCCCCGGACCTCGCCGAGCGGCTGCAGGAGTGGTCGCCCGAGGAGCACGACGGCCGCGACTCCTTCGACGTGCTGCGCATCGACGAGCAGATCCAGAAGGCGCTGCAGCGCAAGGTCTGGCTGCCGTCCGGCGGCTCGCTCGTCATCGACCGCACCGAGGCGATGACCGTGGTCGACGTCAACACCGGCAAGTTCACCGGGTCCGGGGGCAACCTCGAGGAGACGGTGACCAAGAACAACCTCGAGGCGGCCGAGGAGATCGTCCGTCAGCTCCGGCTGCGCGACATCGGCGGCATCATCGTCGTCGACTTCATCGACATGGTGCTCGAGAGCAACCGCGACCTGGTGCTGCGGCGCCTGGTCGAGTGCCTCGGGCGCGACCGCACCCGCCACCAGGTGGCCGAGGTGACGTCGCTCGGTCTCGTGCAGATGACGCGCAAGCGGATCGGCACGGGTCTGCTGGAGTCGTTCAGCACCGAGTGCGAGCACTGCGACGGCCGCGGGGTCGTCGTGACCGCCGAGCCGGTCGAGCCCAAGAAGGAGGAGCCGCGTGGCCGCTCCCGTCGAGGGCGCGGCAACGGTAACGGTGGCAACGGCAACGGCAACGGCAACGGCAACGGCAGCCGCCGCGGCCGGGCGGAGGAGTCGCGGGACGACGAGACCGTCGACGACGCCGCAGCGGGCGAGACGACCGGCCCCGACGCCCAGGACGGCACGTCGAGCGGCTCGACCTCCGGGTCGTCGCGCGGTGGCCGGTCGCGTCGCGGCTCCTCCCGCGCGAAGGCCGGCGCCTTCCCCGACGAGACGGCGTCCAGCGACGACGAGCCCTCCGGCACGTCGGACGAGGCGCTGACGGAGTCGCCCGCCCCGGCGGTCGACGCCGTCCTCGAGCAGACGCCGGCCGACGAGACCCCCGCCGAGACCCCCGCCGGGCAGGCCGGCGACGAGGAGACCACCTCCGACGTCGCGACCACGACCGAGACCCCCGCGGACGAGGTCGGGACCGTCCCGTCGGACGTCCCTGAGCCCATCGTCGCCTCGGCGCCGCAGCCGGTCCAGGACGCCCTGCCGACGCCCGAGGCCGAGCAGGTCCCCGCGAGCGCCGCACCGGAGTCCTCCCACGACGCAGGCGAGGGAGGCGACGGCGACGAGCCGACCGGCGAGACCCCCGCTTTGACCGAGCCGGGGGAGGGTCCGTAGTATGGATCCTCGGCGCGCCGTGCGCGCCGATCGTCCTGTCCGGGTGTGAGCCCGGCACCGGCCAGGGCCAGCGCAGCCGCTGAGCCCAGGCCCCCGTCGGACCCGGACGCCCCCGGCCCCCGGCACACACAGCTTCCAGCAAGAACCGAGTGAGGAATCCCGTGGTCTACGCAATCGTGCGCAGTGGCGGCACGCAGCAGAAGGTCGCCGTCGGCGACGTCATCGAGATCGACCAGCTCGGCCTCGCCGAGGGCGAGTCCGTCTCGCTGCCGGCCGTCCTGTACGTCGACGGCGACGCCGTCACGGCCGACGCCGACACCCTCTCGACGGTCTCCGTGACCGCCGAGGCGATCGGCGCGACCAAGGGTCCGAAGATCATCATCCAGAAGTACAAGAACAAGACCGGCTACAAGAAGCGCCAGGGTCACCGTCAGAAGTATACCCAGGTCAAGATCACCGGCATCGCGAAGTAGAGGACTGAACTCATGGCACACAAGAAGGGCGCAGCCTCCACCAAGAACGGCCGCGACTCCAACGCACAGCGCCTCGGCGTCAAGCGCTTCGGCGGCCAGCTCGTCAACGCCGGCGAGATCATCGTCCGCCAGCGCGGCACCCACTTCCACCCCGGCACCAACGTCGGCCGTGGCGGCGACGACACGCTCTTCGCGCTGTCGGCCGGCTCGGTCGAGTTCGGGACGCGTCGCGGCCGCAAGGTCGTGAACATCGTCCCGGGCGAGTAACCGGCAGAACATCCGTCGAAGGGGTGGTCCGCGCATGCGGGCCACCCCTTCGACGTCCCCACACCACCCCAGGAGCACCTGACATGGCCGTCCCCACCTTCGTCGACCGCGTGACCCTCCAGGTCGTCGCCGGCAACGGCGGGCACGGCGTCGCGTCGGTCCACCGCGAGAAGTTCAAGCCTCTCGGCGGCCCCGACGGCGGCAACGGCGGGCACGGTGGCGACGTCATCCTCCGCGTCGCCGCCGACGTGACGACGCTCGTCGAGTACCACCACGAGCCGCGGCGCAAGGCCGGCAACGGCGCTCCCGGCGGTGGTAGCAACAGGAGCGGCGCACACGGCGAGGACCTCGTCCTGAAGGTCCCCGACGGCACCGTGGTGCGCTCGGGCGGCCCGCACGGCACCGGCGAGGTGCTGGCCGACCTCGTGGGCGTCGGGACGGAGGTCGTGATCGCGGCGGGCGGTCGTGGCGGCCTCGGCAACGCCGCGCTCGCGTCGAGCAAGCGCAAGGCGCCCGGCTTCGCGCTCAAGGGCGAGCCCGGCCAGGAGCGCACCATCGTGCTCGAGCTGAAGGTCGTGGCCGACATCGGCCTCGTCGGGTTCCCGAGCGCCGGCAAGTCGAGCCTCATCGCGGCGCTGTCCCGTGCTCGTCCGAAGATCGCCGACTACCCGTTCACCACGCTCGTGCCCAACCTCGGCGTCGTGACCGCGGGGTCGACGACGTTCACGGTGGCCGACGTGCCCGGCCTCATCGAGGGCGCGAGCGAGGGGCGAGGCCTCGGCCACGACTTCCTGCGCCACGTCGAGCGGTGCGCCGCACTCGTGCACGTGGTCGACTGCGCGACGGTCGAGCCCGGCCGTGATCCGCTCACCGACCTCGACGTCATCGAGGCCGAGCTGCGGGCGTACGCCGAGGCGCTGCCCGAGGGCGCGACCGGCAAGGACCTGCTCGAGCGGCCGCGTCTGGTGGCCCTGAACAAGACCGACGTGCCGGACGCCGCGCAGATCGCCGAGTTCGTGCGCGGTGACCTCGAGGAGCGCGGCTACGACGTCTACGACGTGTCGGCGGCCAGCCACCAGGGGCTCCGCGAGCTGTCCTTCGCGATGGCGCAGATCGTCGCGCGTCGCCGCGCCGAGACGCCCACCCAGGAGATCACCCGCATCGTGCTGCGCCCGCAGGCCGCGGCCGGGGTCGGCGCGGAGTTCACCGTCGACCAGCGTCGGGGCCCCGACGGCCAGCGCCAGTGGATCGTGCGCGGCGCCAAGCTCACCCGCTGGGTCGGCCAGACCGACTTCAGCAACGACGAGGCCGTCGGCTTCCTCGCCGACCGGCTCGCGCGACTCGGTGTCGAGGAGGCGCTGGCCAAGCAGGGCGCCGAGCCCGGCGACGACGTCGTCATCGGCGGCACCGCCGACCAGGGCTGGGAGGACGCCGTCGTCTTCGACTTCGACCCGACCATCCAGGCCGGTGCCGAGATGCTGGGCCGCCGTGGCGAGGACCACCGTCTCGACCGCGACGACCGTCGCACCAACGTCGAGCGACGCGAGCAGCTGGCGGCCAAGCGCGCCTACGAGGCCGAGGCGCGCGAGGCGCGTGCGCGGGGCGAGCAGCCCAGCGCGGCGCCCGACTGGACGTTCGAGGACGACGACGACCTGCTCGACCTCGACGACGACGTCGAGCTCGAGGCCCGCACCGCAGATGACAGCCGCGCCGACGACGTCAGCGCGGACGACCGGTCGTGAGCGCCCGGCGCGTCGTCGTCAAGGTCGGCTCGTCGTCGCTGACCTCGGCAGCGGGGCACCTCGACCCCGAGAAGGTCGGTCACGTCGTCGACGCGCTCGCCGCGGCGCGGCGCGACGGCGACGAGGTGGTCCTGGTGAGCTCGGGTGCGATCGCCGCGGGCCTGGGTCCGCTCGGGCTGACGACGCGCCCGCGTGACCTGCCGACCCAGCAGGCGGCGGCGAGCGTCGGGCAGGGCGCGCTGGTGGCGCACTACTCCGAGCGGTTCGCCGCCCACGGCATCACGGTCGGCCAGGTGCTGCTGACGGTCGAGGACGTCACGCGGCGCAGCCACTACCGCAACGCCCACCAGACGTTCGCGCGCCTGCACGAGCTCGGCGTGCTGCCCGTCGTCAACGAGAACGACACGGTCGCGACGAGCGAGATCCGCTTCGGCGACAACGACCGGCTCGCCGCGCTCGTCGCCCACCTCGTGCACGCCGACCTGCTGGTGCTGCTCTCCGACGTCGACGGGCTGTACACGGGCCACCCGTCGCTGCCGCAGTCGCGGCCGATCACCGACGTGCACGGTCCGGGCGACCTCGACGACGTCGACGTCGCGCGCGTGGGCTCGAAGGTCGGCACCGGCGGCATGGTGACGAAGGTCGAGGCGGCGCGGATCGCGACGGGGGCGGGGATCCCCGTGGTGCTCGCGCGCGCCGACCACGCGCGCGCCGCCGTGCTCGGCGAGCCGGTGGGCACACGGTTCCACCCGACCGGCCGACGTCGTCCGACCCGTCTGCTGTGGCTCGAGCACGCCAGCGAGACCAAGGGTCGGCTGCTCGTCGACGACGGTGCCGTCCGTGCGCTCACCGTGCGCAACGCGTCGCTCCTGGCCGCCGGGATCGTCGGCGTCGAGGGCGAGTTCGGGGCGGGCGAGCCGGTCGACGTGGTGGCGCCCGACGGCACGGTGGTCGCCCGCGGCCTCGTCACGTACGACAGCGCGGAGCTGCCGACGCTCCTCGGGCGCAGCACGCCCGACCTGGCGGCCGACCTCGGCGCCGGCTACGAGCGCGAGGTCGTCCACCGCGACGACCTCGTCGTCCTCCACCCCCGCTGACCGTCCCCCTCCCGCTGAGTGTGACGTTTGCGGGGCGCGGCGCGGCTCGCCGGCCCGCAAACGTCACGCTCAGCGGGGGTGGGGGAGTCAGGGGCGGCGCAGGTCGACCCAGACGAGCCGGTGGTCCGACGCGGGGAACGGGTAGGTGCCCGTGAGGCGCGAGAGCGGGTCGGCCTGCACCGGCCAGAAGACCCGCGCGTCGCGGATGTCCAGGTCGGCGCTCGGCAGCACGTAGTCGGCGCGGATGTTGCCCGGCGGCTCGGAGAAGTCGGCGGTGTCGAACTGCGGGTCGCCCCGGTGGGAGAGGTTGGCACCGCCCTGCAGGCGAGCCGCCTCCACGGCACCGTCGCTCGACGGCGTCAGCGACGTGTTCACGCGTCGCAGGTCGAGGAGCTGGTTCGCCGCGCCCGGCAGCGAGTCGCCGTCGACGGGGTCGGAGTTCAGGTCGCCCGCGACCACGAACGACGCACCGCGTGCCAGCCCGCCGGGACGGCCGCGGTCGTCGCGGATCCACCGGGAGTCCCGGGTGGAGCCGGTGTAGTCGGCCCAGAAGCGGATCTCGTCGGCGTTGCGGCGGCCGTTGCGGTCCTCGGGGCCGTCGAAGACGGGCGGGGTCGGGTGGCTGACGAGCAGGTGGACGGAGCGTCGCCCGACCTTCACGGGCACGTCCCAGTGCGACTTGCTCGACAGGCGCAGGACGTCGACCGCCTCGGGGGAGTAGTAGCCCTGGGGCATGCGGTTCCCAGGCATGTCCTTCCAGAGCAGCTTCTGGAAGGTGCGGACGTGCTTCTCGTCGATCGGGTAGCGGCTGAGCACCGCCATGCCGTACTGGCCGGGGAACGCCCCGAAGCCGTAGGCGTCGTCGGGGCCGTCGGTGCGGCCGTCGCCGTTCAGGTCCAGGCCGGTGGGCACGCCCGTGTTGACCGATGCCGTGAACGTGTACCGGTAGCGGATGGGGTCGGCGCCCTGCTGCCCGCGCTCGAGGTAGTTCCGCTGGAACAGGCGCAGCGCCTCGGGGTCGTGGTCGATCTCCTGCAGGACGAGCACGTCGGGACGCGTGCGCTGCACGATCTCCGCGACGGCGCGCGCCTGGGCGTTGGACGGCGTCGACAGGTCGCGGCGCAGATCACCGGCGGCGGGCCGGTTGAGCGACGCGTTGAACGTCGCGACCCGCACGGTGGGCTCCCCACGACCGCGTTGGTCCCGCGCGTCGGCGGGCGAGGAGGCGGTGGGCACGGCCAGGACCGTACCGACCAGGACGAGCGTGAGCACGGCGACGAGCCGATTCCCCCGAATCATGGGTCCAGTCTGCACGGCCCGGGTGAACACCAGGTGACCCTCGCCCCCTCCCGCTGAGCGTGACGTTTCCGGGGCGGGATTGCCCGGGACGGCCCGCGAACGTCACGCTCAGCGGGGTGGTGGGAGGCCACGCACTAGGCTTCAGCCGTGAAGGATCAGGTGCACGAGCTCGCCCGCCGCGCCCGCACCGCGGCCCGCTCCCTGGCGCTGGCGTCGCGGTCGCAGAAGGACGCGGCGCTGCTGGCCACGGCCGACGCGCTGGAGGCGGCGACCGAGCGCATCGTCGCGGCCAACGTGCTCGACGTCGAGGCCGCGCGCGCCGAGGGCACGCCGGAGAACGTCGTCGACCGGCTGCTGCTCGACGCCGACCGGGTGGCCGCCTTCGCCCAGGGCGTGCGCGACGTCGCCGCCCTGCCCGACCCGGTCGGCGAGGTCGTCCGCGGCTCGACGCTGCCCAACGGTCTGCGGCTGGAGCAGATCCGCGTGCCCATGGGCGTCATCGGCATGATCTACGAGGGGCGGCCCAACGTCACCGCCGACGCCGCGGCCATCTGCCTCAAGGCCGGCAGCGCGTCGCTGCTGCGCGGGTCGCGATCGGCGGCGCGGTCGAACGCGGCCATCGTCGACGTCATGCGCGAGGCCATCGCCGCCACCGGCCTGCCCGCCGACGTCGTGCAGGCCGTGCCGGCCGACGACCGGAGCAGCGCCACGCACCTCATGCAGGCACGCGGCCTCGTCGACCTCGTCATCCCGCGCGGCGGCGAGGGCCTCATCCGCACGGTCGTCGAGCAGTCGACCGTGCCCGTCATCGAGACGGGCACCGGCAACGTGCACGTCTACGTCGACGCGGACGCCGACCTCGACATGGCGCTCGACGTCGTCCTCAACGCCAAGACCCACCGCACGAGCGTGTGCAACGCGGCCGAGTCGCTGCTCGTGCACCGCGACGTCGCCGAGGAGTTCCTGCCGAGAGTGACGAAGGCGCTGCAGGCGGCCGGCGTCACGATCCACGGCGACGCCTCCTTCGCCGCGGTCGCCCCTGGTGTGCTCGAGGCGTCCGACCACGACTGGGCGACGGAGTACCTCTCCCTCGACATCGCCGCGAAGGTGGTCGACTCCCTCGAGGAGGCCGTGGAGCACATCCGCACCTGGTCCTCGGGCCACACGGAGGCGATCGTCACCCGGTCGATCGACGCGGCGCGCAGGTTCACGCTCGGCGTCGACTCCGCGGCCGTCATGGTGAACGCCTCGACGCGCTTCACCGACGGCGGAGAGTTCGGGTTCGGTGCGGAGATCGGCATCTCCACCCAGAAGCTGCACGCGCGCGGACCGATGGGACTGCCCGAGATGACCACGACGACGTACGTCGTGACCGGCGACGGGCACGTCCGCTGACCCACGCCGGATCGTCGGGCCCGCGGGCACGCTGGTAGATTGCGGCCATGCTCGAGATCCTGGCCGCCATGGAGGAGTCCGGAGAAGAAGGAAGCTTCCTCTTCACGGCGATGCTCATCGGAGGTACCGCCCTGGGCATCCTCCTGGTCCTGCTCATCGCGCTGCTGGCCTTCGGCAAGGGCCGCGAGCACTCCTGAGCACGACCCACGGGCCCCAGGTCGTCGACGTGGCCCCCGAGCACGCACCGATCCGCCGGCGTCGCGTCGGCGTCATGGGTGGCACGTTCGACCCCATCCACCACGGGCACCTCGTCGCCGCGAGCGAGGTGCAGTCGTGGTTCGACCTCGACGAGGTCGTCTTCGTCCCCACCGGGCGTCCGTGGCAGAAGGCCGACCGTGAGGTCTCGCCGGCCGAGCACCGCTACCTCATGACGGTCATCGCGACGGCGGCGAACCCGCGCTTCGAGGTGAGCCGGGTCGACATCGACCGCGACGGCCTCACGTACACGATCGACACGTTGCGCGAGCTGGCCGCGGCCATGCCCGACGCCGACCTGTACTTCATCACCGGTGCCGACGCGATGGCCGCGATCCTGACGTGGCGCGACCACGACGAGCTGTTCGAGCTCGCCCACTTCGTCGGTTGTACGCGTCCCGGGCACGAGATGGACGAGCAGACGCTCGCCGGCCTGCCGGCCGAGCGGATCACGCTCGTCGAGATCCCGGCGCTCGCGATCTCCTCGACCGACTGCCGTGGACGCGTCGCGTCGGGAGAGCCGGTCTGGTACCTCGTCCCCGACGGCGTCGTGCAGTACATCGCCAAGCACCGTCTCTACTCCGCCTCCGACTCCGAGGACCCCTCATGACCGCAACCGACCGTGCCGTCGAGCTGACCCGGGTGGCTGCCGCTGCCGCGGACGAGAAGCTGGCGACCGAGATCATCGCCTTCGACGTCTCCGAGCAGCTGTTCATCACCGACGTGTTCCTGCTGTGCAGCGCCGCGAACCAGCCGCAGGCCCGCGCCATCAAGGACGCGGTCGAGGAGAAGCTGCTCGAGCAGGGCGCGAAGCCGGTGCGCCGGGAGGGCGACCGCGAGGGTCGCTGGATCCTGCTCGACTTCGCCGACGTCGTGGTGCACGTGCAGCACACCGAGGAGCGTGCCTTCTACGCCCTCGAGCGGCTGTGGAGCGACTGCCCGACGATCGACCTCGAGCTCACGTGACGCGCCGGGTCGTGCTCTGGCGCCACGGGCGCACGGAGTGGAACGTCGCCGGGCGGGTGCAGGGCCAGACGGACACGGCGCTCGACGAGGTCGGCGTCCGGCAGGCCGCGGCTGCGGCTGCACGGCTGGCGTCGTTGCGGCCGGTGCGGATCCTCAGCTCGGACCTGCAGCGTGCTCGGCACACGGCCGAGGAGCTGTCGCGGCTGACCGGGGTGCCGGTGGAGCTCGACGAGCGGCTGCGCGAGATGAACTTCGGCGAGCGCGAGGGGCTCACCTGGAAGGAGTCGTGGGAGCGCTTCCCCGACCTGATGAAGGCCATGCTGGAGGACCGCGAGGAGCGGTTCCCGGGCGCGGAGCTGCACGCGGAGGCGGGCGCCCGCCTGTCGGCCGCCGTGACGGAGGCGCTGGAGACGCTGGAGGACGAGCAGACGCTCGTGGTCGTGGCGCACGGCGCCGTGCTGCGGGTGGGCGTGTGCACGTTCCTGGGCTTCCCGGAGGCCACCTGGCGCACGTTCGCGGGGCTGTCGAACTGCTCCTGGATCGCGTTGGAGCAGATCTCGCCGGAGCACGACACCCGGTGGCGGCTCACCGAGTGGAACGCGGGCACGCTGCCCGAGCCGGTGATGTCGGACGACGGGTGACCCCCGGTGTTTACCCGCCCCGGGGGAGGGTCTAGAGTTCTTACTCGGTGATCGACGAGTGCGAGAACCACCCGTGAGGGGCATTGGCGCAGTTGGTAGCGCGCTTCCATGGCATGGAAGAGGTCAGGAGTTCGAATCTCCTATGCTCCACTCGAACGGCAGAAGGCCCCCAGTCCACGTGACTGGGGGCCTTTCTCCTGGTGTCGGGGCCTTCTGCCGTTCGAATCAAGGGTGGCGATTCGGGGAGGAGCTGGGGCACCTCCCGACCGCTACCAGCGCCCTTTCCCGAGTCGTGCTGCTCTCACCCGCGCGTTCTCGTCCCGCCGCATGCTCCACACCGCGTTCGACTTCTCCCGCTGCTCGTCGCCGGAGGCCAAGAGCATGGCCTTGGCCATGAAGATCGTCAGGTCGCGGTTCGTGATCTCGGCTACAGGCTTCTCATAGAGCTGCTTCGCATCGAAGGCGAGGTCGAAGCCGGGGTGTTCCAGAGGTTCCGGTGTGCGGTAGGCCTCGGCCATGCGGTAGGCGAGAAACAGCGGAAACAACGTAGCCAGTGCGAGCAACGCAGGCGGTCCAACCATCCACCTCGCGGCGGAGAGCTTGAAGCTCGCATAGTGGGGATACTCGCTCCCGCGACTCTGAAGCTCTGCCGCCTTGTCGAGTGCGTAGCCCAACAGGCACGCGACAAGTGTGAGGGCGAGGAACGAGGTCGCGACCGTCTCGGCAGGTCGGAGGCTCACGGCGAGCAGCAGCGCGGTCCACGTGATCATGGTGATACTTCGGATGGATGCAGTGAAGCCAGCTGCGATGATCAGCGGCCAGAACAGCTCCGGTCGTCCGGTCAGCCACGTGTGGGCGTCGATAGCCCAGGAAGCTGACCAGCCAGCGGCTTGGGCGTGGTGTTCAAGCCACAGCAGCGGCGGCGCGATGTTCCCCTCGGGCTTCAGCAGTTCGGTGTAGATCCACAAAGCAGCGACAGCGGTTCCGAGCCAGGTCGCGAGGCCCGAGATGGTCACGCCAGCGGCGTGCTGGACCGCCTCGAACAAGCTCTTCGAGGCGTCGTCCTTGATGTGGGTGATCATGCGTTCGTGCCCCCTCGAGGTCAGTTTCGCCGGAGGCTAGTCGCGAGCCGTGACAGTTTGAGCGCCCGCGTCGACTACCCCACCTGACTCGGATGCTCATTCAACGGCCGCGTCAGCCGTCAGACCACCCTCGAGGAGGCCGTGGACGAGGGTCCGAGCGGGCCACTGAATCTCATGCCTCGTTGCATCGCAAGCAGTCCAAGCGCTGGCCGTTCCCCGCTGTCGACGGCGAGGAGCTTGGGGCACCGCCCGCTTGCGGGGCGGCCGGCGAGCGACGGAGTCTCCTCCCCACCACCTGACCGAATGAAGACCCCCGGTCCGACTGGACCGGGGGCCTCCACGCGATCGACGTCCCGACGACCGCCCGCTCAGCGCACGCGGAACTTCACCGGCCGGCTCGTCGCCGTCGTGAACGAGGCGGGGTCGCGCGGCGTGAAGGTGGCGCGGACGGCGTAGCCGCGGCGGGCGAGGCCCGCGGGGAGCCGGACCGTGGCGCGGCCGCCGCTGGTCCGGGCGGTCGCGACCTTGCGGCTGCCGAGCCGGACGGTGACGGTGCCGACCGGTGTCGTCCCGTTCGACGCCGTGAGACGGACGCGCACCAGCGCCCGCCTCGAGGCCGGAGCCCTCGACGTCTGCGACGCGCGCGAGAGCGACACGTGAGCCGCCGTCCGGGCCGGAGCCACGTCGAGCCGGACCGCCCGGGAGACGACCGCGCCGCTCGCGTTGCTGACGCGGACCCGGAAGGTCGCGCGACGGTCCGCCGTCACCACGCGGTCGAGCGTGAGCGTCGGCCCGTCCGCGTCGGCGACGGCCAGCCAGCTGGAGCCGACCCTGCGCTGCCACCGGTAGGAGAGGTCCTCGCCGGACGCCGTGACCGCGAACCGTGCCGCACGGCCGACCGTCGCGGTCATGGAGCTCGGCTGCGTCAGGATCGTCGGGGGCTCCGCCACCGGCTCGGTCCCGTCGACCTCGAAGGCGCCGACGGTGATCGGGGCCGGGGGCTTGTCCGGGTCGGCCGCGCCGCCCGAGCTGTACCAGTACGACGTCAGGCCGGTGCGTGCGTGGAAGTCCACGAACGGCTGGGGCCAGGACCCCCACGCGTCACCCGTCCGCAGCTGGGCGCTCGCGCCATCGGGGACGTCCACCTGGACGCCCGCGTAGTCGGGCTCGAGCACGAAGCCGTCCGGGTCGACCTGGACGTCGCGGTAGGTCGCCACGACGACGTCCTCGACCGGTGCGATCGGGGTCTTCTCGCCCGGGTTCTCCTGGGACGACCCGTAGCCCGACAGGTCCGCGGTGAGCCGCCCCACGCCCGCGTCGTCGACGGTGAGGACCGGGTCGCTCACCGTGAACGGCACGAGCCCGCCGTAGAAGTTCACGGTCCAGGCGCCCGACCAGGAGATCGTCGCCGACCCGTCCGCCTCCACGCGCCCTCGACCGTCGCCCAGCGTCACGAGCTGCTGGGTCCCGGGGTCGGCGTCGACGTGCTCGGCCCGGGTGGCCCAGGAGGCGGCGGTGCGCTCGTCGCCGTCGACCTGCAGCACCGAGACGTTGCCGGCCTGGGCGCGGTAGGTGCCCTCGCTGCCGTCGGAGACGCCGGCCGAGAAGTAGGACGACCCGCCGAACGGGGGCGCCTTCTGCAGCTCCTGCGAGCCCGACCACTCCAGCGTCGCACCGCTGACCCTGCCGGCCTCCGGCGCCGGAGCCTCGACGGTCAGGGTCGCGGTCCGCGAGTACGCCGTGCCGAGCGGGCTCGTCACCTTGAGCCGGAACTGCGACCCGGTCTGGTCGGTGCTGGTCTCGCGGACCGTGAGCGACGTGTCGCCGACGACGAGGTCGTCGTCGTCCGTGCCGACGGTCGTCCAGAAGCCGTTGACCCGGCGCTGCCAGCTGCTCGACGTGACCTCCGGGGACGCGAGCACCTCGGCGTTGAGGTTCGCGACGGTGCCCGGGCGGGTGCGGACGTCCCGCGGCTGGACCGCGAACCGTGGCGGGTGGGTGACGGTCAGCTGCGCCTCCTCGGAGACCACCGTGCCGGCGTCGTTGGCGACCTTGAGGCGGTAGGTGGTCCCGGCGGTGCTGGGTGACGCCGCGACCGTCAGCGAGGAGCCCGTGGCGCCCTCGACGTCGGTGAAGCGCGAGGCGCCGACGACTCGTCGCTGCCACTGCAGGCTCGAGGCGCCCGAGACGTCGGCGCGGAGGCTGACGTCGCGCTGGGGCTCGTCGGCGCCGAGCTCGACGGACACGTCCTTCGGCTGCTGGTCGACCGTCGGGGTGATGCCGCCGAACGCGAGCCGCGCGTAGCCGAAGCCGTCCTTCTTCAGCGGCACGTAGAGCGAGCCGTCAGGACCCACCTTGAGCAGGGCGCGCCCGAAGGAGTAGGTCGCGTAGTCGGGCACGCGGTAGCCCACGGTCGACCCGTCGCGGCGCACGAGCTGGACGGCCTCGCCGTCGGTGTTGGCGTTGTCCGTCGCCCACAGCAGGTCGCGCTGGGCGTCGTAGACCATCGAGGCGGCGAACACCGAGTAGCCGTAGTCGGGGTAGACGTCGGGGCCGCGGAAGGGCTCGCGGGCGGTGGCGACCCCGTCGACCAGGTCGACGCGCACGTAATCCTCGATCGACTGGCCGGAGCCGTGCAGCAGCACCGATCCGTCCGGGCCCGGAGTCGCCGAGGTGTACCCGTAGTAGGTCCCGAACACCGTGCTGGTGTGCCGCGTGCCGGGGACGGGGGTGACCTGGACGGTGTCGCCCGACGGGCGCAGGTGCAGCGCCGGCAGGTAGCGGACCTCGTCGTCGACGTAGCCGTAGCCGGTGCCGGTGGCCAGCACGTAGGAGCCGTCGCCCAGTGCGGCGAGGTCGGGGTCGGTGTCCATCTCGCCGCTCGTGAACGGCCCGCCGTACTCGACGGCACCCGCGTACTCGCCGGTGGAGGGCAGCGTCACCGTGCCCGACGCGCGGGTCCAGCCGTCGCCCTGGCGGCTGAACCGGAAGAGGGTGACCTTGCTGGCCAGGTCGGTCGCGCCCGGGTCGTCGGAGAGCACGGCGAGCTCGTCGGCGACCGGGTTCCACGCCAAGGAGCCGACGCCGGGGACCTGGGTCGCCCCGTCGTCGTCGGTCCGTCCGTCGTGCAGGCGGCCGACCACGGAGGACGTGAAGGTGCCGGTCCCGCGGTCGAACGTCAGGGACCGCACGGTCGTCCGGACCGCGGGGTCGCCGTCGCGGCTCGTCACGTAGAAGAGCGTGTCGGTGGCCGGGTCGATGGCGGTGCGCAGGTAGCGACCGGTGTAGACCTCCTCCGGGGCGACGGGGTGCTCGAACGGCTGGCCCACCGGCTCCATGGTGCGCGCGTCGAGCGCCCGGACGACGAGCGTGTCGCCGATCTCGGGGGCGATCTCGGCGACGTAGACGACGTCGCCCCTCGGGGAGACCTCCAGGGCACGGCTCGCCGTGCCGAGGCCGGACGTCGTGCTCACCGACATCCAGCGTCCGTCCTCGCGCAGCGCGGGGACCCCAGGACGGTCGAAGCGCTCGGTCAGGTCGGGCTTGCCACCGTCCCCGACGTACTCGATGGAGACGGGGTCGAGGGTCGTGCCCTGTCCGTAGATGGAGAAGCCCGGACCGGCGACGGCGGGGACGTCGGTCCACGTGGTGGTGCCGGACGCGGTGGTCGGCTGGACGTCGGTGACGTCGAGCTGCGCGAGCACGACGTCGACGTCGTGGTGCAGCTCGCCGCCCGGGTCGTCGCGCGTGTAGCCCGTGTGGGTGCCGCGGATCTCCTGGACGGTGGGGCTGATCGTCACGGTCAGGTCGGAGTACTTCGTGTCGAGGGCCCACTTGCCGGGCTGCACCTGGCCGTACCAGCTGCGGAAGTGGACGGAGCCGGCGAGGTCGAGGGTCGTGGTCCGGGTCTCGGGGTCGTAGCTGCCGGACTCGACCGGGAACCGGAAGGCGACCGGCGTGGTGCCGTCCCAGGCGGTGACGGTCGCGCCGTCGCCCGCCTCGGAGCCGTCACCGATGTAGGTGCGCCAGGAGTCCTTGAGGCCCCAGACGACGGAACCGGAGGTGATGGTGCTGGGCGACTCGGCGGCGACGGCGGGAGTCGTGGTCGGGATCGCGACGAGCAGCCCGGCGAGGAGGGCCGTCAGGACGACGTGGGGGAGGAGTCGGACGGGGGCCATGACGGTCCTTCGAGGGGGAGGGGGGTGACGAGGGGAGGAGGGGTTGCGCGTCGTGACGCGCAACGCGGACGGCGGGGGCGCGGAGTCCGGCTCCACGCCCCCGCCCGGGCCTCACTGGAAGGTGATGTTGGCCTGCGCCTCGATGGTCGACGACGTGCCGTTGTGCGAGGTGATCGTCACGGCGCACTGGTCGTTGGCCGCGCTGCCCTTGCAGGTGAACGACGCGGGCTGTCCCGCGCCGGCCACCGGGATGCCGTAGTGGGCGTTGGAGTTGACCTTCTTCGCCGTGTAGCTGACGGAGATGTTGCCGTTCGCGTCGGCCGTCGTCTCCACGCCGGACGAGCACGCCGGCACGCCGAACATCCCGTAGGACTTCGTCGAGCAGGTGCCGACCTTGTAGGTGCCGTTCGCCGTGTAGCCGGAGCCGGTGACGGTGACGACCGAGCCGCTGGCGCTGGACGAGAGGCCGGTGCTCGGCGTGACGGAGATGGTGCCGGCCGCGTGCGCGACGGTCGGCACGGCCAGGGTCGCCGCGGCGGCGGCGAGCCCGACCACGAGGGGGAGGCGGCGGGGGAGGGAGGTGCTCATGATGCTCCTTCAGTAAGGTTAGGCTGTCCTAACGGGTCGTACCGTAGGGGCGCCGCCCACGAGAGCGCAAGACCCCGTCCCACGTCGACGGTCGCCGGTGCCGGCACCGGTGCCGGCACCGGTGCTGGCGCGCGGCTCGCTCGGCGGGGCCGGCGTGTCCGAGGTCGCACCGCCCACTGTTTCACAAAATTTGAAGATCTACTAAGGTCCCCCTCAGTGATCAGTGGCACGTCGTGTGCCGCCCGCCGACCAGGAGGCCCCATGTCGTCCGTCCGTTCCGTCCTCACGAGCGTCGTGGGGGTCCTCTGCGCCGCCCTGCTGCTGTCCGCCTGCGGAGGGACGTCCACGGCGGAGGACTCCGCCTCCGGCGACTTCGAGACCGTCCGGATCAAGCACGCGCTCGGCACCGCCGAGATCACCGAGAAGCCGGAGCGGGTCGTCACCCTCGGGCAGGGGTCGGCCGAGACGGCCATCGCGCTCGGCGTCACCCCGGTCGGCATCGAGTCCTACCCGTGGGGCGCCGACGACACCGGCTACCTGCCGTGGATCCACGAGGCCGTCACCGAGCGCGGGGACGAGCTGCCGAAGCAGTTCACGGGCGGCACCGAGCTCGACATCGAGGCGATCCTGGAGCTCGAACCCGACCTCATCCTGGCCCCGTGGTCGGGCGTGACGCAGGAGCAGTACGACCTGCTCAGCGACATCGCCCCCACCGTCGCCTACGAGAAGGAGCCCTGGGTCATCACCTGGGAGGACCAGATCGCGACCATCGGCCGCTCGCTCGGCGAGGAGAAGGCGGCCGCCGGGCTCGTTGACGACATCGAGGAGCAGTTCGCCTCCGCCGCCAACCCGAGGTACGAGGGCCGCACGTTCTCCTTCATCTACACCAACGGTCCCGGCACGCTCGGCGTGTTCTACCCCGGGGAGCAGCGGGTCACGTTCGTCTCCGCCCTCGGCCTGGAGCCCGCGCTGAGCGAGAAGGAGCTGAAGGACTGGGAGGAGCCGGGCACCGACTCCGCCCTCATCGGCCTGGAGAACGCCGACATGCTCGACGACTCCGACGTGATCTTCACCTTCTACGCCGACGAGAAGAGCCGCAAGGAGACCGAGTCCCAGCCGCTGTACGCCGGCATCCCGGCGGTGAAGAAGGGTGCTCTCGTCGCGCCGACCGACCAGTCCTTCGTGACGGCGTCCTCGATCATCACGCCGCTGACCGTGCCGTGGGCGCTCGAGCGCTACCAGCCGATGATCGACCGAGCCCTGGCGCGGGCCGGCGAGTGATGCGTCGAGGGGCTCTGCTCCTCGGCCTGGTCGTCGTCCTCGGGTGCACCGCGGCGCTGAGCGTCGTGCTCGGCGTGCGCGCCAACGAGGTCTCGGACGTCTGGGACGTGCTGACCGGTCGCGGCGACGAGTACCTGGGCCGGATCGTCGAGGCCCGCGTCCCGCGCACCGTGGTCGGCGCGGTGGTGGGAGCCGCGCTGGCCACGGCCGGGCTGCTGATCCAGGCGGTCACCCGCAACCCGCTCGCCGAGCCGGGCCTGCTCGGCGTCAGCATGGGCGCGTCGGCCGCCATCGTGACCGCCACGGCGTTCCTCGGGCTCGGGAACGGGACGGCCATGGTGTGGGTGGCGATCCCGGGCGCCCTGGTCGCCGTGGCCGTCGTCTACGCCCTCGGCCGACGCGCCGGCGGCGAGTCGGTGGTCCCGCTGATCCTCGCCGGCGCGGTCGTCAGCGCGGTGCTGGGCGCCTACGTCCAGGCGATGATCCTCACCCGACCCGACGCCTTCGACTCCTACCGCTTCTGGGTCGTCGGGTCGTTGGCCGGGGTGCGGTGGGAGACGCTGGCGATGGTGGCCCCGGTCATGCTCGTCGGTCTCGTCCTGACGGTGCTGGTCGCACCGGGCCTGAACACCGTGCAGCTCGGCGACGCCGTCGCGACCTCGCTCGGCGTCCGCGTCGCCTGGGTGCGGGTCGGGGCGCTCGCCGCGGCGACGCTCCTCGCGGCAGCAGCCACGGCCGCCGCCGGCCCGATCGTCTTCGTCGGCCTCGCGGTGCCGCACGTGGCGCGGGCGCTGGTCGCCTCCGACCTGCGGTGGCAGGTGCCCGTGGCGCTCCTGCTCGGCGCCGCGCTGCTGGTCGGCTCCGACGTACTGGCCCGGGTGGTGGCCCGGCCGACCGAGCTCATGGTCGGCGTCGTCACCGCGTTCCTCGGCGCCCCCTTCCTGCTCGCGGCGGTACGACGCACGAGGGTCGCCGCGTGAGTGCGACCGTGCGGCGGGTCGTCGTCCCCGTGCGTCGCCGCACCGTGACGGTCTGCCTGGCCGTCGTGGGAGTGAGCGTGGTGCTCTCGCTGCTCACGCTGTCGCTCGGTCGCCTGGGCCTGTCCGCGGCCGACCTGCGCGACGCGGTGACCGGCGACCTCGACGCGAGGTCGCGGTTCGTCCTGGAGCGCCTGCGCGGGCCCCGTCTGCTGGTCGCCGTGGGAGTGGGGATCGCGCTCGGTATCGCCGGTGCGCTGTTCCAGACCGTCACGCGCAACCCGCTCGGCAGCCCGGACGTCATCGGCCTCGCCGCCGGCGCGGGTGCGGGTGTGGCCGTCACGGTGGTGCTCGGCTCGACCGTGCCGGCCCCGGTCGGCGCGGTGCTCGGAGCGGGCGCGGCGATCGGCGTCGTGTACCTGGCGAACGGCTCCGGCTTCGCGTCGCCCGCACGCGTGATCATCACGGGCATCGGCGTGGCGGCGATGTGCACGGCCGTGACCCAGTACGTGGTCGCCGTCGAGATGCGCGACAGCGCCCACGCCCTGGCCGCCTACACGGTCGGCTCGCTCTCGGCCCGCGACCTCGGGCACGCCGCGACGATCGGCGGCGGGCTGCTCCTGCTGCTGCCCTGCGTCGCCGCCCTGCACCACCGGCTGCTCGTCATGGACATGGGCGACGAGCTCTGCGACGCGCTCGGTGCCCGCGCGTCAGCGACCCGGACCTGGGCGATCGTGCTGTCGGTGCTCCTGGCGGCGGTCGCCGTGTCGGTGTCGGGGCCCATCTCGTTCGTCGCGCTGACGGCTCCGCACGTCGCGCGACGGCTCACCGGCGCCGTCGGACCGAACCTCGTGGCCTCGGCCCTCGTCGGCGTGCTGATCGTGCTCTCCGCCGACGTCGTCGCCCAGCACGTCCCTGCCGCGGAGGGGCTGCCCGTCGGGGTCGTCACGATCGGGGTCGGCGGCGCGTACCTCGGCTACCTGCTGCTCGTCCACTGGAGGAACGTCACGAAATGAACGAGTCATCCCTGCGCGCCGACGGGATCACCGTGGGCTACGGCGGCGCGCCCGTGCTGCGCGACCTCGACTTCACGGTGAGCCGCGGCCAGTTCACGGCGGTCATCGGGCCCAACGGCTGCGGAAAGTCGACGCTCGTCAAGACGCTCGCGCGGACGTTGCGCCCGACGGCGGGGCAGGTCGTCCTCGACGGCGTCCCGGTCGAGCGGCACCGCTCCAAGCACGTCGCGCGACGTGTCGGCCTCCTGCCGCAGGAGCCGGTGGTCCCCGACGGCATCACCGTCGAGGAGCTGGTCGCGCGGGGCCGGCACCCGTACCACTCCCCGCTGCGGCAGTGGAGCGAGGGCGACGACGAGGCGATCGCCTCGGCGCTGTCGGCCACCGGTGTCGACGCGCTGGCCGGCAGGCGGGTGGCCGACCTGTCCGGAGGACAGCGCCAGCGCGCGTGGATCGCCATGGTCCTCGCGCAGCAGACCGAGTTCGTCCTGCTCGACGAGCCGACGTCGTTCCTCGACCTCGCGCACCAGCTCGACGTGCTGCGGCTGTGCCAGGAGATCCGGGCCGCGGGACGCACCGTCGTGGCCGTGCTGCACGACCTGAACCAGGCGGCCCGCTACGCCGACCGCGTCGTGCTGATGCGCGACGGTGGCGTCGTCGCCGAGGGGACGGCGCGCGAGGTCGTGACCAGTGCCCAGGTCGAGGAGGTCTTCGGTGTGCGGTGCCGCCTGATCGAGGACCCCGAGTCGGCTACTCCGCTGATGATCCCGCTGCAGGACCAGCACGCCCGGCCTTGACCTCCTGCCAGCGCTCGTCGAGTCGGACGTCGTCGAGCAGCCAGGCCATGTAGTGGTGCATGTGGGTGAGTCGCTCGTGGGCGGGGCTGCCCTCGGGGACGTCGGGCAGCGCGCTGGCGGCGAGGTCCCGCTGGGCCTGCAGGTAGGGCCGCTCGTGCTGGAGGAAGCGCCCCCACACGTCGCGCGCCATGAAGTGGCGGGTCGCGCGCTCGCCCGGTCGGCGCTCGTGGTGGAGGAAGCCGGCGTCGGCGAGGCTGCGCGTGGCGTTGGAGACCGATCCCGTGCTCACGTCGAGGTCGGCGGCGATCTGCGCGGCCGTGACGCCGTCGGACTCGTCCAGGAGGAGGTACGCGGCGATCCGGCCCTCGGTGCGCGACGCGCCCCGCGTCGTCCACACGCGGGCGAAGGACTCGATGAACTCGGCCCGACGGGCGTCACTGATCGTCACCGGACCAGGGTAGGAGCAGGGCGGTGCGTCGGCTCGTCCGCACGACCTGGGGACACGCACGTGGGCAGGAAGTGAACACCGCGTGTCCTTTCTTGACTCGTTCAAGAAAGCCGGTAGAGTCGACGACATGCCGCACCTCGACGTCGCCGACCTCCTGCGGGGGGCCGGCCTGCGCGTCACCCGCCCGCGGGTGGCCGTGCTCGAGGCGCTGGAGCGTCTGCCGCACGCCGACACCGGCGACGTGATCGACGCCGCGCGTCGCGACGTCCCCGACGTCTCGCACCAGGCGGTCTACGACTCGCTGGCGGCGCTCACCGAGGCCGGTCTCGTGCGCCGCATCCAGCCGCACGGCCACGCGGCTCGGTACGAGCGTCGTGTCGGCGACAACCACCACCACGTCGTGTGCCGCACCTGCGGCACCATCGCCGACGTCGACTGTGCCACGGGCGAGGCGCCCTGCCTCGTTCCGTCGCAGGACCACGGCTTCGTCATCGACGAGGCCGAGGTCATCTTCTGGGGCACCTGCCCCGCCTGTGCACGCGCCGGGTCGGCAGCGACCCCGCGCGATCCCCAGACTCCCGCGCCCGCCTGAGGGCAACGGTCCGCACCGTCCACCCACCTGAGAGGAACATCGTGAGCGAGCACGACAAGCCGAACGCCGAAGTCGGCGAGATGAACGACCCCCTGGAGGCCAAGGGCGCACCGGAGGGCCAGTGCCCCGTCGCGCACGACAGCCTGCCGTACCCGACGCGCCAGGACGCCAACAAGGTGTGGTGGCCCGAGGGCCTGAACCTCAAGATCCTCGCGAAGAACCCGTCGGTCGCGAACCCGCTCGGCGACGACTTCGACTACGCCGCCGCGTTCGAGTCGCTCGACCTCGCAGAGGTCAAGCGCGACATCGAGCAGGTGCTCACGACGTCGCAGGACTGGTGGCCCGCCGACTTCGGCCACTACGGCGGCCTCATGATCCGCATGGCCTGGCACAGCGCCGGCACGTACCGCGTGCACGACGGCCGCGGTGGCGCCGGTGCCGGCCAGCAGCGCTTCGCCCCGCTGAACAGCTGGCCCGACAACGGCAACCTCGACAAGGCCCGCCGTCTGCTCTGGCCGGTCAAGAAGAAGTACGGCAAGAACCTCTCGTGGGCCGACCTCATCGTGCTCACCGGCAACGTGGCGCTGGAGTCGATGGGCTTCGAGACCTTCGGCTTCGCCGGCGGTCGTGAGGACGTGTGGGAGCCCGACGCCGACGTGTACTGGGGTCCGGAGACCGAGTGGCTCGGCGACGCGCGCTACAGCGGCGACCGGGAGCTCGAGCGTCCGCTGGCCGCCGTCCAGATGGGCCTCATCTACGTCAACCCCGAGGGTCCGAACGGCGAGCCCGACCCGCTGGCCGCCGCTCGTGACATCCGCGAGACGTTCGGCCGCATGGCCATGAACGACGAGGAGACCGTCGCGCTGATCGCCGGTGGCCACACCTTCGGCAAGACCCACGGCGCGGCCGACCCCGAGCGGTACGTCGGTGCCGAGCCCGAGGGCGCGCCGCTGGAGGAGCAGGGCCTGGGCTGGAAGAACTCCTACGGCTCCGGTCACGGCAACGACACCATCACGTCGGGCCTCGAGGTCACCTGGACGCGGACGCCCGTCCAGTGGTCGAACGACTTCTTCGAGCTCCTCTTCGGCTTCGAGTGGGAGCTGACCAAGAGCCCTGCCGGTGCTTGGCAGTTCGAGGCCAAGGACGCGGACGCGATCATCCCCGACGCCCACGGCGGACCGAACCGCAAGCCGCGGATGCTGGTCACCGACGTGGCCCTGCGCACCGACCCGGCCTACGAGCAGATCTCGCGCCGGTTCAAGGACGACCCGGCCGCGTTCGCCGACGCGTTCGCCCGCGCCTGGTTCAAGCTGACGCACCGTGACATGGGCCCCAAGGACCGCTACCTCGGCCCGGAGGTCCCCGTGGAGACGCTGATCTGGCAGGACCCACTGCCCGAGGCGACCGGCGCCCCGCTCGACGCGGCCGCCATCGCCGACCTGAAGCAGCGTGTCGCCGACTCCGGCCTGAGCGTGACCGACCTGGTCGGCACCGCCTGGGCGTCGGCGTCGACGTTCCGCAGCAGCGACAAGCGCGGTGGCGCCAACGGTGCCCGGGTGCGCCTCGAGCCGCAGGTCGGCTGGGAGGTCAACAACCCGGGCGAGCTGCGCCGCGTCCTCGGCGTGCTCGAGGGCATCCAGGCGGAGTCGGGGACCGACGTCTCCCTCGCCGACCTCATCGTCCTCGCGGGCGGTGTCGGCATCGAGCTGGCCGCCAAGGCGGCCGGCCGCGAGCTGGAGGTGCCCTTCACGCCGGGCCGCGTCGACGCGACGCTCGAGCACACCGACGTCGAGTCCTTCGAGTGGCTCGAGCCGCGGGCCGACGGCTTCCGCAACTACCTCGGCAAGGGCAACCGGCTGCCGGCGGAGCACCTGCTCCTCGACCGCGCGAACCTGCTCGGGGTCAGCGCCCCGCAGATGACCGCGCTCGTCGGAGGTCTGCGGGTCCTGGGCGCCACCTACGACCGGTCGACGCTCGGTGTCCTCACGGACGCCCCGGGCACCCTCACGAACGACTTCTTCGTGAACCTGCTCGACCTGGACGTCACGTGGACCTCCGTCGACCCCGAGGCCGGGATCTACGAGGGGCGCGACGCCTCCGGCGCCGTCCGTTGGACGGGCAGTCGGGCCGATCTGGTCTTCGGCTCGAACTCCGAGCTGCGGGCCGTGGCGGAGGTGTACGCGAGCGACGACGGCGCCGACGCGTTCGTCGACGAGTTCGTGGGCGCCTGGGTTCAGGTCATGGAGGCGGACCGCTTCGACCTGCACCGCTGACGCACCCCGTTACGCACAGGAGGGCCCGGACCGGCACGGTCCGGGCCCTCGTGCGTCGTCGGCTCCGTCGGACGTCGAGGGAGCGGGGCTCAGAGCAGCCCGACGGCCAGCGCGACGACGCCGAGCAGCGGCAGCACGCCCTGCGACACGGCGGCGCGCGCCTTGTCGGGGCTCGACACGAGGAGGACCGCGGCGGCGGCGACCATCGATCCCGCACCGGCGAACGCCAGGGTCGCGCCGACGGTGGTCACGTCGAGGGCCACGAGCACGGCTCCCGCCCAGGCCGTCACGGCGAGGAAGAGGTTGTAGAAGCCCTGGTTGTAGGCGAGCTCGCGCGTGGCCTCGGCCTCCTCGGGGCCGAGGCCGAAGGTGCGGCGTCCCCGCGGTGTCGTCCAGGCGAAGGACTCGAGCCAGAAGATGTACACGTGCAGCAGCGCTGCGAGGGCGACGAGGACGACTCCGAGCAGGGTCATGCGCCCATCATGGCCGACGCGGGGACGACAGGTGGCGGAGGTCACTCATGCCCTTGGTTGCGGATGGCAACCATCGAGGTATGGTTGCAGATGTCAACCAGTATCGTCGAGCAGAGAGAGCAGCCGTGTCAGAACGCATCGCCGCCACCGCACCACCGTCGTCCGAGGACAGCGGGGAGATGAGCCATCGTCAGGTGCTCGAGGCGCTGAGCGGCCTCCTCCTGGCCATGTTCGTCGCGATGGTGTCCAGCACCGTCGTGACCAACGCGCTGCCGCGGATCGTCACCGACCTGAAGGGCAGCCAGACGGGCTACACCTGGGTCGTCGTCGCGACGCTGCTGACGATGACCGCCACCACGCCCATCTGGGGCAAGCTGGCCGACCTGTTCAGCAAGAAGGTGCTCGTGCAGGTGGCGCTCGTCGTCTTCACGATCGGCTCGCTCATCGCGGCGTCCGCGCAGAGCATGGGCGTGCTCATCGGCGCCCGCGCGGTGCAGGGCCTCGGCGTCGGCGGCCTGACCGCCCTCGTGCAGGTTGTCATCGCGTCGATGGTCAGCCCCCGCGAGCGCGGTCGCTACTCCGGCTACATCGGTGCCGTCTTCGCCCTCGCGACCGTCAGCGGACCGCTGATCGGCGGCGTCATCGTCGACAGCCCGCTCGGCTGGCGCGGCTGCTTCTTCGTCGGCCTGCCGTTCGCCGTGGCCGCCTTCGTGCTGCTGCAGCGCACGCTGCACCTGCACGTCGTGCGTCGCGAGGTCTCGATCGACTACCTCGGAGCCACGCTCATCATGGGTGGCGTCAGCCTCCTGCTCGTCTGGATCTCCCTCGCCGGTGCGCACTTCGCCTGGGTCTCCGCCACGTCGGCCCTGCTCGTCGTCGGCGGCGTGCTGCTCATCGCGCTCGCCCTCCTCGTCGAGGCCCGCTACGCCCGGGAGCCGATCATCCCGCTGCGACTCTTCCGCGACCGCACCACGTCGCTGGCCACCCTCGCCTCCGTCATGATCGGCGTCGCCATGTTCGGCGCGACGGTCTACCTGAGCCAGTACTTCCAGTACTCGCGCGGCATGACGCCGACGGAGGCGGGCCTGATGTCGATCGCCATGGTCGGCGGGCTGCTCGTCTCGAGCATCACCTCCGGGCGGATCATCAGCCGCACCGGCGTCTGGAAGCGCTGGCTGGTCGGCGGCATGCTCCTCGTCGTGCTCGGCTTCGGCCTCCTCGGCACGATCGACGCCAGCACGTCCCTGTACGTCGTCGGCCTCTACATGGCGCTCGTCGGCCTGGGCCTCGGCGCCACCATGCAGAACCTGGTGCTCGCCGTGCAGAACAACACCCGGCTCGAGGACATGGGCGCCGCGAGCTCCGTCGTCGCCTTCTTCCGCTCCCTCGGCGGGTCCGCCGGCGTGGCGGTGCTCGGCACGATCCTGAGCCACGACGTGAAGGGCAACGTCTCCGACGGCGTCCGCGAGCTGGCCGCCTCCGGCCAGCTCAACCGCTCGGACCTCGAGCGGCTGAGCCACTCGACCGGTCAGATCCCCGACCTGTCGACGCTCCCGGGCCCCTTCCGGACGCTCTACGAGACCGCCTTCGGCGACGCGTTCGGGCACATCTTCCTGGTCGCCACGCCGTTCGCGCTCGCCGCGCTCGTCTGCATCCTCTTCATCAAGGAGGTCCCGCTGCGCACCACGATCCAGAAGGACGTGGAGGTGCTCGAGACCGAGGGACAGCCGGCCGACACGGTGGCGAGCCTGCGATGACCGCCGGCACGGTGCCTCCCGCCGCCTCGTCGCTCGACGCGCTCCGGCTCGTCGAGCACGAGGTGGGGGTGCTGATGCGGCGCGCCCGTCGTGCGCTCACCGAGCGTGCGCGGCTCGTGCACCCCGACCTCCAGGCCGTCGGGTACCTCGTGCTGGTGCAGGTCGAGGCCGACGGTCCGGTCCGGGGGAGCGGCCTGTGCGACGTGCTCCACCTCGACAAGGGCGCGGTGAGCCGCTCCGTGCAGCACCTGCTCGACCTCGGCCTCGTCGACCGGACGCCCGACCCGGACGACGGCCGCGCCACGCTCCTGTCGGTCAGCGACGAGGGTCGTCGTCGGGTCCGAGCCGTCGACGTCGCCCGCCGGGAGCTGCTCGGCGAGCGGTTCGCGGACTGGAGCCGCGAGGACCTCTGCGACGTCGCGCTGACGTTGCGCCGCTACAACGCCAGCTTCGGCCCGGAGGCCTGACCCGTCCCGTCGGCGACGAGGTCGAGCGTCATGAAGACGCTGAGCGGGTCCGGCCCGTAGTCGGCGAACGGTCCGCACACGACGAACCCCCGTCGTGCGTAGAGCCGACGGGCGGGGGCGAAGTGCTCCTCGGCGCCGGTCTCGAGCGAGACCCGCCGGAGACCGTCGGCGCGCGCCGCGTCGAGCAGGTGCTCCAGGACGGCGGCCGCCACGCCGCGCCCGCGAGCGGCCTGCGTCGTCCGCATCGCCTTGAGCTCCCCGAGCTCACTGGTGTGCGTCCTGAGCGCACCGACTCCCAGCAGCACCGTCGGCGCGTCGTCCGTCCAGGCGGCGACCATGAGCACGTCGGGTCGGGCCAGGGCGTCGTGGGGGAGGGCGTGCACGCTCTCCGGCGGTGACGTCGCCCGCATCTCCGCGAGGTGCTCGTCGAGCAACGCAGCGACGTCGGGGTCGTGGGGCGAGACGGTCCGTACGTGCATGTGGCCATCCTCGCGCGGGTCCGACGAGTACCGTGACCGGGTGCAGCACGAGTCGGTCGACGCGCCCCCGCGTCCCTCCCGCTGGCGTGTCGCGGTGGTCGGCATCGTCGTCGCGCTCGGCGCGGCGCACCTGCTCGCCGTCACCGCGGCGGCCCTGCCACCGAACGCGTACTCCGACGCCGCGCGTCCCGCGACGTCCTACCTCGGCGCATACTTCTCGCAGAACTGGCGGCTCTTCGCCCCCAACCCGATCGCCTCCGACCGGGTCGTGCGCTTCCAGGGCGCCTACGAGGAGGACGGCCGGATGCAGGTCACGCCGTGGCTGGACTGGACCGACGTCGAGCTCGACCTCGTGCGCCACCGGCTCGTGGGCGGCCGCGCCGGCTACGTCACCAACAAGCTCTACGGTCCGCTGGCGAACCGCTACGCGACGCTCGACGAGCCGCAGCGGAAGGTCGCCGACGTCGTCGACCCCGCTGACGTCCTCTCGTGGAAGGCCCTCGACCGCGAGCTGCGCGCGGGCTCGAACGACCGGTTCGACGACGCGCAGGTCGCCCTCTACCTCGCCTACGACCGTGCGACGTCGCAGCTGGCCACCGACGCGCTGGAGGCCGCGCACCCCGGACGACGGTACGTCGCCGTCCGCTACGCGACCCGCAGCCAGGACGTCACCCCGTGGCCCGCGAGGCACGGCACGGCGGCGGAGCGGCAGGCGGCGCGTCCCACACCGGTCCACCGGATCAACGGGTGGCGCACCCCGCTGCGCGGCGACGCCGCCGAGCGCGCCGCGGTGGCCGACTTCCTGCGGAGGCACCGGTGAGGGGCGTCGGCGACCGGGTCTGGACCTGGCTGACCGCCCGGAAGCACGCCACGCGCGGCCTCGCCATCACGCGCATCGTGCTCGGTCTCATCGTCTGGACGCAGCTGCTCGCCAACTGGCCCGACCGTCACTACACGTGGGGCGACGGCGCGACGTGGACGCAGGGCGTGCGTGACGTCAAGCCGTGGCCGGGCTTCCTCGGCATCTTCCAGCAGGCGCACGGGGCGAGCTTCGACGCCCTCTACCTGCTGACCGTGCTGGCCGGGGTGCTGCTGATGGTGGGCCTCTGGACCCGCGCCTCCGCGCTGCTGACCCTGTTCCTCTGGATGTCGCTGTACGTCTGCAACCCGTTCGTCGGCTCCGGCGGCGACGCCGTGCTGCGCATGGTGCTGCTGTACGCCTGCTTCACCGACTCCGGCCGGCACCTGTCGGTCGACGCGTGGCTGCGTGCGCGACGTGGCGAGCTGCGACCGGTGCTGCCCGGCTGGCTGTCGACCACCCTCCACAACGTGGCGGTGGTCCTGATCATCCACCAGGTGGTCATGGTCTACGTGGGCTCGGCGCTCTGGAAGGTGCAGAGCGAGCTCTGGCTCGACGGCAGGGCGGTCTACTACCCGCTGCAGACCGAGGCGTACTCGCCGTGGCGCGACCTGCTGCACCCGCTGTCGAGTGCGTCGCCCGTGGTCATGGCCGCGACCTGGACGGCCATCGTCGTCCAGCTCCTGTTCCCCGTGCTGCTGCTCTACCGCAGCACCCGGGCGCTGTCGCTCGTCGTGGTGACCGGGATGCACCTCGGGATCGGCGTCTTCATGGGGATCATGTACTTCTCCCTCGTGATGATCGCGGTCGACATGATGCTGGTCAGCGACGCGTCGTGGCGACGTGGCGGACGCTGGTGCAGGGCCTGGTGGGCACGGCGGCGTGGTCGGGCCGACGACACGCAGCTGGTTGACCTGCGCAACGCTGTGTGATGTGTCTCAGGTGACACGCAACGCGCACGCTGACCTGAGATCTGCGTAAGATGTCCCGCAACGACCGCTGAGGCGGGCGTTGCACCGGCCCGCGGTCCGCAGCTCTTCCCCCCAAGACGCGCACCGCAAGACACAGCGACATGGGAGTCACTCCACGATGAACAAGCTCGGCAGGAACACCCTCGCCCTCGGGTTGAGCACCCTGCTCATCACCTCAGCGGCGGCCTTCTCCGCCAACGCGGCCGACGAGACGGAGTCGCACGCGACCAGCCGTTTCCTCAGCGGCACGATCGGCGGCACCAACCTCGACGCCATCGCGGAGCTGGAGGGCACCTCGGCCGACAACCCCGGCGACCCGGGGCCGAACACCAACCCGCTGTCGCTGACGGTGCTGCAGGCCATCCCGATCGACATCCCCGGCGGGATCGACCTCAACCTGGCCGACTTCCTGAGCCCGGGCAACGGCTCGGCCGGCGTCGCCAACCACTACGCGGCAGCCCCCCAGACGAACTCCGCCGCTGCGGCCAGCGGCGCCGTGAACAACACCGGCGCGATCCTGGCTCCCGGCAACGGCGAGTTCCCCTCGAACGCGAAGATCTCGCTCGACGGCGGACTGCTCAACGGCATCAACGACGAGCTCGCAGGCGTCGACCTCTCGCTCGGCGCGCTGTCCAGCTCCGCCGTCATCGACAAGGGCGACCTGACGCGTGACTACCAGATCGGCAGCGCCACGCTGGACGTCAAGGTCCCGCTGCTCGCCGACCTGACCGGTGACCTCGGCACGGCGCTCAACGGCCTGGACGCGGCGAACGACATCACCATCAGCCCGGCCGCGCTCTGCCCGGTGATCGGCAGCACGCTGAACGTCACGACCAGCACGCTGCTCGCGCAGCTCGACAGCCTCGGTCTCGGTGCCGTCGGTGACGCGCTGGAGCCGGTCCTCACGCTCCTCGGCGTCTCGAACGTCAACCTCTGCAACCTCCCGCCGCAGATCGGCGCCATCCTGACGAACGAGACGCTCGCGCAGCTCATCACCGTCCAGATCAAGGGCCTCGGCGACGTCACGAGCGGCATCGCGAACTTCTCCAGCGACGGCGTGGCCGTGGACCTGACGGCGGGCACGATCTCGCTCGACCTCGCGAAGATCCTGCAGGCGGCCGGCGTCGACATCAACAACCTCCCGGCGAACACGGACCTCGTGCAGTACATCACCAGCGACCTGATCGCCGGCAAGATCACGAACGTCCTGAACAACGCGATCGACGACATCGTCACGAACATCGGCAAGGTCAGCCTGCAGGTCACGGTGGCCGGCACGACGGTCATCCCGGAGTCCGACCTCGGTGCGCTCACCGACCCGCTGACGGCGGTCCTCAAGCAGGTCACCGACGCGGTGCAGCAGATCGGCGCGCCGATCGACGACCTCCTCGGCGACCTCGCGCCCGACCTGGCGAAGATCGTCAAGCTGACGGCCAACACGCAGTCGACGTCGACGACGCCCACGCTGTCCGCGGGTGGCGAGGGCGCCGGCATCCTGGCCGCCGCGACCGGCACGTACTACCGCCAGGGCGCGCTCCGCGTCGACCTGCTCGGTGGCCAGCTCGCCAGCGTCGACATCGCCAACGCCGAGGTCGCGCTGACCGCGGCCGACGACACCGACGCGCAGGCCGACACGCAGACCGACGCCGACGCCCAGGCTGACGCCCAGGCCGATGCCCAGGCTGACGCCCAGGCCGACGCCGACGCGATCGCGGACGCCGCGTCCGACGCCCAAGCCGACGCGGTCGCGGACGCCGACGCGCAGGCCGACGCCGACGTGACCACCACGCTGCCCAGCACGGGCGCCCCGAACCTGCTGCCCTTCTGGCTGCTGGGTCTGGGCCTGGTGCTCTTCGGCGCCGCGGTGCTCATCAACGAGCGTCGTCGCATGTCGCTCTGACGCTGCACACCACGACGCCTGCCCGGTGACCGCTCGCGGTCGCCGGGCAGGCGTCTGTCCGGACCTACGATGGAGGCATGGCGGTGGCGGGAGGTGACGCGGACGGTGCACGCCAGGCCGAGCAGGACCGGCGCGACTGGCGCACGACCCTGGTCGTGGCCCTCGCCGTGCTGGCCCTCGCCCACTCCCTGCTGGTCGCGCTCTGGCTCGCGCCGCGCGGACCGGTGCGGGAGGCGGTCGGCGGCTCGCTGCTCGCCAGCTACGTCGACCCCTACTTCCGCCAGTCGTGGGACCTGCTCGAGCCCAGCGCCCAGCGGGTCGACGAGGCGCTCTGGGTGCGCGCGCGGGTGCGCACCGGACCGGAGACCGTGACGGTGACCCCGTGGCTCGACGTCACGAAGGCCGACCTGACCCGGACCCGTGACGACGTCGCGCCGGCTCGCGTGCACCTCGCCGGTCGCCGCCTCGCCACCAACCTCAACAACGCGATGTTCGCGCTCGGCCGGTCGGGCCGCAGGGTCGTGCTCGAGTCGACGGTCGGACGACCGCCGGAGACGCTGCGGGCGGCGCTGCTGTCGGCCGGCGTGCGGGCCGACGACGTCGCCGCGTACGCCGACCTCGACACGATGGCGACCCGCTTCGCGTCGCTGTACACGCAGGCCTACACCGACCGCCGCGTCGTGCAGGTGCAGTACCGCGTCGCCCGTCGGACCGTCCCCCCGCACGCCGACCGCGACGAGCGCCGGGTGTCGTCGGTGCCGTTCGAGTGGTTCGACGCGGGATGGCGTGCTGCCGTCCGGGGCTCGGCGGAGGCACAGTCCGCGTTCGACGGATACCTGGGGGTCGACCGATGAGCACGCTCTGGCGCCTGAGGGACGCGCTGGCAGGCACCCGCCGCTCTGCCGAGCTCTGGCTGACGGGGGAGAGGCACGCGCTGCACGCGGTCGCGCTCGCCCGCATCCTCGTGGGCCTGTCGGTGCTCGGCCTGCTCGTCACCAACTACTCCACGCGCCAGGTGTGGGTGGGCGACGCGTCGGCGTGGGCCGAGCCGGCGCGGGCCGTGAGCCGGTTCCCCGAGGTCTCGCTGCTCGACGGCGTGAGCGGCGACGTCCTCACCGTCGTGTACGTCGTCGTCATGCTGGCGGCGGTGGGGCTGGTCCTCGGCTGGCGGGCCAAGGCCATGACCATCGTCGTCCTGCTCGGCTTCATCGCGGTGACGGCGCAGAACCCGGTGCTCGGGTCCATCGGCGACAACCTCGTGCGGCTGACGCTCCTGTGGATGCTGCTCATGCGCACCGCCGACGTCTGGTCCCTCGACGCCCACCGGCTCGAGCCGCGCGAGAGCGACGACGTGGCACCGGACTGGCTGCGCACGGGGCTGCACAACGTCGGCCTCGTCGGTCTCGGGGCGCAGACGGTGCTGGCCTACCTGGCGGGCGGCCTCGACAAGGTGTCCCAGCCGGTCTGGCAGCAGGGCACCGCCCTGTACACCACGTTGCAGCTGCCCGAGTTCCGCCCGTTCCCCTGGCTCTCGGACCTCCTGTCCAACGGGACGGTGGTGCTCGCGCTGCTCACCTGGACGGTGCTCGCGGTGCAGCTGTTCTTCGCGCCGATGCTGCTGCGCCGCGGCACGCGCAACCTCGTCGCCGGGCTCGCGATCGGGCTCAACGTCCTCTTCGCGGTGGTCCTCGCGACCCCGTGGTCCTCGCTGGCCGTCGTCGCGGTGACCGGCCTCTTCGTCAGCGACGACCGCTGGGCGGCGCTCGGCGAGCGGGTGGCCGACCTCGCGTGGCCGGTGCTCGACCGCACCGCCGACCTTCGCTACGCCGTGGCGGACCGGGTCGCGGACTGGTGGTACGACCACGTCCTCGGCCTGTGGGACCGCGTGCGGTTCACCGTGTTCCGACGCTGACCTGCGTCGCCGCGCGGCGGCCGGCCACGACCAGGAGCACCACGGGCACGACCAGGGTGCCGGCGACGGCGTTCAGCGTCCCGAAGCCCTGCCACGCGACGAGGACACCGGCGAGCAGACCCCCGGCCGCTCCCGAGAGGTTCATCGTCAGGTCGCCCAGTCCCTGGACCAGTGGGCGGACCTCGGGCGGCGTCGAGGCGGTGAGCAGCGCGGCGCCGGCGATCACGGCGGCCGACCAGCCCAGGCCGAGCAGGACCAGCCCGACGGTGATCTGGAGCTGGGAGTCGCCCGACGTGCCCGAGACGACGACGGCCAGCAGCAGCACCAGCTGACCGGCGAGGATGGTGCGGGCCGGCCCCCAGCGATCGGCCAGCCAGCCCATGACCGGGGACAGGGCATACATGCCCGCGATGTGCAGGCTGATCGTCAGGCCGATCACCTCGACCGCAGCGCCGTGGTCCTGCATGTGCACGGGCGTCAGCGCCATGACCGAGACCATGACGGCGTGCGCGAGGGCGATGGTGACGACGGCCGTGCGGGTCTCGCCGCGCACGTGGGGGAGCGCGGACCGCACGCGCGGCACCGCGACCTCCATGCCGTCACGACGGGTGGGCGGCAGCGGGTCGGGTCGCAGGAGCAGGAGGTTCATCAGACCGGCCACGAGGAACGCCACGCACGCGAAGACCATGGTGCCGGCCAGGTCCGGCACGCCGAGGGCGCGGGCGGTGGACGTGCCCGGGCCGGTGAGGTTGGGGCCGAGCACCGCGCCGACCGTCGTCGCCCAGGTGACCAGCGAGAGCGAGCGGCCGACCTGGTGGGCGGCGGCGAGGTCCGTGGCGGCGAAGCGCGACTGCAGCGTCGCCGCCGTGCTCACGCCGCACAGCAGCAGGCCAACCAGCACGAGCAGGAGGGTGTCGGCGGTGGCCCCCAGCACCACGATCGCTGCGCCGGCCGCGCCGAGGAACCAGCCCACCGTCAGCGCGGGCCGGCGTCCGGCGCGGACGGCGAGGGTCGCCAGCGGCACCGTCGCGATCGCCGCGCCGAGGGTCAGCATCACGGTGGCCATGCCGGCCCAGCCTGACGACCCCGACACCTCGCGCAGCAGCAGCACGCCGACCGCGAGTCCGGCACCGCTGCCGATCCCGCCGACGACCTGCACGACCACCAGCACCCGCAGGACGCGGCGCTGCGCGACCTCCGCCGCCGTCACGAGGCCCAGATGGTGACGCGGTCCTCCGGGGCGAGCCACAGGGCGTCGTCGGGGGTGGTGTCGAACGCCTCGTGGAAGGCGTCGATGTTGCGCACCACCTGGTTGCAGCGGAACTCCGGCGGCGAGTGGGGGTCGACGGTGAGCCGACGCACGGTCTCGGCCGGGCGCACCTTGGCCTGCCACGCCTGCGCCCAGGAGATGAAGAAGCGCTGGTCGCCCGTGAGTCCGTCGATCGTCGGCGCCTCGCCGCCCGTGGCGATCCGGTACGCCTGGTAGGCGATGCCCAGGCCGCCGAGGTCGCCGATGTTCTCGCCGATGGTCAGCTCGCCGTTGACCTTCTGACCGTCCGCGCCCTCGGGGGAGAGGGCCGAGTACTGCGCGACGAGGGCGGTCGTGAGCGTCTCGAACGCCGAGCGGTCCTCGTCGGTCCACCAGTTGCGGAGCGCGCCGGTGCCGTCGTAGTGGCTGCCCTGGTCGTCGAAGCCGTGGCCGATCTCGTGACCGATCACCGCGCCGATGGCGCCGTAGTTGACGGCGTCGTCGGCGTCGGGGTGGAAGAACGGAGGCTGCAGGATGGCCGCGGGGAACACGATCTCGTTCATCGTGGGGTTGTAGTACGCGTTCACCGTCTGCGGCGTCATGTACCACTCGTCGCGGTCGATGGGACGGCCGATCTTCGCGAGCTCGCGGTCCATCGAGACCGTCAGCGAGCGGCGGGCGTTGCCCAGGAGGTCCGTCGGGTCGGTCTCGAGCGCGGAGTAGTCCTTGAAGCGCTCGGGGTGGCCCACCTTCGGCGTGAACGCGTCGAGCTTGGCCAGCGCCTCGGTCCGTGTCGCCTCGCTCATCCAGGGCAGGGCGCTGATGCTGCGGCGGTAGGCCTCGACGAGGTGGGCGATGAGGTCGTCCATCCGCTCCTTCGCGGTGGGTGGGTACTCGGTGCGCACGTAGATGCGGCCGATCGCCTCGCCCATCGCGGACTCCACGAAGCCCACGCCGCGCTTCCAGCGCGGCCGCAGCTCGTCGGTGCCGCTCAGGGTGCGGCCGTAGAACGCGAAGTTCTCCTCCACGAAGGCGGCCGGGAGGTAGGGAGCGGCGGCGTGCAGCACCTGCCAGCGCAGCCAGTCGCGCCACGCGGGGAGGTGCTCGACCGTCAGGAGCCCGGCGAGGCCCTCGAGGTAGGACGGCTGCGACACGACGGCCTCGTCGAGCACCGAGGCCGGGATGTCGGCGGCCGTGCTCCACGTGGTCAGGTCGAGTGGACCGAGCAGCGCCTGCAGGCCGTCGCGGTCGACGAGGTTGTAGGTGCGCTGCGCGTCGCGGCACGCGACCCGGTCCCAGTGGTGCGCCGCGACCTGGGTCTCGAGGTCGAGCACGCGGGCCGCACGGTCGGCGGGCGACTCGAAGCCCCCGAGGTCGAACATCCGCTCCAGGTGGTCGCGGTAGGCGGCGCGGACCTGGGCGGTCTCGTCGGTGCGGTAGTAGGACTCGTCGGGCAGGCCCAGTCCGCTCTGCACCACGTGCGTGACGTACCGCTCGGGGTTGCCGCGGTCGGGGGCGACGTACAGGCCGACGACGCTGGCGACACCGGAACGCTCCAGGTGGCCCAGCACCTCCACGAACGTCGGAACGTCGGCGATGCCGTCGATGCGGTGCAGGTCGTCCTGCAGCGGCTCGGTGCCGAGCGCGTCGATGCGGTCGGTGTCCATGAAGCTGGCGTAGAGCTCACCGATCTTGCGCTCGTCGGCGTCGAGGTCGGCGGCCGGGTCGTCGAGCGCGTCGCGGCACGACTCGACGATGCCGCGCACGACGCGCTCGGACTCGTCGACCAGCGTCACGAAGGCGCCCGCGGTCGCGCGGTCGGGCTGGATGGGCGCGTCGCGCAGCCACGGCCCGTTCACGTGCCGGAAGAGGTCGTCCTGGGGGCGGGTCGCGGGGTCGAACGCGGACGTGTCGATCGCCGGACCAGCCGGCGCGGGGAGGGAATCGGTGGACGGGGCGCTGGCATCGGTCACCTGGATAGGCTACCTGCGTGTCCCCGTCGCACCCCGCCCATCTGACCGTGCTCGACGTGCAGGACGTCGGGCCGCACCTGCGCCGCCTCGTCCTCGGCGACGGCGACGTCGCGCGCGGGTTCGACGCGCTCGCGGCCGGGTGGTCCGGGTGGGCCGACTCCTACGTCAAGCTCGTCTTCCTGGCCGACGGCGTCACGTACCCCGACCCCCTCGACCTCGAGCAGGTGCGGGCGACCCTGCCGAGCGACGTCTGGCCGGTGCTGCGCACCTACACGGTCCGCCGGCTCGACCTCGACGCGCGCGAGCTGTGGGTCGACGTGGTGCTGCACGGCGACGCGGGCGTGGCCGGCCCCTGGGCGGCCCAGGTCCGCCCCGGCGCGACCATCCACGTCCGGGGCCCCGGCGGCGCCTACGCACCCGATCCCGGTGCCGACCACCACCTCCTCGTCGGCGACGAGTCCGCGCTGCCCGCCATCGCCGCGACCCTGGAGACCCTGCCCGCCGGCGCCCGCGCGACGGTGTTCTGCGAGGTCGACGGCCCCGACGACGAGCTCGTGGTGGAGTCCGTCGCCGACGTCGACCTGCGCTGGCTGCACCGCGGCGAGGCGCAGGCCGGCACGACGACGCTGCTCGACGACGCCGTCCGGGCCTGGCCGTGGCCCGAGGGCCGGGTCCAGGCGTTCGTGCACGGGGAGTCGCGGCTGCTGAAGACCGTGCGTCCGTACGTCCGCGAGCGTGTCGCCCGAGGCGACCTGTCGGTGTCCGCGTACTGGCGGCTCGGCGCGACGGAGGAGGGGTTCCGACGCTGGAAGGCGGAGCAGCGCGCCGTCGACCCCGGCTGAGCCGCTCGTCTCAGCCCAGCGGGCGGTGCTCGTCTCAGCCCAGCGGGCGGTGCTCCCGCCACCAGCGTCGGACCGGCTTCTGCACGGCCGGGGGCACCCACTCGAACCCGACGTGGACGGCCGCGCCCTTCGCGAGTCCGTGGGTGCGCGTGCGTCGCTCCCAGGCCGTCGGCGGCGCGGGCCGCCCACCCGCGCGCTGGGCGCGGTGCAGCTCCAGGGCGCTGCGCAGGTAGGCCGAGCGCAGCGCGTCGCGCGAGGGTCGCTCGCCCGACGCGAGCAGCTCCTCCACCCGGTCCACCACGGCCACGGCCGGTGCCACCTCGCGTCCGCCGAACCAGCTGTCGACCCAGTCGGGGTCGGGGACGCCGAGGTCGTCGGCGTCCACCTGGTCGAACGTGCGCAGCAGCCCGGAGTCGAGGAGCACGTGGTTGCCCAGCCGCTCGTGCACCCCGAGGTCGAGCACGAGGGCGACCCGACGCCCGCGGTCCACGGCCTCCAGGCAGGCCGTCGAGGACACCGTCACGAGCAGGTCGGCCTCCTCCAGCAGCTCCGGGACGGGGCGGTAGGTGACGGAGAAGTTCGGGGGCAGGTCGTCCTGGGCGAGCAGGTCCTCGGGGTGGTGGTGCATCCGGTGGAAGGTGCCCTCGCCGCGTCGGTGACGCGGCTTGAGCAGCACCTGGCGGTCCGGGTGGCGGTGGGCGTGCTCGACCAGCCGCCGGTACAGGTGCAGCCGGTCCACGGGACCGGCCGGGACGGTGGGCTGGTCGGCGAACAGCACCGTGCGCACGGGTCCGGTCCGCTGCGGTGCGGGCGAGGTGCTGAGGATGGGCAGTCCGGTGAGCAGCAGGTTCCCCGGGGCGATGTCGAGCCGCGAGGCCACGTGCAGGAAGTGCTCGAGCTCGTGGCGCGCGTTCACCGCCACGACGTCGGCCGCGCACCGGTCGAGGTAGCCGGCGGTGATCTTCTCGATGATGACGCCCACCCAGCCGGCGACCACGACCGGGCGCGGCCCGTCGCCCGTCGCCTCGGCGAGGTCGAGGGTGAAGCGGTGCACGTAGGGTCCCGAGAGCGCGAAGACCACCACGTCGTGGGTCTGCGCCAGCGTGACCAGGTCGTCGTCGGGGACCACCTCCACGGTGTCGACGCCCGTCGCCGCGATCTGCGCGGGTGACAGCGTGGCCATGCTGCGGGGGGCCACCACCCGGACCTGGAAGCCGCGGTCGCGCAGCTGCGTCCAGAGCGCCGCGGCCCACTTGAGCTGGGAGTCGAACGCCGCGACGACGAGCGCGGTGGGGGAGTCTGTGGTGTCGTGCACGTAGGCACGCTAGCCCCGGCGACGGCGCTGCTCCGAGGCCGAGCAGCCCCCTGGGACCACTGTTGTCCGGGGGTTCGTCGGTGCTTCACCGGATGTCCACCGGCTCGTCCCCCAACCCTCTTGACGGGGTCGGGACGCCACGCGACGTTCGCCGAACCTGCCCTGTTCGTTCACCTGCGCGTCGGGCCGGCTCCCTAACGTCTCGTCCTATGACCCTCCACCACCCCCTGCCCGTGCGCCGTCGTGCGGACCCGGGCGACGCCAGCGTGTGCGCCATCGTCCCGGCACGCGGTGGGTCCCGGGGCGTCCCGCGCAAGAACCTGCGTCCCGTCGGTGGCGAGCCGCTCGTCGTGCGGGCCGTCCGCACCCTGCGCGCGGTCGACGGCATCGACCACGTCGTCGTCACCACCGACGACGCCGAGATCGCGTACGCGTCGCGCTCCGCGGGTGCCCGCACCGTCGACCGGCCGCAGCAGATCGCCGGCGACACCGCCAGCTCGGAGTCGGCGGTCGCCCACGCGCTCGACCACCTCGAGTCGATCGGCCGGCTCCCCGACGTCGTCGTGTTCGCGCAGGCCACCAGCCCGTTCGTCGACCCGGCCCGGGTGGCGGAGGCCGTGGCACTGGTCCGCGACGGCGATCACGACGTGGCGTTCAGCGTCGTGCGCACCCACGCGCACCTGTGGCGGCACGGCGAGCACGGCCCCGAGGGCGTCAACCACGACATGCACCGTCGGCAGCGCCGCCAGGACATGGAGCCGCAGTTCCAGGAGACCGGCGCCTTCTACGTCATGCGCACCGAGGGCTTCCGCCGGCACGGCCACCGCTTCTTCGGTCGGGTCGCGATGGTCGAGGTCGACCAGGCCGACGCGCTCGAGATCGACACCGAGCAGGACCTGCGCCTCGCCGAGGAGCTGCTGCAGCACCGGCGCGCGGTCGGCTCCGACCCGTCGGCGTCGCCGATCGCTGCACACGTGGTGGTCACGGCCTTCGACGGCGTGCACACCGACGGCCGGGTCGCGCTGGACGCCCACGGCCGGGAGACGGCCCTCGTGTACCGCGCCGACGGCGAGGGCGTCGAGCGGCTCCTGCGCTCCGACCGGCCCGTCGTCGTGCTGACCGACGGCCCCGACCCCGTCGCGGCACGCCGCGCCCAGGCCCTCGGTGCCCAGCACCTGGAGGGCACCCCCGACAAGCTCACGGCCCTGCGCACGTGGGCGCGCGAGCACGACGTCGCGCTGCAGGACATCGCCTACCTGGGCCACGACGTCACCGACGTCGAGGTCCTGGCTGCCGTGGGCTGGCCGGTCGCACCGGCCGACGCCCACCCCGCCTGCCGGGTCGCCGCACGTCACGTGCTGCGACGACCCGGTGGGCAGGGCGCGGTGCGCGAGCTCGCGGACCGCGTGCTCGCGGCGAAGGACTCGTCCGTCAAGGACACGACACAGGAGGGACCGGATCATGGCTGAATGGGTGAAGATCGGCGACGCGATCGTCGGACGGAGGCGTCCCACGTACGTCATCGGCGAGATCGGCATCAACCACAACGGTGACGTCGAGGTGGCCAAGGAGCTCATCGACGTCGCCGCCCGCGCGGGTGCGCAGGCCGTCAAGTTCCAGAAGCGGACCCCGCACATCTCGACGCCCGAGGACATGCGTCACGTCGTCCGGCAGACGCCGTGGGGCGAGATGACCTACCTCGACTACCGCTACCGCGTCGAGTTCGAGGCCGAGCAGTACGCGGAGGTCGCGGCGCACGCCGCCGACCGCGGCATCGACTGGTTCGCCTCGCCGTGGGACGTGCCCGCCGTGGAGTTCCTCGAGTCGCTCGACGTCTCGTGCCACAAGGTGGCCTCGGCCTCCGTGACGGACCTGGAGATGCTGGCCGCCCTGCACGAGACGGGCAAGCCGATCATCCTCTCCACCGGCATGAGCACGCTCGAGCAGATCGACCGCGCGGTCGAGGTGCTCGACACCGACCAGCTCGTCATCCTGCACGCGACGTCGACGTACCCGCTGCCGGCCGAGGAGGCCAACCTGCGGACCATCCACACGCTGCAGGAGCGCTACGGCGTCCCCGTCGGGTACTCGGGCCACGAGACCGGCCTGGAGATCTCCGTCGCGGCCGTCGCGCTCGGCGCCGTCGCGGTCGAGCGGCACATCACGCTCGACAACGCGATGTGGGGCTCCGACCAGGCGGCGAGCCTGGAGCCGCAGCCGTTCATCGACCTCGTCCGCGACATCCGCACCGTCGAGCTCGCGCTCGGCGACGGCGTCAAGCGGGTCATGCCGGGCGAGCACAAGCCGATGGCTCGTCTGCGGCGCCACACGGACGCGGTCATCGCCGCCTCGTGAACCAGGCCGACGTCGTCCGGGTCCTGGTCCTCTGCGACACCGACTCCTACGTCAAGTGGGGTGCGGCGCTGGGGGACCGGTTCCCGGACGACTGGCGCGTGGACCTGGTGGTCGCGCGCAGCACGGCGGCACCGAGCGCGTCGCAGCTCGCCGACGCACTCGCCGGGACCGCGGCGGCCGGCAGCACGCCGGACGTGGTCGGCCTCGCCGACCTGCGGCGGCGCCTGGTGTCCGAGCGCCCCGACGTGCTCGTCCTGTCGGCGCGCGGCTGGACCGTGCAGGCCGCCACGTCGGTCGTCGACAACGTGCCGGACCGCCCGGTGATCGTCACCGGTCTCCCGGGCGTGGGCGTGCCCGTGCTGCCCTACGGGCTCGGCTTCCGGCGCGCTGCCGACGTGTTCGTCGTGCACAGCCGACGTGAGCTCAGGGAGTTCCGCCACGCGAGCCGACGTCTCGAGCTGCCCGACCGGTTCGAGCTCGGGCACCTGCCGTACCTGGGGCGCTCGACGCTGGACGAGCCGGTGCCGTCGCGCGTCGACGGACCGGTCGTCTTCGCGGCGCAGGCGCTCGTGCCCGCGACAGCCGCCGAGCGCACGCACCTTGTCGCCCGGCTCGCCGACGCCGCTCGCGCGCACCCGGACCGCGAGGTCGTCATCAAGGTGCGCGCCCGCCGCGGCGAGGCGCAGACCCACCACGAGCAGGTGCCGCTGGAGGACCTCGTCGAGGCGCTCGCGGACCGCCCCCCGAACCTGGTCGTGCGCACGGGCCCCATGCACGAGCACCTGGCGGGCGCCGGGGCCTTCGTGACGGTCAGCTCCACGGCGCTGCTCGAGGCGGTCGCGTGCGGGGTGCCCGCGGTCGCCCTCGACGACTTCGGCGTCGGCGTCGAGCAGATCAACCTCGCCCTGCAGGGCAGCGGGCTGCTCGGCTCGCTCGACGACGTGGTGGCGGGCCGCTTCGCCCACGCCGACCCGGCATGGTGCGTCGACAACTACTTCCACGACCCCGCCGAGGACACTTGGGTCGACCGGGTCCGTGTGCTCGTCGAGCAGCGGCGGTCCGACGGCCTGCCGGCGTACCCCGAGCTGCCCGGGTCGTGGCGCGACGGGTTCCGGCGCGTCCTCTACCGGCACTTCGCGTTCACGGACGGCACCGAGCGCACCACGCTGCTCGCGACCGTCGAGCACCGGGTGGCCGGTGCCGCGCTGTGGCTCACGCAGCGGCGGGGTCGGCTGCTGCGGCTCGTGCGTCCCGACGTGCGTGGGGGAGCGGCGCAGACGTTCGCCGCGGAGAACAGCGCCACCGCGCCGCAGGCCGAGGACGTGCGCACCCCCACGTCCTGACGCTCGAGGGGCGCCGGCAGCGGCCCGGGCCGGGCCGGGTCGGGTCAGACGTGGCCGAGCTCGCGGTAGCGGGCCTCGGTGGCGTCCTTCTGCGGCCGCCACCACGACTCGTTCTCGCGGTACCAGTCGATCGTCGCGGCCAGGCCCCGCTCGAAGTCCGTGTACCGGGGCGTCCAGCCGAGCTCGGTGCGCAGCTTGGTCGAGTCGATCGCGTAGCGCAGGTCGTGCCCGGCGCGGTCGGTCACGTGGTCGTAGGCGTCCGACGGCAGACCCATCAGCGTGAGGATCAGCTCCACGACCTCGCGGTTGCTGCGCTCGCCGTCGGCACCGACCAGGTAGGTCTCGCCGATCCGTCCGTGCCGCAGGATCTCCAGGACGGCGCTGCTGTGGTCGTCGGCGTGGATCCAGTCCCGCACGTTCAGGCCCCGGCCGTACAGCTTGGCCCGGCCGCCGTCGAGGAGGTTCGTCACCTGCCGCGGGATGAACTTCTCGACGTGCTGGCGCGGACCGTAGTTGTTGGAGCAGTTGCTCAGCGTCGCCCGGACCCCGAACGAGCGCACCCAGGCCCGCACCAGCAGGTCGGACCCGGCCTTGGTCGCCGAGTAGGGGCTCGAGGGGTTGTACGGCGTGGACTCCGTGAACCGCTCGGGGTCGTCGAGCTCGAGGTCGCCGTACACCTCGTCGGTCGAGATGTGGTGCAGCCGGACGTCGTGACGACGCGCCGCCTCGAGCAGCGTGAACGTGCCGACGAGGTTCGTCGTGACGAAGGGGCTCGGGTCGGACAGCGAGTTGTCGTTGTGCGACTCGGCCGCGAAGTGCACCACCGCGTCGGCCTGGCCGACGAGCCGGCCGACCAGCCCCGCATCGGCGACGTCGCCCACCACGAGCCCGACGCGCGCCTCGGGGAGCCCGGCGAGGGACTCGCGGTGACCGGCGTAGCCGAGGTGGTCGAGCACCGTCACCGAGAGGTCGGTGTGGGCCACGACGTGGTGGACGAAGTTGGAGCCGATGAAACCCGCACCGCCGGTGACGAGGAGCTGCCGCATGGGCCGAGCGTACCGACTGGTGTCCCCGGGGAGGGCCCGGTCGGGGCGGCCGGTCGAGCCACGGCGTCGGGACCCGCACGCTACGATGCCGAGGGCGGAGGCTCCGCCCGTTCCCGAGTCGAAGGACCGCCCACCGCCGTGACCACGCTTGACCTGAGCGAGTTCCGCACCCCCGGCCGGGGCCGCGGGATCCTCGACGTCTTCACCTGGCGCTACCTGCTCCGTCTCCTCGTCCGCAAGGGCACGCAGACCCGGTACCGCAACTCCGTCCTCGGGTGGACCTGGTCCTACGTCAAGCCCGCGTTCCAGTTCGGCGTGTTCTTCGTGGTCATGGGCCTGTTCCTCGGGCTCAACCGCGGTGTCGACAACTTCGCCGTCTACCTCTTCAGCGGCATCGTCGTCATCAACTTCTTCAACGAGGGCTTCGGCAACGCCACGCGCTCGATCCTGGAGAACGGCGCCCTGGTGCAGAAGATCTACCTGCCGCGCGAGCTGTTCCCGATCGCCGCGATCATCGTGGCCTTCGTGCACTTCGTGCCCCAGGCCGTCATCCTGCTCATCGCCTGCCTCTTCCTCGGCTGGACGCCGTCGGTCAGCGGCGTGCTGGCGATCGCGCTCGGGCTGGTCATCATCGCCGCGCTGTCGCTCGGGCTCGGGATGCTGTTCGGCGCCGTCAACGTGTCCTTCCGTGACGCGCAGAACGTGGTCGAGCTGATCCAGATGCTCTCCACCTGGGCCGCCCCGGTGCTCTACACGTGGCAGTTCGTGCGCGACGCCGTGCCACGCTGGCTCTTCGACCTCTACATGGCCAACCCGCTGACGGCCGCCGTCGAGCTGTTCCACGCCGGCATGTGGTTCCCGACCTCCGACGGGAAGATCCCGCACCCCGAGCACCTCTGGACCAACGCGTTCATCGCGCTCGGCATCTGCGTCGTCTTCCTCGTCATCGGTCAGATGGTCTTCCGCCGCTTCGAGCGCCGATTCGCCCAGGAGCTGTGATGTCCCAGGAGACGACGTCGTCCATGCCCAGCGACACCGCCGTGCAGGCCCGCCCCAGCATCATCGTCGACCACGTCAGCAAGCAGTTCCTGCTGCGTCGTGCGCACGCCTTCAAGGAGGCGTTCGTCGGCTGGGTACGCGGCAAGGACGTCTCGAGCGAGAAGTTCCTCGCCCTCGACGACGTCTCGTTCACCATCCGCGAGGGCGAGTCCGTCGCGCTGCTCGGCTTCAACGGCTCGGGCAAGTCGACCATGCTCAAGCTCATCTCCGGCGTGATGGAGCCCGACCGAGGGTCGGTGCTCGTGCGCGGCCGCCTCGCGGGGCTCATCGAGGTCGGCGCGGGCTTCCACCCCGACCTCACCGGCCGGGAGAACGTGTACCTGAACGCCGCGATCCTCGGCATGCAGAAGGACGAGATCGACGCCCGCTACGACGACATCATCGCCTTCAGCGAGGTGGAGCGGTTCATCGACCAGGAGGTCAAGCACTACTCCTCGGGCATGTTCATGCGTCTGGCGTTCTCGGTGGCCATCCACTGCGAGCTCGACATCCTGCTCGTCGACGAGGTGCTGTCCGTCGGCGACGCACCGTTCCAGGCCAAGTGCCGCGCCAAGATCGAGGAGCTCTCCCGCGAGGGCAAGACGATGGTGATCGTCAGCCACGACCAGGACATGGTGCGTCAGGTCTGCGACCGCGGCATCGTGATCCGCCAGGGCAAGCAGGTGTACGACGGACCCATCGAGCCCGCCATCGACGCCATGATGGCCTGACGGCCGCTTCGCAGCGCGACGTCCGGCAGCGCGACGTGACGTCGCACGGCAGCTGGAGAGCCGCGCTCAGTCGTGGTGCAGACCGCGCGGGCTGACGTGCACCTCGTCGGGACGGTGCGGGTCCAGCAGGCGCTCGTCGGCGTACTGCACCAGCTTGATGCGCTCCATGGCGTCCTCCAGCAGCACGCGGTTGGTCCGCAGCATGTCGGAGATGACGAGCAGCGCGACGCACAGCAGCGCCGCGACGAGCATGCCGACGCCGAACACGAGCGACTGGATGTTGCCCGAGCCCGCACCCTGCAGGTAGAGCACGAGGAACCGCACGAACGGGATCGCCGCGGCCAGCGAGAACACCAGCGCGAGCGTCGTGAACACCGCGTACGGCTTGAACATGATGTAGCTGCGGATGATGGCCTGCCCCGAGCGGGCCATGTGCTGGAAGATGTTGGAGAACAGCCGCGACTCGCGGGTCTTCGGGTTCGTCCGGATCGGCACGCTCGCGATGCGCAGCCGCTTGTTGCCGGCCTGGATGATCGTCTCCATGCAGTAGCTGAACTGCGTGACGACGTTGAGCCGGATCAGCGACTCGCGCGAGTACGCGCGGAACCCGCTGGCGGCGTCGGGCAGGTCGGTCTCGGCCGCGTAGTTGACCACCTTGCTGCCGAAGGACTGCATGACCTTCTTGAACGGCGAGAAGTGCTCGATGGTCTTCGTCTGCCGGTCGCCGATCGCGATGTCGGCCTCGCCGCGCAGCAGCGGCTGCACGAGCTCGGCGATGCTCTGCTGCGGGTACTGGTTGTCGCCGTCGGTGTTGACGACGATGTCCGCGCCGTGCTGCAGCGCGTAGTCGACGCCGTCGCGGAAGGACCGCGCCAGGCCCATGTTGCGGGTGTGGAACACGAAGTGCTGGACGCCGTGCTCGCGGGCGACCTCGACCGTGCGGTCGCTGGAGCCGTCGTCGATGACGAGCACGAAGATCTCGTCGATGCCGTCGATCTGCTGCGGGATCGACGAGAGGACGAGGGGGAGGGTCGCCTCCTCGTTGAGGCAGGGGACCTGCACGAACAGTCGCATGAGTTCCTTCCAGGACGCCGTGGGACGGCCCGGACGATCCTACCGGCCGGAGCACGCCGGTCCAGCCTGCGGGGCGCTGGCGCGGCGCGTCACGCGGGTCGGACGGCGTCGGCAGCCGGGTAGACTGCAGCGTCCCTCGCCACCAACGCAAGGAGTGCACATGGACGCCGACCTCGTGGTCGTCGGATCGGGATTCTTCGGACTGACCATCGCCGAGCGGGTCGCCCGTGAGCTGGGTCGCAAGGTCGTCGTCATCGACCGACGCGACCACGTCGGCGGCAACGCCTACTCCGAGGACGACCCGGAGACCGGGATCGAGGTGCACCGCTACGGCGCCCACCTCTTCCACACCTCCAACGAGACGGTGTGGGAGTACGTCAACCGGTTCACGACCTTCACCGGCTACCAGCACCGCGTGTACACGAACCACGCCGGTGTCGTGTACCCACTGCCCATCAACCTGGGCACCATCAACCAGTTCTTCTCGGCCGCCTACTCGCCCGACGAGGCGCGTGCCGTGATCGCCGAGCAGGCCGGGGAGTTCGACACAGCGTCGGCGGCGAACCTCGAGGAGAAGGCCATCTCGCTGATCGGCCGCCCGCTCTACGAGGCGTTCATCCGCGACTACACGGCCAAGCAGTGGCAGACCGACCCCACGCAGCTGCCCGCGGAGATCATCACCCGCCTGCCCGTGCGGTACACGTACGACAACCGCTACTTCAACGACACCCACGAGGGCCTGCCGACCCAGGGCTACACGCGCTGGCTCGAGAACATGGCCGACCACCCGAACATCGAGGTGCGCCTCGGCGTCGACTTCTTCGACGCCGACCAGCCGATCAGCAAGGCCTCGACCGTCGGGCAGGTGCCGGTCGTCTACACCGGTGCCGTCGACCGCTACTTCGACTACGCCGAGGGCGAGCTCTCGTGGCGCACGCTCGACTTCGAGCGCGAGGTGCTGCCCACGGGCGACTTCCAGGGCACGTCGGTGATGAACTACCCGGACTCGCAGTACCCGTACACGCGCATCCACGAGTTCCGCCACTTCCACCCCGAGCGCACGTCCTACCCCGACGACAAGACCGTGATCATGCGGGAGTTCTCGCGGTTCGCCGAGCGCACGGACGAGCCCTACTACCCGGTCAACACCGACGCCGACCGTGAGCGGCTGCTGGCCTACCGCACCCTCACGGAGGGGGAGCAGGACGTCTTCTTCGGCGGCCGGCTCGGCACCTACCAGTACCTCGACATGCACATGGCCATCGGCTCCGCGCTGTCGATGTTCCGCAACCAGGTCGGGCCGCTGCTCGGCGCCTGAGACTGCGAGCAGCACCGACGACGACGCCCTCGTCGCGACCACGGTCGCGACG
>NZ_JBYTCR010000024.1:0-45880 GCF_058790455.1 Aeromicrobium sp. EU05-FHT14F07
GCGGTGGATCTGCCACCTGAACAGCGCTCAGAAGGTGGCAGATCCACCGCCCGGGACGCGCGAACGCAGCATCGTGCGTCGCCAACCCGCCCCCCGGTGGACCGTCCAGCGGGCGGGGGAGGAGCGCCCCGGTGCCGACCCACGGAAGAAATTCGTTGTCCGCGACACCTTATTGCTCCAAGGTGCTGGACGTGACCCCGATCACGCGATAGGTTCACGCAAACAACAATTGCGTCCGGGTGTCGATCAGATGTCGTCTCCGTGTCGCGCGAGATGAATCAAGGAGGCGGTTCGTGTGAAGCGGACGCGCAATCTGGTGCTGGCCGGGCTCATGGGTGCCACGCTCATGCTGAGCGCCTGCGGCAGCAGCGACTCGGGGAACGACGGCGGCGACAGCAAGGGTGACGAGGGCAAGATCGGCGTCATCCTCCCCGACACCAAGTCCTCGGTGCGCTGGGAGTCGGCCGACCGTCCCGCGCTCGAGAAGGCCTTCAAGGAGGCCGGCGTCAAGTACGAGATCCAGAACGCCGAGGGCGACGCCGACAAGATGGCCACCATCGCCGACAGCATGATCGCCGACGGCGTCACCGTCCTCGCGATCGTCAACCTCGACTCCGACTCCGGCGCCTCCATCGAGGAGAAGGCCGCGCAGCAGGGCGTCAAGACGATCGACTACGACCGGCTCACGCTGGGCGGCTCGGCCGACTACTACGTCTCGTTCGACAACACCAAGGTCGGCGAGCTGCAGGGCCAGGGTCTCGAGCAGTGCCTCGGTGACAAGGACGCCAACATCATCTACCTGAACGGCTCGCCCACCGACAACAACGCGACGCTGTTCTCCCAGGGTGCGCACAGCGTCCTCGACAAGAACAGCAAGTACAAGAACGTCGGCGAGCAGGCCGTCCCGGACTGGGACAACGAGCAGGCCGTCACGATCTTCGAGCAGCTGTACACGAAGGTCGACGGCGACGTCCAGGGCGTCTACGCGGCCAACGACGGCCTCGCCGGCTCGGTCATCTCGATCCTCCAGAAGAACGGCCAGGAGGGCAAGGTGCCCGTCACCGGCCAGGACGCCACGGTCGAGGGCCTGCAGAACATCCTCAAGGGCGACCAGTGCATGTCGGTGTACAAGTCGGCCACCCAGGAGGCCGGCGCGCTCGCCAAGGCGGCCATCGCGCTCGCCAAGGGCGACAAGGCCGAGACCAACGGCACCACCGAGGACTCCGAGGGCAAGCGTGAGGTTCCCTCGATCCTCCTGACCCCGCAGTCCATCACGAAGGACAACGTCAAGGACGTCGTCGACGACGGAGGCGTCAGCAAGGACGACCTCTGCGCCAACGACTTCGCGAAGCTCTGCGCGGACGCCGGCATCAGCTGACGTCCACCCCGACGTCCCGCGGGGGACGGTCCTGCCAGACCGTCCCCCGCGGGAGTCACGCTGGGCGCGTCCGCGCCCGCACCGTCCGACCGCCCTCCTGCGACTCCCTGGAGACACCCCCATGACCACCACCCCGCTGCTGGAGCTGCGCGGCATCAACAAGAGCTTCGGCGCCGTCCACGTCCTGCACGACGTCGACTTCGCCGTCTACCCCGGCCAGGTCACGGCGCTCGTCGGCGACAACGGCGCCGGCAAGTCGACGCTCGTCAAGACCATTGCCGGCATCTACTCCGCCGACACGGGCCAGCGCTACTTCGAGGGCGAGCCGGTCGACATCCACGGCCCCCGCGACGCCGCCGACCTCGGCATCGAGGTCGTCTACCAGGACCTCGCCCTCTGCGACAACCTCGACATCGTCGAGAACATGTTCCTCGGCCGCGAGCTCATGAAGGGCCCCCAGCTCGACGAGGCCACCATGGAGGCCCGCGCCCGCGAGACGCTCGCGTCGCTGTCCGTGCGCACCGTGAAGTCGGTGCGCCAGAGCGTCGCCAGCCTGTCCGGCGGCCAGCGCCAGACCGTCGCCATCGCGAAGTCGGTGCTCTGGAACTCCAAGGTCGTGCTGCTCGACGAGCCCACCGCGGCCCTCGGCGTCGCCCAGACCCGTCAGGTCCTCGACCTCGTCCGCCGCCTCGCCGACCAGGGACTCGGCGTCGTGCTGATCTCCCACAACATGGTCGACGTCTTCGAGGTCGCCGACCGCATCACCACCCTGTACCTCGGCCGCGTGGCCGCCGACGTCGCCACGAAGGACGTCACCAACACCCAGGTCGTCGAGCTCATCACCGCGGGTCGCTCGGGCGACCTCGGGCTCGCATCCGTCTGAGAGGCACCATGACCACGTCATCCACGGGCACCCAGCCCGCCCAGAACGTCGGCAGCGGACTCGCCGACTCCGACTTCGCGATCGACGCGCGCCAGACGACGACGCTCGGCGAGGCCTGGCAGGCCTACCTCAACCGCCTGCGCGGCGGCGACATGGGCGCCCTGCCCGCGACGCTGGGGCTCGTCGTCCTCTTCGTCGTCTTCGGCTCGCTCAGCGACACGTTCCTCACCGCGCTGAACATCGCGAACCTCATCACGCAGGCCGGCGCGATCTGCGTGCTGGCCATGGCCCTCATCCCGGTGCTGCTGCTCGGCGACATCGACCTGTCCGCGGGCGTCGCGGGCGCGGTCGGGGCCGCGGTCGCGGCGCTCGTCATCGACGACCACGGGCTGCCCTGGTACGTCGCCGTGGTCGGCGCGCTCGTCGTCGGCATGGTGCTCGGCGCGTTCATCGGCGCGCTGGTCGCCAAGCTCGGCATCCCCAGCTTCGTCGTCACGCTGGCCTTCTTCCTGGCCCTGCAGGGCGTGCTGCTCAAGATGATCGGCCAGGGCGGCTCGGTCCGCGTGGCCGACCCGGTCCTGCGCGGCATCACCATCAAGAACGTGCCCGTCACCGTCGGCTGGATCGTCGCGGTCGCCGTGGTCGTCCTGTTCGCGGCCCTCGCGCTGCTGCGCCACCGCACCCAGGTCCGACGCGGGCTCGCGCACCAGCCGCTCAGCCTGATCGTCGTCAAGATCGCCGGCCTGGCCGTCGTCGTCCTGGGCCTCACGGCCCTGCTCAACGTCGACCGCAGCCGGAACCCGAACTTCCCGATCCAGGGCGTGCCGTACGTGCTGCTCGTGGTGGGCGCGCTGCTGGTGCTCTTCACCTTCCTGCTCAGCCGCACGCGCTACGGACGCCACGTGTACGCCGTCGGCGGCAACCGCGAGGCCGCACGACGGGCCGGCATCAACGTCGACCGCATCCGCATCTCCGTGTTCGTCATCTGCACCTCCACGGCGGCGATCAGCGGCATCATCGCCGCGTCGTACGCGGGCAAGGTCTCGCCCTCCTCCGGTGGCGGCAACACGCTGCTGTACGCGGTCGGCGCCGCGGTCATCGGCGGCACCAGCCTCTTCGGCGGCAAGGGCAAGGCGCGCGACGGCGTCATCGGCGGTGTCGTGATCGCGACGATTGCCAACGGTCTCGGCCTGCTCAACCAGGCCAGCTGGATCAACTACGTCGTCACGGGAGGCGTGCTGCTGCTCGCCGCCAGCGTCGACGCCCTGTCGCGCCGACGCCGGTCGGCGTCGGGCGTGAGCTGAGCCGACCATGCAGACGCGGGCCCGCGGGGGGGCGGGTACCAACCAGGAGGCCGTGAGACGGCACAACCTGGGCACGCTGCTCGGGCAGGTGCACCTGCGGGGTCGGGTGTCCCGCGCGGACCTCACCACGCACATGGGCCTGAACCGCAGCACGATCGCGGGGCTCGTGAGCGAGCTGGAGTCCATCGGCCTGGCCGAGCAGGTGCGGTCGGCGGCCGTGCGCAACGGCGCCGGCCGCCCCTCGCCCGACGTCGTCCCGACAGCGGACGGTGCCCACGTGCTGGCCGTCGACGTGCGGGTCGACGGCCTGGCCGTGGCACGTGTCGGCCTGGGCGGCACCGTGCTCGCCCGGGCCACCGGCCCGATCCCGGCCTCGCGCGACCCGTACGCGGTCGCCGACGCCATCCACGCGATGCTGCGCCTCGTGGTGCGCGACGCCGCCCCGAGCAGCGCGCTCGTCGGCGTCGGCATGGCCGTCCCCGGCGTGGTGCGCCGGTCGGACGGCCTGGTGCGGCTCGCCCCCAACCTCGGCTGGGTCGACGTGCCGTTCAGCGCGATCCTGTCGGAGCGCCTCGGCCGGATCGCTCCGGTCGAGGTGGGCAACGACGCCGACCTCGGCGCGCTCTCGGAGCATCTTCGTGGTGCCGGCGTCGACGTGGCCGACCTCGTGTACCTCTCGGGCGAGGTCGGCGTCGGAGCCGGTGTGATCGTGGGCGGGCACCGGCTCGTCGGCGCAGGCGGGTACGCGGGGGAGATCGGGCACCTGTCGATCGACCCGCAGGGTCGCGAGTGCCACTGCGGCAACCGCGGATGCTGGGAGACGCAGGTCGGTGCGCACGCCATCGCGGAGGCCATCGGGTGCCCGGCGGACCGGGTCGCGTCGCTCGACGAGGTGCTCGACGGCCTCACGACCGCCGACGAGGACCTGCGCGAGGTGGGGCGGCTCCTGGGCCGCGGCCTCGCGAACGTCGTCAACCTGCTCAACCCGCAGGTCATCGTGCTCGGTGGGTTCCTCCGCTCGCTCTACCCGCTCGTGCGCGAGGAGGTCGACCAGACCCTCCGCGACGCCGCGCTCGTCGCTCCGCAGGAGCTCGTGCGGGTCGCGCTGCCCGGTCTCGGCCCCGACGCGGTGCTGCTCGGTGCGGCCGAGACGGCCTTCGGCCGCCTGCTCGCCGACCCGGTCAGCTGCCTGGCGCAGGCCCAGCTCGACGTCGAGTCGGCGCTCGTCGTCGCCTGAGCCCGCGAGCGTTCAGAGCGCGGCGACGCCGCTGAGCACGTCGGCCAGCGCCTGCTCCGCCGCGCCCAGGGCGGCGGCCTCGATGCCGAGCTCGCCGACGCGGAGCGTGGGTCGGTGCGCGTCCGCCGACGGCAGCCGGTCGGCGAGCGTGGCCTCGGCGTCGTCGAGGATCCACGGCGCCAGCGGCTGGAAGTAGCCGCCCAGCACCACGGTCTCCGGGTCGAGCACCGTGCACAGGGCGGCCAGGCCGCGGCCGAGGTCGGTGGCCAGCGACCTGAGGACGTCGGCGGCGGCGGGGTCGGTCGACGCGCGGTCGGCGACCTGCGTGGCGCGTTCCATGGGCGTGCCCTCGCCGGTCACGTCGACGGCGGCCAGCGTCGGCCGCAGACCGACGGTCGCCTCCCAGCAGCCGAGCCGGCCGCACGCGCACCGCCGGTCCGGCTGGCCGACCGGCATGTGCCCGACCTCGCCGGCGAACCCGGAGCCGCGGACGAGCCGCCCGTCCTGCACGATGCCGCCGCCGATGCCGACGGTTCCGGTGATGTACAGCGACGACGCCGTGCCACGCGCCGCGCCGTGGGTGGCCTCGGCGACCGCGGCGAGGTTGGCGTCGTTGTCGACCTGCACGGGCAGGCCGAGCGCGTCGGCGAGCCGGTCGCCGGGCCGGGTGTCCGTCCAGCCCAGGTTGGGCGCGAGCCGGACGGTCGCGTGGTCGCGCTCGACGAGGCCGGGGACGGCGAGGTGCGCACCGACGATGCGACCGGGGGCCTCGCGCCGGACCTCCAGCGCGAGACCCTCCAGCACGTCGAGCGCGTCGTCGCCCTGCGGCACCTCGCGCGTCGTGGTGAGCACGTGCGACCCGGCGAGGTCGACGAGCGCCGCCGCCACGTAGTCGACGTTCACCTCCAGCCCGAGGCCCAGCACGCTGCCGGCGACCAGCCCGACCGGGGTCGACGGCCGACCCCGGCCCTGCGAGGAGGCCTCGCCCTCGACGACGACGGCGTGCTCGGCGAGCTCGCCCACGATCGCCCCCACCGTGGCCTTGGCCAGCCCGGTGCGACGTGCGAGCGCCGACCGGCTGCCGGGGCCCTGGTCACGCAGCGTGCGCAGCACGAGGGCCGTGTTGGCGCGACGCAGCTGGTCGGGGGCGGCGGGGGGCATGCTCAGCGCACCCCGTAGAGGTGCTCGAGCGCGAGCTGGTCGAGGCGCTCGAAGGCCATGCCGCGGGCCCCGAGGGTCTCGGGATCCTCCTCCGGCGCGGCCTGCAGGTCCTGCCAGGTCTCGCCCTCGGCGAGGGTCGGCGTGGCCAGCTCACCCACGCGCGACGCGGCGAGCGCCTCCTGCACGTCGGGGTCGGCGCGGAAGGCGAGTGCCTTGTCGCGCAGCACCAGGTAGTTCGTCATGCACGCGGCCGCGGCCGTCCACACGCCGTCCTCGTCCTCGGTGCGCGGCGTCTTGAAGTCGAAGTGCACCGGTCCGTCGTAGCCGCCCTGCAGCAGCGTGTCGACGACCCAGAACGCGCCGCGGGCGTTGCCGGCGCCGAAGCGGAAGTCCTGGTCGTAGCGCGGCCCGGTCTGGCCGTTGAGGTCGATGTGGAAGAGCTTGCCGTGCCACAGCGCCTGCGCGTAGCCGTGGGCGGCGTTCAGGCCGGCCATCTCCTCGTGCCCGATCTCGGGGTTCACGCCGACCAGCTCCGGACGCTCGAGGCTGTCGATGAAGGCGAGGGCGTGGCCGATGGTGGGGAGCAGGATGTCGCCACGGGGCTCGTTCGGCTTGGGCTCGATCGCGAAGCGCAGGTCGTAGCCCTGGTCCACGACGTACTGGCCCAGGAGGTCGAAGCCCTCCTTGTAGCGCGACAGCGCGGCCTGCACGTCCTTCGCCGCGCCGCTCTCGGCGCCCTCGCGACCGCCCCAGCAGACGTAGACCTGCGCGCCGAGCTCGGCGGCGAGGTCGATGTTGCGCATCACCTTGCGCAGCGCGAAGCGGCGCACGGCGCGGTCGTTCGACGTGAAGCCGCCGTCCTTGAAGACGGGGTGGCCGAAGAGGTTGGTGGTGGCGGTCGTGACGGCCAGGCCGGTGTCGGCGAGGCCCTGGCGGAACCGGTCGAGGATGGCGTCGCGCTCGCTCGTGGAGGAGCCGAAGGGCACGACGTCGTCGTCGTGGAAGTTGACGCCGTAGGCGCCGAGCTCGGCGAGCTTCTCGAGCGCGTGCACCGGGTCCATCGGCGCGCGCGTCGGGTCGCCGAACGGGTCGCGGCCGGCGTACTGGACGGTCCAGATGCCGAAGGAGAACTTGTCGGCGGGGGTCGGGGTGGGGACGGACATGGTGCGCCTCTCGGTGGGTGGTGCGGGGTGTGGGCAGGTGGTCGGTGGTGCTGGCGGGGACGGGTCAGGGGGTGAGGGCGGTGGCGCGGTCGCGCAGGGCCGCGTACGCGTCGCGGACGGCGGGCGTCGGGTCGGCGCGCAGCACCCGGGTGCCGGCGAGCGGCCACGCGGGCGGCTCGGCCGAGCCGGCCAGGGTCCACGCGGCCTGGCGGGCGGCGCCGAGTGCGACGTACTCGGCGGAGGCCGGCAGCACGACGTCGCGTCCCAGCACGGCCGGTGCGAGCGCCTGCACGGCCGGGCTCTTGGCGCCGCCGCCGATGAGCAGCACGCGGTCGACCCCGGTGAGCCCCTGGGCCACGGCGTCGAGCGCGTCGGCCAGGGAGCACAGCAGCGCCTCGACGGCGGCCCGGGCGACGTCGGCGCGGCTGGTCGCCGTGGTGAGCCCGGCCCAGGTGCCGCTGGCGTCGGGCCGGTTCGGGGTGCGCTCGCCGTCGTAGTACGGGCTGACGGTGAGGCCGTGGGCACCCGGCACGGAGTCGAGGGCGAGAGCGGCGAGCTCGTCGTGGTCGACGCCGAGGAGCCGTGCGTGCAGGTCGAGGATGCGTGCGGCGTTGAGCGTCGTGGCCATGGGCAGGTAGCGCCCGGTCGCGTCGGCGAAGCCGGTCACGACGCCGGTGCGGTCGACGACGGGGGAGTCGCTGACCGCCGCGGCCACGCCGGACGTCCCGATCGAGAGCGACACGTCGCCCGGCCCGAGCCCGAGCCCGAGGGCGGCGGCCATGTTGTCGCCCGTCCCGGGAGCCACGACGGCGCCGTGCTCGGTGGTGCCGACCTGCTCGCTCGGGCCCGCGACGTGCGGCAGTCCGGCCCGGTGCCCGAGAGCCCGCTCGAGGACGTCCTCGCGGTAGGTCCCGTCCGCGGGGGAGTAGTAGCCGGTGCCCGAGGCGTCGCCGCGGTCCGTGGCGGGGGCGGAGCGACGCCCTCCGGCGTGCCACGACAGGTAGTCGTGGGGCAGCAGGACACGTGTGGTGCGCCGCGCGGCGTCGGGCTCGTGGTCGCGCAGCCAGCGCAGCTTCGTGACGGTGAAGGAGGCCACGAGCACGCTGCCCACGGCCTCGGCGCAGGCGGCCGGTCCGCCCAGCTCCTCGACCAGCGTCGCGGCGGCCGCGGCGGAGCGGGTGTCGTTCCACAGGAGCGCGTCGTGCACGGGCGCGTCGTCGGCGTCCAGCGCCACCATGCCGTGCTGCTGGCCCCCGACGGCCACGGCGGCGGCGCGGGGGAGCAGGGGACCGGCCGCGGCGTCGAACGCGTCGAGCCAGGCGCGCGGGTCGACGCTGGTGCCGTCGGGGTGCGGGGCCGTGCGCGACGCGACGACCGTGCCGTCGTCGGCGTCGACGAGGACGGCCTTCGTGGACTGCGTCGAGGAGTCGACGCCGAGGGCGAGGGGCATGGACCCATATTCGTTCAGGGTCCGAACGAAGTCAAGCGTCCAGCGTGACGTGTCTCACGCGTCGGGCCGGCTGGGGTCGTTCCGCGGGCGCTCCCACGTGCGTCGCCGTGCGTTCACCCGCGACCGGTCGGCTGGGGCCATGACTGACACGCCCGAACCCACCCCCACGCCCGCCCCCGACCCCACGCGCCGACGACTCGTCGTGGGCGGCGCCGTCGGCGCGGCGGCGGTCGGTGCCGGCGGCGTCCTGGTCCCAGCGACGGCCTCGGGGGCCGCCGCGGACCGACGTCGTCACGCCGACACCCTGCGCCACGACCCCTTCACGCTCGGCGTCGCGTCCGGCGACCCGGTGCCCGACGGGGTCGTGCTCTGGACCCGGCTCGCGCTCGACCCGACCGCTGCCGACGGCCGCGGCGGCATGCCCGACCGTCCTGTCGCCCTCACCTGGCAGGTGGCGTCCGACTCCCGGTTCCGGCGCGTGGTGCGCAGCGGGCGGGTGACCGCGCTGCCCCAGCACGCCCACAGCGTGCACGTCGAGGTCGACGGGCTGCGGCCCGGCCGGGAGTACTGGTACCGCTTCCGGGCCGGACGCCACGTCTCGCGGGCCGCCCGCACGAGCACCTCGCCCACGCCGGGCAGCCTGCCCGCGTCGATGACGATGGCGTTCGCCTCGTGCGCCCAGCTCGAGCACGGGTTCTTCAGCGCCTACCGCAACATCGCCGTCGACCAGCCCGACCTGGTGCTCCACCTCGGCGACTACCTCTACGAGTACACGGCGCGCGACTACGTGGCACCCGGCGGGAACGTGCGCGACCACGAGGGTCCCGAGACCGTCGACCTCGCCTCGTACCGCCAGCGGCACGCCCAGTACAAGGCCGACGCCGACCTCCAGGCCGCCCACGCAGCCGCCCCGTGGCTGGTCGTCTGGGACGACCACGAGGTCGACAACAACTGGGCCGGCGACACGCCCGAGAACCTGTCGGAGAAGCCCGGGTTCGCCGCCCGACGGGCCGCCGCCTTCCGCGCCTACTACGAGAACATGCCGCTGCGGCGCTCCTCGATCCCGCGGGGCGACCACCTGCAGCTCTTCCGTCGGCTGCACTGGGGTGCGCTCGCGTCGTTCCACATGCTCGACACGCGGCAGTTCCGCGACGACCAGGGCTGCGGCGACGGCTACAAGGCCGACTGCCCGGCGGCGGTCGACCCGAGCCGCACCATCGTCGGGCCGGCGCAGGAGCGCTGGCTCCTCGACGGCTTCCGCCGGTCGCGGGCCCGGTGGGACGTCATCGGCCAGCAGGTGTTCTTCGCCCAGCGCGACAGCACCGACGGACCGGTGAAGACGGTGTCGATGGACGCCTGGGACGGCTACCAGGCGTCGCGCGACCGCATCACCCGCGGCTGGGTCGACGCGCAGGTCCGCAACCCCGTGGTGCTCACCGGTGACGTGCACGCGCACTGGGCCTCGGAGCTGAAGCTCGACTACGACGACCCGACGTCGCGCAGCGTCGGCACCGAGCTGGTGTGCTCGTCGGTCACCTCCGGCGGCAACGGGTCCGACAGCGACCTGACCGCGCACCCGTGGCTGCGGTGGAACCCGCACCTGAGGCTGCAGAACAACCTGCGCGGCTACGTCCGCACCCGCATCACGCCGGAGGAGCTGACGGCGGAGTTCCGCTGCCTGCCGCAGGTCCGGACACCTGGTGCGGAGGCGTTCACCCGGGCCACGTTCGTCGTCGAGGACCGGGTGCCGGCCCTGAACCTCGTCCAGGACCGTGGCGTCCCGGGCGCGCGGACGCTGACGGGCCGCTCGGTCGAGGAGGACACGCGCGCGACCATCGAGCACGAGACCGCGCGTCCCCGGTGAGTCTCTCGCCGGGCGTGCCACGCTGCCGCGCGGACGGGGTCTGCCTAGGCTGACGGCGTGACGATCCACGACGAGCACCCCTTCGTGCCCCCCGAGGGGGAGCGGGATGTGCTGCGACGCCTGCGCGGGCGGCTGCCGGCGGCCGTCACGGTCTGGACGGCAGGCCAGGGGCGGGGGAGAGTCGGGCTGACCGTCTCGTCGTTCCTGCTCGCCGCAGGCGATCCCGCCCGGGTGCTGGCCCTGGTGGACGAGGAGTCCGACCTCTGGGACGCGCGCCCCGCGCGGGTGAGCGTGAACGTGCTCGGGGCCGACCACGGGTACCTCGCCGACGCGTTCGCCGGGACGGCGCCGGCACCGGGCGGGCCGTTCACGATCGGGTCGTGGAGCGACGGTCCTTGGGGGCCGCGCCTCGACGACGCCGTCGCCTGCGTCGGGGTCAGCCTCGACGACGTCGAGCCCGCGCACGAGGGCTGGGGCCTGCTGCTGCGGGGCACCGTCGACGACGTGGACCTGCGCGACGGACCCGCGCTGACGCACCTGCGCGGTCGTTACCGCACCTGACGGTGGTGCCGGGCGTGCGTGAGGCCCGCTGGCTAGACTGACCGAATGGCGTTGCTCGACGAGATCACCGGCCCGGCGGACCTGCGGGCGATGTCCGACGCCGATCTCGAGACCCTCGCCCACGAGATCCGTGAGCGCACGATCGACGCCGTCGCGGCGCACGCCGGGCACCTGGGCCCGAACCTCGGTGTCGTCGAGCTGACGCTCGCGCTGCACCGCGTCTTCGACTCCCCGCGCGACCGCATCGTCTGGGACACGGGACACCAGGCCTACGTGCACAAGATGGTCACGGGCCGGGCCGGCGCGTTCGACACGCTGCGCCAGGAGGGTGGCCTCTCGGGCTACCCGAGCCGGGCGGAGTCCGAGCACGACTGGGTCGAGAACAGCCACGCGTCCACGAGCCTGTCCTACGCCGAGGGCATGGCACGGGCCAACCAGGTGCTGGGTCGCGAGGACCACGTGGTCGCGGTGATCGGCGACGGCGCCATGACGGGCGGCATGGCCTGGGAGGCCATCAACAACATCGCCGCGTCGCAGGACCGGCGGGTCGTCATCGTCGTCAACGACAACGGACGCTCCTACCAGCCGACCGTCGGCGGCCTCGCCAACCGGCTCACCGACATCCGTACCAACCCGCGCTACGAGCCCGCGCTGGGCGCGATCCGCGAGCGGCTGAACCGCGGCGGCTCGGTCGGTCCGGCCGCCTACGACGCCCTGCACGCCATCAAGAAGGGCCTGAAGGACGTCCTCGCCCCGCAGGGCATGTTCGAGGACCTCGGCCTCAAGTACGTCGGTCCGGTCGACGGGCACGACCGCAAGGCCGTCGAGTCCGCCCTGGCGCACGCGAAGCGCTTCGGCGGTCCGGTGCTCGTGCACGTGCTGACCACCAAGGGCCAGGGCTACGACATCGCCGTCGCGAACGAGCACGACCAGATGCACCAGGCTCCGCAGTTCGACCGCACCACGGGCGACGCCGTCTCGGTCGCGCCGGCCGGGTGGACGTCGGTGTTCCGCGACGAGGTCGTCCGGATCGCCGACGAGCGTCCCGACGTCGTCGGCATCACCGCGGCGATGCTCTACCCCGTCGGGCTCGACGCGTTCGCCGACAAGTTCCCCGACCGCGTCTTCGACGTCGGCATCGCCGAGCAGCACGCCGCGACGAGCGCCGCCGGCATGGCGATGGCGGGGCTGCACCCCGTGGTCGCCGTCTACGCGACCTTCCTCAACCGCGCGTTCGACCAGGTGCTGCTCGACGTCGCGCTGCACCGGTGCGGCGTCACCTTCGTGCTCGACCGCGCGGGCGTCACCGGCGACGACGGCGCGAGCCACAACGGCATGTGGGACATGTCGATGCTGCAGCTCGTGCCCGGGCTCCGCCTGGCGGCGCCGCGCGACGGAGCCCGTCTGCGCGAGCTGCTGCGCGAGGCCGTCGACGTCGACGACGCCCCGACGGTCGTCCGCTTCGCGAAGGGTGCCGTGCCCGCCGACGTCGAGGCGATCGACACGGTCGGCACGTGCGACGTGCTCGCGCGTGGCGACCGACAGGACGTCCTCGTGCTGGCGGTCGGCTCGATGGTGCCCACCTGCCTCGCCGCGGCGGAGCGGCTGTCGGCCCAGGGGCTGGGGGTCACGGTCGTCGACCCGCGCTGGGTCAAGCCCTTCGACCCCGCCGTCGTCGGGCTCGCCGCCGAGCACCGCCTCGTCGTGACGGTCGAGGACAACGGCCGCGCCGGTGGTGTCGGGGCGGCGTTCACGCAGGCGCTGCGCGACGTCGAGAGCGAGGTGCCGGTCCGCGTGCACGGCGTGGCCCAGGAGTTCCTCGACCACGCGAAGCGTCCGGTCATCCTGGAGCGGCTCGGGCTGACGCCGGACGCCATCGCTGCCGACACCCACGCCGCCTGGCTGCGGCTGACCGGGAACAACGCGGACGTCTGAGGGCTTGACGATGAAGTGGCCCTCACGACGTGACCGAGACGACGCGACCGACCCGACGCCCTCCGGCGACGGCCCGGTCCTCATCCATGCCCTCGACGGGTTCCTGACCGCGGGCGGCGCGCCGCGCATCGCGGCGCAGCACCTGTTGTCCGGACGCGGCGAGGTGCTCCGCAGCTTCGACGTCGACGAGCTGTACGACTACCGCGCGCGTCGTCCGTTCATCACGTTCCGCCAGGACCACTACGTCGACTACGACGAGCCGCGGCTCGACGTCGTCCGCGAGCACGACCGGTCGGGCACGCCCTACCTGGTGCTGACCGGGCCGGAGCCGGACTTCCGGTGGGAGTCCTTCGTCGACGGGGTGCAGGAGGTCGTGGAGGACCTCGACGTGAGCCTGACCCTGGGCCTCGGTGCCGTGCCGATGGGCGTGCCGCACACGCGGCCCACCATGATCACCGCGCACGGCTCGCGTCCGGAGCTCGTCGACCGCACCAACCTGTGGCAGGCCGAGGTGCGGGTGCCCTCGTCGGCACAGTCGCTGCTGGAGTACCGGCTGACCCAGCGGGGCCTCGACAGCGCCGGCTACGTCGCGCACGTGCCGCACTACCTGACCCAGGTCGACTACCCGCCCGCCGCGCTCGCGCTGCTCGAGGCCGTGCTCGACCGGACGGGCCTCGACCTCGACCTCGACCCCCTGCGTGCCGTGCAGGGTGCGACGGTGGCCGACATCGAGCGCCAGATCGAGGACCAGGGCGGCGCCGAGGTCCTCGCGGGCCTCGAGCAGCAGTACGACGCCTTCACCCGCGGCGCCGCCGAGTCGCTGCTCGCCGAGGACGGCGACCTGCCGAGCGGCGACGAGCTGGCCGACCAGTTCGAGCAGTTCCTCGCTCGCCAGCGCAAGGACGACCAGGACTGACCCTCCCGCGCCCACCATCGGTGGATCGGCACCCTCAGGATCGCTCCTGCGGTTGGACATCCACCGACAGCGGGCGTCGGGGCGCAACGATGCTGCAATCGCGCGTTCGAGACCAAACGCTTCTGCGTTCATGACGGGATCTCGTCGCCAACGCAGCATCCTCGACCCTCCGACACGCGAACGCAGAATCCTGCGTCCACCCCGTGCCGAAGCCACAGCCCGAGACCCGCAGGCAGCACCAGCAGGTCGAGACCCCCACCACCACGACACACCGCACCCACCCCGGTGTGAGCCCGCTCTCGACCCCTGCAGGCCCACGCGGGGCGGCCTCGCGGATCGGTAGGATCTGCGCGTGCCTGCATCCCTCCACGAGCTCGTGACCCTGCTGGACCTCGAACCTCTCGAGGTCGGCCTCTTCCGTGGCAGTCAGCCGGAGGGGTCCAGCCTCAAGCGGGTCTTCGGCGGCCAGGTGGCCGCGCAGGCCGTGACGGCGGCCCAGCTGACGGTGCCGGAGGATCGGCACATCCACTCGCTGCACGCCTACTTCCTGCTCGGCGGAGACCCGTCGATCCCGATCGTCTACGACGTGGAGAACGTGCGCGACGGCGGCTCGTTCACGACGCGGCGGATCGCGGCGCGCCAGCACGGCGAGAACATCTTCTACATGACCGCGTCGTTCCAGCGGACGGAGGACGGGTTCGACCACCAGGACGTCATGCCGCAGGTGCCGTCGCCGGAGGAGTCCGTGCCGCTGCTCGACGTGATCCGCCAGGTCCGGCCGCAGGAGGTCGAGTCGTGGAAGCGGGAGTGGTCGTCGTTCGACCTGCGCTACATCGGCGACAACCGTCCCGCGGACGACCCGACCCGGGCGACGGTGCCGGCGGTGCAGCGGCTGTGGTTCCGGGCCGATGGCACGCTCCCGGCGTCGCGGATCATCCACACGGCGGCGTTCGTGTACATCAGCGACTTCAGCCTGCTCGGCGTCGCCCTCCTGCCGCACGGGGAGCTGATCAGCTCCCCGCGAGTGCAGCCGGCGTCGCTGGACCACACGATCTGGTTCCACCGTCCGATCAGCGCCGACGAGTGGCTGCTGTACGACCAGACGTCGCCGTCGGCGTCGGGTGCCCGCGGGCTCAGCACGGCACGGGTGTTCGCCGAGGACGGCACGCTCGTCGCGACCGTCGCGCAGGAGGGCCTCATCCGGCGGGTCACGCCCCGCGACTGACGCCCCCGCTCGTCAGGGCGTGCCGAAGGACAGGGACGACGGGTGCTCCGGTCCGGTCAGGACCGTCATCGGCACCAGCGCGGGCAGGAGCGACCCGAGGGTCGGCAGCAGGTGCGGCACGTCGAAGCCCTGCACCGACACGCGCAGCCGGTGGCCCCGGGCGATGCGGGCGCGCGTGGGGAACACCTCGACGTCGACCGGCGCGACCTGGCCGGCAGCCAGAGGAGCCTGCGCCGCCCGCGTGAACGGGTGGTACGGCTGCACCAGGGTCGTCCCGACGTAGCGTGAGCGTGAGCGGTCGAGTGCGCGGTGCGAGAGCACCTGCCAGCCGCCGGTGAGGCGGGACACCGTGCCGTCGGGCGCGACGTCGGAGACGGTGACCGAGAGCATCCCGTCGCCGGCGGGGGACGACGTGTAGAGGCGCGCGTTCAGCGGTCCGTGCACGACGACGTCGGCCTTGAGCGGTGCCGTCTCGAACACCGGGCCGAGGCTGTCGTTGAACGTGTTGTTCGTGAAGCACGGCAGGTCGGGCAGCGCCTGGCGCAGGATGCCCGCGGTCCACTGGTTCGCCGACCGCGTGCAGAGCCCCTGGACGGGGATGGTCGGCACGGTCGTGCTGCCGCTGCGGGGCGTCCCGGCGGTGAGGCCGCCGGGGGTGCCGGCCGTCGTGGCGCTTCCGCTGAGCCGGAAGGTGCGTGGGGTGAGGGTCGACGGCATCCACGCCGTCCCGCGGACCCAGCGGCCGCTGCCCTGCTCGTAGCTGCTGAGACCGGCGATCTCGTCGAGCCGCTGGCCGGGCAGCCCCTTGACGTAGTGGTCGAACCAGCGGAGCTGCAGCTCCTCGATGCTGCCGTACCCGGCGTCGCCGACCTCGGCGCCAGAGGAGCCCTGGAGGTGGTCCCAGGGGCCGACGATCATGCGGGTCGGGACGCCCCGACGCTGCAGGTTCTCGTACAGGAGGGGTGTCCCGCGCTGGAAGAGGTCGTACTGGCCCGCGACGAAGAACGTGGGCACGGTGATGCGCGACGCGACCTGCAGGGGCGAGCGCCGCGTGTAGAACGCGCCGTCGTAGGCGGGTTCGCCGCCGGTGAACGCGGACAGCAGGAGGTTGGTGCTGAACAGGCCGTTGCCGACCAGGTGGGTCACGAGGGTGCCCAGGCCGGTGCCGGGGTCCGTCGCGGTGAGGGCCGGCGGGATGATCGACGTCCCGTTCACCAGGCCGATCCAGAGCGGGATGAACCCGATGTCGAGCGCGCCGCCCGAGGCGACCACGTCGCGGTAGACGTCGGCACCGGGCACCTGGGGGAAGATGGCCCGCAGCCCCTTCGGTCGGTCGGCGGCGGCGAAGAGCTGCGAGATGCCCATGTACGAGGGCCCGTTCATGGCCGTGCGTCCGTCGCTCCACGGCTGCTCGGCGGCCCAGGTCATGACCTCGCCGAAGTCGCGGTCCTCGCGCGAGCAGAAGGCGCACCACGTCCCGTCGGAGCTGCCCGTGCCGCGGGCGTCGACCGTGAGGTGCAGGTAGCCGCGCTTGACCAGATAGCTCGGGTCGGTCCCGAGGAGGCCGCCGGCCTGGGACTGGACGTTCTTGTTGTAGGCGGTGATGGTGACGACGACCGGGAGCCGGCGGGTCACCGGCCGCCCGGCGGCGTCGACGGGTCGCATGAGGTTGCCGCGCAGCACGGTCCCGTCGGACGTGCGGATCGCGAGGTCCTGCTGGGTCACGGTCGCGGGGTACTGCTCGGGCCGTGGCTTCCACGCCGACGTCGGCGCGGCGTCCGCGACGGTCGTCGCCGAGGCCGGCGGTGCCACCGCGGCCGCGCTCGCCGGCGCCGTGAGCGTCGTGACCGACGCCGCCGCGGACACGGCGAGCACGAGGGTGCGGGTGAGCAGGTTCGTCATCGGTCCTCCTGGTGGTCCGGGAGGACCAACGACGAGACCTGCATCACGTCACGTGCGCGACCTCGTCAGTGGCTGACCCGACCCACCAGGTGCGTCGCGTCCTTCTTCTGGGCGCGGACGCCGAAGACGATGCCGTCCTCGGAGGCCTCGGACCCGAAGACGACGGTGGTCGGCAGCAGCACGGGCTTCTTGAACTCCACGTCGACCGTGAAGGCGTCGGGCAGTCGGTTCTGCAGGGCCGCCAGGCTGCGCGCCTTGGTCCACATCCCGTGCGCGATGTTGGTCGGGAAGCCGAACGCCTTCGCGGTGACGGGGTAGAGGTGGATGGGGTTGCGGTCCCCGGAGACGGCGCCGTAGCGGCGTCCCAGGTTGCCGGCCAGTCGCCAGTGCACGACGCCCCGCGGGGCCTCGACGCCGTCGAGCACCGGGGTCGAGGTCTCGGCGTCGCCGCCGCGGCCCCGGGAGAACAGCGTCATGGTCTCGTCCCAGACGACCTCCTCGCCGACCGTGACGGTCGTGAGCACGTCGACGAGGCGGCCCTTCGGGTGCGGGCGCAGGTCGGCCGCGTGCACCGACACGTCGAACGTCTCGTCGAGGCCGATCGGACGGTGCTGCGTGATGCGGTTGCGCAGGTGCACCAGCCCCATCGGCGCGAACGGGAACGACGTGTCGGTCATGAGCGCCATGTGCAGCCCGAAGGCGGCCATGTGCGGGTACGTGACCGGCAGGTGCTCGGCACGCGGGAACGCGCAGACCTCGAGGTAGCGCTCCAGGTGTGCCGGGTCGGTGTTCACGCCGCGGCGCTCGAGCACGAGGTCGGGCACGGTGCCCGACGCGTGCTTGACGCCGGGGAGCGAGCCGACCACCGGCAGCGCGGGCAGCGCGGCCTTCAGCATGAGCGGCAGCGTGGCCGGAGCCGCCTCGAACTGCCTCGTGGTCACGACGCCCCCAGCAGCATCTGGCCGTTGACGCCGAGCACGTTGCCGCTGACCGCGCCGGAGCCGGGGTTGGCGAACCAGGCGATGGCCTCGGCGACGTCGACGGGCTGGCCGCCCTGCGACATCGAGTTCATGCGTCGGCCGGCCTCGCGGATGCCGAGCGGGATGGTCTTGACCATCTCGGTCTCCATGAAGCCGGGGGCCACGACGTTGGCGGTGATGCCGTCGCCGGCCACGCGCTCGGCGAGCGCCTGGATCCAGCCGATGACGCCCGCCTTCGCGGAGGCGTAGTTGGTCTGGCCGTTGTTGCCCGCGATGCCGGCGATCGACGCGATGCCGATGACCGTGCCGCCCTCGTTGATCAGGCCCTGGGCCAGGAGCTCGTCCGTGATCCGCTGCGGCGCACCGACGGAGATGTCGACGACGAGCTGCCAGTTCTCGGCCTTCATGTTGCGCAGGCGCTTGTCGCGCGTGATGCCGGCGTTGTGCACGACGACGTCGACGGAGCCGTAGTTCTCCTTGACGTACGCCGCGATCGTGGCGGGGGCGTCCTCGGCGGTGATGTCGCCGACGATGTAGCCGCCGCCGAGCTCGTCGGCGAGGGCCTTGAGGTCGGCCTCCAGCGGCGGGACGTCGAGGCCGATGACGGTGGCGCCGTCGCGGGCGAGGGTGCGCATGTCCGCCTCGCCCAGACCACGCGAGGCACCGGTGACGAGGGCGACCTTGCCGGCCAGCGGCTTCTCGAGGTCCGCAGGCTCCGTGACCGACGTGATGCCGGTGGTGCCGATCCGCACGACCTGGCCGGAGACGTAGGCCGACTTGGGGGAGAGGAAGAAGCCGAGGGTCGACGCGAGCGACGTCTCGGCGCCGGGGGCGAGGTAGACGAGGTTGGCCGTGCTGCCGCCGCCGACCTCCTTGGCGAGCGAGCGGGTGAAGCCCTCGAGGGCCCGCTGGGCCACACGAGCGCCCTCGCTGCCGGCCTGCTCGGGGACGGTCCCGACCACGACGACGCGACCGTTGCCCTGGAGCTGGCGCAGCACCGGCGTGAAGAACTCCTGGAGGGCGACGAGGCCGGCCGCGTCGGCGATGCCGGTCGCGTCGAAGACGAGACCCTTGTAGCGCTTGCCCTGGGCGGGGACGCCGGTCGCCTCGATCTTGAGCGCCTTGAGCGCGGCCGTCACGGCCTTCGCGACGTCGCCCGGGGTGGCGCTGCCGGTCAGCACGGAGCCCCGGACGAGCGGTCCGCCCTCGTAGCGCTCCAGGTACGGCGGGTTGGGCAGCCCCAGGTTCTTGACGAGGAACTTGCCGATCGGGTTGTGGGCCAGGTCCTGGTAACGATCGCTCATCGCCGGGTGTGTCCTATCTCTCGCATACCATTGGTATCTGGATTCGCAGCCAAACTGTAACTTGGAGTGACACCAACGTCCACCGAGGGTGGCGAGGCGCACACGGGCGTGCAGGCGACCGAGGACCGCGTCGCGTGGCACCATCGTCGCACCCACCCCGGTGGCTCGGCACCACCCGACCACCCCGTCCACCCCGAAGCGCAAGGAGCACCGCGCCATGGCGGAGAACACCCCCGCGAAGAAGACGGCCGCCAAGAAGGCCCCCGCGACGAAGGCCCCGGCCAAGAAGGCCGCAGCGGCCACCGAGGCCTCCACCGGCCCGTCCATCCGCAAGGTCGTCGTCGTCGGCGGCAACCGCATCCCGTTCGCCCGGTCGAACACCGTCTACCAGAACGTGTCCAACCAGGAGATGCTCACCGCGGCGCTCGACGGCCTCGTCGCCCGGTACGGCCTCGAGGGCGAGCGCGTCGGCGAGTTCGTCGCCGGTGCCGTCCTCAAGCACAGCCGCGACTTCAACCTCGCCCGCGAGGTCGTGCTCGGCTCCGCGCTCTCGCCCGAGACGCCCGCCGAGGACATCCAGCAGGCCTGCGGCACCGGTCTGCAGGCCGCCTTCCAGGTCGCCGCCAAGATCCAGCTCGGCAAGATCGAGTCCGGCATCGCCGGCGGCACCGACACCACGTCGGACGCGCCCCTGGCCATCGGCGACAAGCTCCGCAAGATCCTCATCGAGGCCAACAACGCGAAGGACACCAAGGGTCGGCTCGCCGCCCTGGCCAAGGTGCGCCCGGCGTACCTCGCGCCCGACCAGCCCCGCAACGCCGAGCCGCGCACCGGCCTGTCGATGGGTGACCACCAGGCCCTGACCACGCACGCGTGGGGCATCACGCGCGAGGCGCAGGACGAGCTCGCCGCGCTGTCGCACCAGAACCTCGCGAAGTCCTGGGACGAGGGCTGGCAGGACGACCTCGTCACGCCCTTCCACGGCGTCACGAAGGACAACCACCTGCGCCCGGACTCCACGGTCGAGAAGCTGGCCAAGCTCAAGCCCGTCTTCGGCAAGCAGCTCGGCGACGAGGCGACCATGACGGCCGGCAACTCCACGCCGCTGTCCGACGGCGCCTCGGTGGCGCTGCTCGCCTCCGAGGAGGAGGCGGAGCGTCGCGGCTGGACCAAGCGCGCCTACTTCGTCGACTACGAGACGGCTGCCGTCGACTACGTCAGCGGCGCCGAGGGCCTGCTGATGGCGCCCGCCTACGCCGTGCCGCGCATGCTCGCCCGCAACGGCCTGACGCTGCAGGACTTCGACTACTACGAGATCCACGAGGCGTTCGCCGGCCAGGTGCTGTCGACGCTCGCCGCGTGGGAGGACGCCGAGTTCTGCCAGCAGAAGCTCGGCCTCGACGTGCCGCTCGGCTCGATCGACCGCAGCAAGCTCAACGTCAAGGGCTCCTCGCTCGCCGCGGCCCACCCGTTCGCGGCGACCGGCGCCCGCATCGTGGCCAACCTCGCGAAGCTGCTGCACGAGAAGGGCGCGGGCAGCCGTGGTCTCATCTCGATCTGCGCCGCCGGCGGCCAGGGCGTCGTCGCGATCCTCGAGGGCGCCTGACCCTCGGCCTACGGCGTCGGAGCAGCCGCGACGTCGAAGGACCCCCACGGCACTGCCGTGGGGGTCCTTCGCGTCTCGCGGGTGCGGGTCAGGCGCCGCGTGCCATGGCCAGCGCTCCGCGCAGCAGGTGCCCGAGCAGGTCGTCGGTGCCGACCGGGTCGACGACGGGCAGGCCCGAGATGTGCCGGCGCACCGACAGCTGCAGGTGGGCGAGGTTCAGCGCACCGAGGCCCTGCGTGTAGAGCACGTTCGCGAGCAGGTGCGGGTCGGCCACGGCGAAGTCGCCGGAGCGCGTGCCGTCCTCCAGCACGCCGACGACGTGGCCGAGGCACGCGCTCATGCCCGTGCCGAGCCGGATCATGACCTCCTCGCTGACCTCCTCCATGAGCTCGGTGCCGCGGCGACGCAGCAGCGTCTGGGCGCAGTCCACGAACGCGGGGTGCTCGAGGCCGTAGCCGAAGAAGGCCCGCACGAGCAGCTCGAGCCGGTCGGGCGCGGCGAGGTCGGGGTCGTCACCGGGGGAGAGCGCGGCGTCGAGCTCGGTGAGGTACCCGAGCAGCGTCACGGCGAACAGCTCCTCCTTGCTGGAGAAGTGCCGGTAGATGATGGCCCGGTTGATGCCGACGGCCCGCGCGATGTCCTCGATCTGCGCCTCGCGCACGCCCCGCTCGTCGAACAGGGCCCGGGTGGCGGCGACGATCTCGCGCGAGCGCTCGGCCCGCCGCTCGGCCGTCCGCGGCCGCACCGCGGGCGGTGCTGGCGAGTCGGCCTCCGGCTCCGATACAGACATGGATGCATCCTAGGCTCGACGTCGCGCGCGACGTCACTCCCGGGGCGTCGTGGCGGGTCGTCCGGTCGGACGTCGTCGGACGCGCCACTGTCGGTGGCTGGTCGTACGGTGGAGCACATGAGGCCCTTGTCCGAGCTGCGCCGTCAGGTCGCCCCCTTCACCGTCGTCTCCGAATACGAGCCCGCCGGCGACCAGCCCGCCGCCATCCAGGCGCTGCAGGAGCGGATCGAGGGCGGCGAGCAGGACGTCGTGCTCATGGGCGCGACCGGCACCGGCAAGACGGCCACCACCGCCTGGCTGGCCGAGCGGCTCCAGCGGCCCATGCTCGTCATGCTGCCGAACAAGACGCTCGCCGCCCAGTTCGCGAACGAGCTGCGCGAGCTGCTGCCGAACAACGCCGTCGAGTACTTCGTCTCCTACTACGACTACTACCAGCCCGAGGCGTACGTCCCGCAGAGCGACACCTACATCGAGAAGGACTCCTCGATCAACGAGGAGGTCGAGCGGCTGCGCCACAGTGCCACGTGGTCGCTGCTCACCCGACGCGACGTGATCGTCGTGGCCACCGTCTCCTGCATCTACGGCCTCGGGTCGGCGCAGGAGTACATGGAGCGCATGATCCGCTTCACGGTCGGCGACGAGAAGCCGCGCGAGGAGCTGCTGCGCACGCTGGTGCAGGCCCAGTACGTCCGCAACGACGTCGCGCCGACCCGGGGCACCTTCCGGGTCAAGGGCGACACGCTCGAGATCTTCCCCGTCTACCAGGAGATGGCGGTCCGCATCGAGTTCTTCGGCGACGAGATCGAGCGGCTCATGACGCTGCACCCGCTCACCGGCGAGGTGATCAGCGAGGACACCGAGCTGGCCGTCGGCGCCGCGACCCACTACGCCGTGGGGCCCGACATCATGACGCGGGCCATCGAGAGCATCGAGATCGAGCTCAAGGACCGCCTGGCCGAGCTCGAGGCACAGGGCAGCCTGCTCGAGGCGCAGCGGCTGCGCATGCGCACCACCTACGACATCGAGATGATGCAGCAGGTCGGCACCTGCTCGGGCATCGAGAACTACTCGCGCCACATGGACGGCCGGGCGCCGGGCTCGGCACCCAACTGCCTGCTCGACTACTTCCCCGAGGACTTCGTGCTCGTCCTCGACGAGTCGCACGTGACGGTGCCGCAGATCGGCGCCATGTACGAGGGCGACATGTCCCGCAAGCGCACGCTCGTCGAGCACGGCTTCCGGCTGCCGAGCGCCATGGACAACCGCCCGCTCACGTGGAGCGAGTTCCTCGAGCGCATCGGCCAGACGGTGTACCTGTCGGCCACGCCGGGCAACTACGAGATGGAGAAGACCGGGGGAGAGGTGGTCGAGCAGATCATCCGGCCCACGGGCCTGGTCGACCCCGAGGTGCTGGTCAAGCCGACGCGCGGTCAGATCGACGACCTCGTCGCGCAGATCCGCGACCGGGTCGAGAAGAACGAGCGTGTCCTCGTCACCACGCTCACCAAGAAGATGTCCGAGGACCTCACCGACTACCTGCTCGAGGCCGGCATCCGCACGCGCTACCTGCACAGCGAGGTCGACACCCTGCGCCGGGTCGAGCTGCTGCGCGAGCTGCGGATGGGCGAGTACGACGTGCTCGTCGGCATCAACCTGCTGCGCGAGGGCCTCGACCTGCCCGAGGTGAGCCTGGTGGCGATCCTCGACGCCGACAAGGAGGGCTTCCTGCGCTCCGGTCGCTCGCTCATCCAGACGATCGGCCGTGCCGCCCGCAACGTGTCCGGCCAGGTGATCATGTACGCCGACCGGATCACGGACTCGATGGCGCTGGCCATCGACGAGACGAATCGGCGTCGCGAGCGTCAGGTCGCCTACAACACCGAGCGCGGCATCGACCCGCAGCCGCTGCGCAAGAAGATCGGCGACATCACCGACCTGCTGGCCCGCGAGGACGCCGACACGACGAAGCTGCTCGCCGCCACCGGCGACCACAAGCGTCGGGGTGCGCCGGTGCCGCTCGGCCAGCACACCGCGGACCTCGCCGACCTGCCCTCGGCCGACCTCGCGGCGCTCATCGAGCAGCTGAGCGAGCAGATGCACACGGCCGCCGCCGACCTGCAGTTCGAGGTCGCCGCCCGGCTGCGCGACGAGATCGGGGAGCTGAAGAAGGAGCTGCGCGGCATGCTCGAGGCTCACGCGTGACCGTGCGTGCCGCAGCGGGCGACCTCGCGATCGAGGTCGACCCGGCGCACGGAGCCCGGCTGGTGTCCTTCACCGTCGCAGGGGAGGAGCTGCTCTCGACGCAGGAGGTGCCCGGCGTGCCGACGTCGATCTCCCGCGGGTGCTACCCGATGGTGCCCTGGGCGGGGCGGATCGGCGGCGGCACGCTCGAGCACGCCGGGGCACGTCACGCGCTGCCGCTCGACGGCGACGGCAACGCGCTGCACGGGCTCGGTCTCGACGCCGTCTGGCAGCAGGACGACGCGACCGAGGACGGCGCGGCGTTCTCGGTCGATCTCGGCGACCCGTGGCCGGTCGACGGACGCGCCACGCTCGGCTACGCGCTGACGCCGCAGCGGCTCGTGTGCACGCTCACCTGGGACGGTGGCGGTCCCGGCGCGTCGCTCGGCCTGCACCCGTGGTTCCGCCGCACGCTCTCCGACGGGACGTCCGCCGACGTCGACGTCGCCCCCCTCGAGATGGTCGAGCGCGACGGCGCCCTGCCCACTGGACGCCTCGTCGCGCCACGCGAGGGTCCGTGGGACGACTGCTTCCGGCTCGCCCGCGATCCGATCGTGCGCTGGGGCGACGCTCTGACGCTGCGCCTGTCCAGCGACGCGCCCTGGTGGGTCGTCTACAGCGAGCCCGTGCACGCGGTCTGCATCGAGCCGCAGACGGCCCCGCCCGACGCGTTCGCGCACCCGGACTGGCACCGCTGGCTGCAGGCGCGCTCGCTCACGTTCACGCTCGACGTCGACGCGGGGTAGCACCAGGGCGGTGCGACCGTGCGGCGTCCCGTCTGCTGGGACGTCGGTGGTCGCGTCCCGGGGGAGCGCACGCTGGACGCACATCCCACCCCGAGGAGCTGTCATGACCGTCACCGACGAGTTCGTCCAGGCCAACCGCGCCTACCAGGAGGGCTTCGAGGGCCCGCTGCCCCTGCCACCGGCCCGCAAGGTCGCGGTCGTCGCCTGCATGGACGCGCGGCTCGACCCCGCCAAGATCCTGGGGATCGTCGAGGGCGACGCCCACGTCATCCGCAACGCCGGCGGCGTGGTCACCGAGGACGCTCTGCGGTCCCTCGCCATCAGCCAACGTCTCCTCGGCACGGAGGAGATCGTGCTGCTGCACCACACGGACTGCGGCATGGTGACCTTCACCGACGATGCGTTCCGCCAGCAGATCGAGGCCGAGACCGGCATCCGGCCGAGCTGGGAGGCCGAGGCCTTCCCCGACGCTGCAGCCGACGTGCAGCAGGGCATCCGGCGCATCCGGGCGAACCCCTTCGTGCCGAGGACCGACCGGGTCCGCGGCTTCGTGTTCGACGTCGCCTCCGGTGCGATCGACGAGGTCGTCGCCTGACCTCGTCCGGCACGTCGTCGGCGCGGCTGGACCGGGCCCCGTAGCGTCGTCCTGAGACGTCCCGCCGGGGCCAGGACGAGAGCAGCGCGATGACACGGATGGACGAGCAGCCGACGGTCCGCCCGACCACCCGGTCGGGTGCCGTGGGCCGTCGGGTGCTCCTCGGAGGTGCCCTGGCGACGACCCTCACCGTCGGCGGGCTCGCGCTGCTCGACCGCATGCCCTACGTGCGCGACCTGCCGATCCCGGGACGCCGGCGCGTGCAGCTGACCTGGTTGGCCGACGAGCTCCGCGGCGCCGGGCTCCGTGTGCAGGGTGACGCGGGGTGGGTCGAGCGTGGTCGCCCGTGGGCCTTCGACCCGGTCGGCGTCCTGATGCACCACACGGCCTTCCGAGCCACCGCGGCGGACCCCCAGCCGGCCCTCGCCACGGTGCGCGACGGTCGCGCCGGGCTGCGGGGTCCGCTGTGCCACGTGCTCGTCGCACGGGACGGCACCTGCCACGTGATCTCCGCCGGCCGCGCCAACCACGCCGGCGAGGCCCGGGCGAGCGGGCCGGTGGAGGGCGGGGACGGCAACGTCTCCTACGTCGGCATCGAGATCGACTACGCGCCGCAGCAGCCCTTCTCCCAGCAGCCGACCGCGGCCCAGCTGGACGCCTCCGTCGTCGCTGCGGCGGTGGTCGTGGCCAGGCTCGGCAACGGAGCGGACCACGTGCGCTACCACGCCGAGACGAGCCTGGCCGGCAAGTGGGACCCGGGGAACACGCTCGACGCCGACGCGTTCCGAGCGAGGGTGGCCGCCGAGCTGGCGCGGCGCGCCTGAGGCCGCCGCCGGCTCCCGCCACCGGACCCGCGACGTGCGCCAGGCCGGTGCCGGCTGCAACAATGTCCGGCGGAGGGGAGTATTCCTTCGCTGCAGCGTCGTCATCACGGGGGTCCGCCTGACCCTCCGGTGCTGCGGGTCCGCGGTCCGCGGGCGGAAGAGACCTCCGGTACACGTCTGTCGACCGGAGGAACCTGAGTGAACGTCTCGACCCTGGAGTGGTCCATCACCGTCGGGGTGACCATCGCGATCATCCTGTTCGACGTGTTCGTCGTGGCGCGCAAGCCGCACGAGCCGTCGATGAAGGAGTGCGCGACCTACCTCGCCATCTACGTCGGGCTGGCGGTGGCCTTCGGCATCTGGACGTTCAGCTACCACGGCTCCCAGTACGGCGTGGAGTTCTTCGCCGGGTGGCTGACGGAGTACAGCCTGTCGATCGACAACCTGTTCATCTTCATCATCATCATGGCGAGCTTCAAGGTGCCGCGGAAGTACCAGCAGGAGGCCCTGCTGGTCGGCATCATCATCGCGCTGGTGTTCCGCGCGATCTTCATCGCCGTCGGCGCCGTGGCGATCAACAACTTCTCGTGGATCTTCTACCTGTTCGGCGCCTTCCTGCTCTACACGGCGATCAACCTGATCCGCGACACCGACCACGACGACGACGGCGAGAACGCGGTCGTCCGCTTCGCCCGACGCCGCTTCAACCTCACCGAGCAGTGGGACGGCCTCAAGCTCATCGTGCGGGAGAACGGCCGCCGCGCGCTGACCCCGATGGCGCTCGTCATCATCGCGCTCGGCACCACCGACCTGCTGTTCGCGCTCGACTCGATCCCGGCGATCTACGGCCTCACCAAGGAGCCGTACCTGGTGTTCACGGCCAACGTGTTCGCCCTCATGGGCCTGCGTCAGCTCTACTTCCTGCTCGGCGACCTGCTCAAGCGTCTGGTGTTCCTGTCGCAGGGCCTGGCGGTGCTGCTCGCGTTCATCGGCGTCAAGCTGCTGCTCCACGCCCTGCACGAGAACGAGCTGCCCTTCATCAACGGCGGCGAGCACGTGAAGGTCCCGGAGATCCCCACGCTCGCGAGCCTCGGTGCGATCGTCGTCATCCTCGGCACCACGACGGTCGTGAGCCTCTGGTACTCGCGCAGGTACCCCGAGAAGGTCGACGACGGGCACTCCGCCCCGAAGGAGTAGGTCGCGAGGGGGCGTCGTGCCCCAGGCCCGTGCGGAGGAGGAGGGTCCGGCTCAGGCCGGGCCCTCCTCCTGCACGTGGTAGCGGCGGACGTCGGCGTCCAGCACCTCGGGAAGCTCCACCGCGTCGTCATCGGGCAGCGCCCGGAACGCGAGCAGGGCGACCTCGTCCGTCCAGTGCTCGTGCACCTGGACGAGGCCGGGGTCGACGCTGTCGGCCGTCAGCGCGAAGGCCAGGCAGCCGTCGGTGCGGCGCGCCAGCTCTACGACGGGACGGCAGGCGGCCACGTACGCGTCGCGTGCGGCCGGCTCCACACGGAGCCAGCCGGCCACGACCATCGAGTGCGGAGAGTCAGCCACCGAGCTGCTCGACGTCCTTGAACTCGCTGTCGGCGGTGCCGGTGAGCTTGTTGATCGCGTAGGTGACCGCCCACAGCACGACGCCGATCAGCATGAGCGCGCCGGCGATCTTGTAGACCTCCGAGTCGCGCTCGACCCACGGTCCGGCCAGGAACACGCAGAGGATCGCGGCGATGCCGGGAAGGATCCACGGCGACACGAAGTGGTCCTTCTGAGCGTCGCCCGGGTTGCGCCGCAGGACGAGGCAGGCCACGTTCACGACGGCGAAGACGCACAGCAGGAGGAACGCGGTCACGTTCGACAGGTTGCCGACCACGTTGCTCTCGGCGTCGCGGGTGACGTAGAAGATCAGCCCGAGCGCGAGCAGGGTGCTGAACGCGACCGCCACCCACGGGGTGCGGCGACCCGGCAGGACCGAGCCGAGCTGGCGGGGGAGCACGCCCTGCTTCGCCATGCCGTAGAGCAGGCGGCTCGCCATGAGCATGTTGATCAGCGCGGTGTTGGCCACCGCGAAGACCGCGAGGAACGGGAAGACCCGGTCGATCGGGAAGTCCGGCGCACCCTGCGAGACGACCTCGAGCAGGGCGCGTCCCTCAGAGTTCTCGCCCACCGTCTTCGCCCCGTCGGCGGTGAGGACGGCCACGACGGACACGGCGACCAGCATGTACAGGATCACCGCGATGCCGAGCCCGGTCAGCATCGCGCGGGGGAAGATCTTGTTCGGCTCCTTGACCTCCTCGACCATGTTCACGGCGTCCTCGAAGCCGACCATGGCGAAGAACGCGATCGACGTCGCAGCCGTGACGGCGAGGAAGAGCCCGCGGTCCTCGTAGTCGGTGAAGGTCACGACCTCCGACAGGTTCGCGCCGTTCCGGCTCATGGCGTAGAAGCCGACGCCGATGACGATGGACAGAGCGGCGAGCTCGACGAGGGTCAGCACGACGTTGAACTTGACGCTCTCGCCGACGCCGCGCAGGTTGATGATCGCCAGCAGCAGCATGAACCCCATCGCGATGGCGACGATCGTGCCGCTGCTGGACGGACCGTCGACCCAGCCGTTCACCTCCAGACCGCCGGTGAACTGGTCGGCGAGCGTCTTCGCCGCCGTCGATGCGCTGGTGATGCCCGAGCAGACCACCGCGAACGCGATGAGGAAGGTCACGAAGTGGATGCCGAACGCCTTGTGGGCGTACAGCGCTGCGCCGGCGGCCTGCGGGTACTTCGTCACGAGCTCCAGGTACGACAACGCCGTCATCGAGGCCACGACGAACGCCAGGAGGAACGGCAGCCAGACGAGTCCGCCGACCTTCCCCGCCATCTGTCCGGTCACCGCGTAGATGCCGGCACCGAGGATGTCACCGACGATGAACAGGAGGAGGAGCTTGGGCCCCATGACCCTCCGGAGCTCCGTCGGCCCCTGGACTCCTGCGGTCTCGGTGGTCATGCGTCTCCCTCGCTCGTGGGCGCACTGGAGCGACCGCTCCGGTGCAGAGTTTGGGTGACACCTTGCTCCGCCTGCCCTCCAGATGCAACACCAGTAGTACCGTCGAGGCGTGATCGACGTACGCGGACGGCTGACGTCCTGGGCCGGTTCGCTCGTCATGCGTCGGGTGCGACGCAAGGGCATCGACCTCTCCCGCATCTCCTTCATCCCCGAGGCGACCAAGGTGCCGCTCCAGCGGAACGGCCTCGACCCGGTGCCGCGGCTGGCCGAGATTCGCGGCCAGGAGCGTCTGCACAAGCTGTCGCTCCCGTTCTCGTTCAACGCCTACCTGGTGTCCGGCTACGACGAGACCCGCACCGTCCTGACCGACCGCGACAGCTACTCCAACGACATCCGCCACCTCTTCCACGGTGACGGTCCGGCCACCTCCGACGACATCGGCGGTCTCGGGTTCACCGACCCTCCGCTGCACACGCGGCTGCGCAAGATCGTCACGCCCGAGTTCACGATGCGACGTCTCGCGCGGCTCGGCCCGGCCGTCGAGCGGATCGTCGACGACGCGCTCGACGCGTTCGAGGCGTCCGGATCGCCCGCCGACGTCGCGAAGCACCTCGCGTTCCCGGTGCCGTTCCAGACCATCTGCGAGCTGCTCGGCCTCGACTACGAGGACCGCGAGGCGTTCGCCGCCCTCGGCAGTGCACGGTTCGACGCGACCAACGGCGCGGCGGCGGCGTTCGGTGCGGTGTCGGCCCAGCGCGAGTTCCTGTTCGACGCCGTCGCGCGACAGCGTCGCGACCCCGGCCCGGGCCTGATCGGGCAGATCATCCGCAACGAGGGCGACGCCATCAGCGACGTCGACCTCGCCGGTCTCGCCGACGGCGTGTTCACGGGCGGCTTCGAGACGACGGCCGGCATGATCGCCCTCGGCACGATCGTCCTCATGCGCGAGGAGAAGCACGCCAACCTGGTGCGCAACGGCACGTCGCAGGACATCGACCTCGTCGTGGAGGAGCTGCTGCGGTACCTGTCGGTCGTGCAGGTGGCGTTCCCGCGTTTCGCCAAGGAGGACATGACGCTGTTCGGCCAGCGCATCCGCAAGGGCGACGTGCTGCTCGCGTCGCTCAGCGGCGCCAACCGCGACGGCGCGGCGGCGGGGGAGAGGCCGGAGGACTTCGACCCCTTCCGGGTCCCGCGCAGCGGCCACCTCGCGTTCGGCCACGGCATCCACCGGTGCATCGGCGCCGAGCTGGCCCGCATGGAGCTGCGCACCGTGTTCCCGCGGCTGCTGCGCCGCTTTCCCGACCTCGCGCTGGCCGTGCCGGAGTCGGAGCTGTCGTTCCGTCAGCTGTCGTTCGTCTACGGCGTCGACGAGCTGCCCGTCACCTTCTGACCACCCCGGTCAGGTCTGCGACTCCTGGTCGGGGGAGTCCTCCGGCTGCGCGTCGCCGCACTGCCCGAGGGTCGTGGCCTGGTGCCGCTTGAAGTCCGGCGACGACTCGAAGGCCTTCCGGTACTTGTCGGCGGGCAGTCCGGCGTAGTACTCGACGGCCTCGAGGAGGTCGTCGGCCCGAGGGTCGTCCGTCGCGGCGGCGAGTCGCCTCGCCGGGTCGAGCGCCGCCCGGAACCGCTCGATCGTCTCGGGGTAGTCGTTCTCGTTGAACGCCGCCACCCCCGACCGCACCAGGCCGCACGTCTGGTCGAACGCGCGCTGCGCGGTCCCGTCGTCACCCCCGCCGCCGGTGCACGCGGCCGTCAGCGCCAAGACGGCGGCCGCGGCGGCGATGGACCTCACGCTCGCAGCGTAGGCAGGGTCGCGCGGTTCCGCAGGTCAGGACACGGAACGCCGAGAACTGCACCGGTGCTCGGGACTCGTCGAGGCGTCCGCACCTGATCGCCGGCCGCACTCGCGCGTCTCGGGAAGTTCGGTCCTTCGCTACTGAGCGCGGTGTCGATCCCTCGGCCGGGTGGACGACGAGCTCAGCGCATGGCGTGGGACCAGCTGCCCTCGTACTCGCGGTCAACCGTCTCCTGCGACTCGACGTGCACACCTTTCAGCAACCGTTCGAGTCCATCCTTCTCGGCGATACGTCGCACGCGTTCGTAGAGACCATCCTCCGAGCGGAGCACGTCACGTTCTTGGTCAGTCGCCGTGCCCAGCCAGATCCAGAACTCAAAGGGTGGCGCGAAGGCGATGACCTGACCGACGAGGACCACCCCGTCACGACGAAGACGCCTCCTCAGGCGTGTCTTGAGGGACGCCAGGGGCAGCCAGTTCGGGTTCTGAGGTCCAGGCTTACCAACCACGCTCGCGCCACTCGGGGAGGTGCGGGCGCTCGGCGCCGAGGGTGGTGTCGTTCCCGTGGCCGGGGTAGACGTGCGTGTCGTCGGGGAAGCGGTCGAACAGCTTCGTCTCGACCTCGTCGATCAGGGTGGTGAAGTCCTCGGGCGACCACGTCTTGCCGACACCGCCGGGGAAGAGGTCGTCACCGACGAAGAGGTGCACGACGCCGTCAGGGTCGTCGTAGGCGAGCACGATCGAGCCGGGCGTGTGGCCGACGACCTCGATCACCTCGAGCTCGCACGAGCCGACCCGGACGCGGGCGCCGGTCGCGACCGTACGGTCCGACGCGACGTCGATGCCCTCCGCGTCGCGCTCCCCGGCCACCGTCTCGGCACCGGTCGCCTCCTTCACGGCGGCGAGCGCGCCCCAGTGGTCGTGGTGGCGGTGGGTGGTGACGACACGCGCGAGTCCGGCGTCGCCCACGAGCTCGAGGAGCCGGTCGGGCTCGGCGGCGGCGTCGACCAGCACCTGCTCGCCCGTGAGTTCGCAGCGCAGCAGGTAGGCGTTGTTGCTCATGTCGCCCACCGCCAGCTTCGTGATCCGCAGGTCGCCCGCGGACTGGACGTCGGCTGGACCGCCGACCTCGACCTCACCCGTGTACGTCATGATGCTGATCCTAGGCGGACGGGAGGGACCCACGCCGGGACGGAGGAGCGACGATGGACGGCGCAGAGGTGGCCGGTCGGCTGATCGGGTTCGCGATCGTGCTGGCCATCCCGATCCTCATGATCGTCTCCGGGCAGCGGCGCAAGACGCGGACCTCGGGGGAGCGCGGCGGCGTGCTCCTCGTGAGCGGCATCGTGCTGCTCGTGCTCGTGGTGCTCGGCATCCTGAGCTCCGCGGCCCAGATGAGCACCGCTCCCTGACGCGGTGCACCCCGGCCGTGGGTGAGGTCACCGTCGCCCGACGTGTTTCTGTCGGCGGTCGCGACTAGGGTCGAGCACGTATGCATACTCCTGTCTTCATAGCCCTGGAGGGACGCTCGTGACGTCGGACCGCATCGTCGTGCGCGGCGCCCGTGAGCACAACCTCAAGGACGTCTCGCTCGACCTCCCGCGCGACGCCCTCATCGTCTTCACCGGCCTGTCCGGGTCCGGCAAGTCGTCGCTGGCCTTCGACACGATCTTCGCCGAGGGGCAGCGCCGCTACGTCGAGTCGCTGTCGGCGTACGCCCGCCAGTTCCTCGGGCAGATGGACAAGCCCGACGTCGACTTCATCGAGGGTCTCTCGCCCGCGGTCTCGATCGACCAGAAGTCCACGTCGCGCAACCCGCGCTCGACCGTCGGCACGATCACCGAGGTCTACGACTACCTGCGTCTGCTCTTCGCGCGCGCCGGGCGCGCCCACTGCCCCGAGTGCGGCGAGCCGATCTCCCGCCAGACGCCGCAGCAGATCGTCGACCGCATCCTCGCGATGCCCGAGGGCGCCCGGTTCCAGGTGCTCGCGCCCGTCATCCGCGGTCGCAAGGGCGAGTACCTCGAGCTGTTCAAGCAGCTGCAGCAGCAGGGCTTCAGCCGCGCGCTGGTCGACGGCCAGGTGCACAACCTCGCCGACGAGCCGCCCAAGCTCGCCAAGCAGAAGAAGCACACCATCGACGTCGTCGTGGACCGGCTGCAGGTCAAGGAGTCCATGCAGCAGCGGCTCACGGAGTCCGTCGAGACGGCGCTCGGCATCGCCGACGGTCTCGTGCTCGCCGACTTCGTCGACCTCGACGACGACGACCCGAACCGCGTCCGCCGCTTCTCCGAGAAGCTCGCCTGCCCCAACGACCACCCGCTCGCCGTCGACGAGCTCGAGCCGCGCTCGTTCTCCTTCAACGCGCCGTTCGGCGCCTGCCCCGAGTGCCACGGCCTCGGCACCCGTATGGAGGTCGACCCCGAGCTCGTCGTGCCCGACCCGACCAAGTCGATCAGCGACGGTGCCATCGCGCCGTGGAGCTACAACCAGGTCTCGGAGTACTTCCTGCGGATCACGCAGGCGCTCGCCGAGGAGATGGGCTTCTCCACCGACACGCCCTACGGGAAGCTGCCCAAGAAGGCGCAGGACGTGCTCATGCACGGCCATCCCGACAAGGTGCACGTCACCTACAAGAACCGGTACGGCCGTCAGCGCTCCTACTACACCGCGTTCGAGGGTGCGATCGCGTTCATCGAGCGTCGCTACGCCGAGACCGAGTCCGAGACCAACCGCGAGCGCCTCGAGGGCTTCATGCGCGAGGTGCCGTGCGGCGAGTGCGGCGGCAGCCGGCTCAAGCCGGTCATCCGCGCCGTCCTCGTCAACCACCCGGAGCTCGGACCCAAGAACATCGCCGAGGTCAGCAACCTCTCCATCGCCGAGGCGGCCGAGTACCTCCAGGGTCTGGAGCTGACCGACCGCGAGCGCCAGATCGGCGAGCGCGTGCTCAAGGAGATCCACGAGCGGCTCCGGTTCCTGCTCGACGTCGGCCTCGACTACCTCAGCCTCGACCGTGCGGCGGGCTCGCTCTCGGGCGGCGAGGCGCAGCGCATCCGACTGGCCACCCAGATCGGTGCCGGCCTCGTCGGCGTGCTGTACGTCCTCGACGAGCCGTCGATCGGGCTGCACCAGCGCGACAACCACCGGCTCATCGAGACCCTCGTCCGTCTGCGCGACATGGGCAACACGCTCATCGTCGTCGAGCACGACGAGGACACCATCAAGGCAGCCGACTGGACCGTCGACATCGGTCCGGGTGCCGGCGAGCACGGTGGACAGGTCATCGTCTCCGGGTCGGTCAAGGAACTGCTGAAGAGCAAGGACTCCGTCACCGGGCAGTACCTCTCCGGACGACAGTCGATCCCGGTGCCGGAGGTCCGGCGTCCGCGCGAGAAGGGTCGCGAGATCACGATCCACGGTGCGCGCGAGAACAACCTGCGCGACATCGACGTCACGTTCCCGCTCGGCCAGCTCGTGGCCGTCACGGGCGTGTCCGGGTCGGGCAAGTCGACGCTGGTCAACGACATCCTCTACACGTCGCTCGCGCGACAGATCTACGGCGCGCGCACCATCCCGGGACGTCACCGCACCATCAGCGGCGCCGACCAGATCGACAAGATCATCCACGTCGACCAGTCGCCGATCGGCCGGACGCCCCGGTCCAACCCGGCCACCTACACGGGCGTGTTCGACCATGTCCGCAAGCTCTTCGCGCAGACGCCCGAGGCGAAGATGCGCGGCTACCAGCAGGGTCGCTTCTCGTTCAACGTCAAGGGCGGACGCTGCGAGGCGTGCTCCGGCGACGGCACGATCAAGATCGAGATGAACTTCCTGCCCGACGTGTACGTGCCGTGCGAGGTCTGCCACGGTGCGCGCTACAACCGCGAGACGCTCGAGGTGCGCTACAAGGGTCGCACCATCGCGGAGGTGCTCGACATGCCGATCGAGGAGGCCGTCGAGTTCTTCGAGGCGATCCCCGCGATCGCGCGTCACCTGCGCACGCTGGTCGACGTCGGGCTCGGCTACGTCCGGCTCGGCCAGAGCGCACCGACCCTGTCCGGCGGCGAGGCGCAGCGCGTCAAGCTCGCGTCGGAGCTGCAGAAGCGGTCCACGGGTCGGACGCTCTACGTGCTCGACGAGCCGACCACCGGCCTGCACTTCGAGGACATCCGCAAGCTGCTGCTCGTCCTCGGCCGCCTCGTCGACTCCGGCAACTCTGTGGTCGTCATCGAGCACAACCTCGACGTCATCAAGACGGCCGACTGGCTGATCGACATGGGCCCCGAGGGCGGCTCCGGTGGCGGCACCCTCCTCGCCGAGGGCACCCCTGAGCACGTCGCGACGATCCCCGAGTCCCACACCGGCCGCTTCCTCGCCCCCCTCCTCACCTGACCGGGTCGGAGATTCCCAGGTCGACCTGGGAATCTCAGCGAAGCAGAGGAATCTCAGCCGCGCACGGAGTCCTATCCCTGCACGGCTGAGATTCTCGTGCTGGGGTCATGCGAGGTAGCGCCGACCGCGGCGATAGATGCGGTCGGACTGCTCGAGCTCGTGGGCGATGCGGCGCCCGGTGGCTCGTGCCTGTTTTGGCGTCACCTCCGCGAAGGTGGCACGAGAGACGCCGAAGTTGCGGCGACGGATTCGGTCCTCCCGGTGCTTCTCACGTACGACGACGTCGCTCGCATCCTCACCTGGCCGAAGGTCGCGCAAGTACTTGCGTCGACCGTCGACCTCGCCGACGTGACGGTGCTCCGGCCATCCCAGGTCCGTCCAGGCGAAGACCTCCCCGCGATCATCGGCGACGGGGTACTGCGTGACCGGGATCGGTAGACCCGCCTCGAAGCACGCCTGCCGGAGCAGCGACTCGGCCGCCGTCTGGGCACCGGGGTCCGCTCGACGCACGACAAGTCGTGCCAGCCGAGACCCGTGCCATCCCCGGAAACGTCCGGTGGCTTCCTGGAGCGCTGCACGTTCGGCCAGACCCAGGTGCAGCGCTGAGTCCATGACGACGAGCGCACGACGGACGTCCTGGCCGCACGCCACCTGGAACGCCGCGTGGTCGGCCCGCACCGCGGGAAGACCAGAGGGAGTCTCGACGATCTCCAAGCCGTCAAGCCTTCGATGGTGGTGCACGCCCTACTCCGACCGCGCTGATCCGGGATCGAGCCGCATCACGTGGACGACTCGCAGGTCGACCGCCCACGTGGCCAGCCCATGCGCGATCGCCGCGCTGTGGTGCGACAACGCCATGCTTCCTGGCGCGAACTTCGCCAGGACGCTGCGAGCAAGGAGCAGATGACGCTGCTCCCGGTCGAGGGACGTGAGGACTTGAGGGAGTGCGTACGTCCCGACGCGGATCCGAGTCAGCAGACCAGCCATCACGTGTGCCGCGATGCTCTGGTCACTCCATCCCAGCGCGAGCAGGTCCGACCGCAGGACGAATCCTCCTCGTTCCCTCGCGGCGAGCTCAACCTCGTTCATCGACCCGAGCCTGGCGTCTGTTGGGGGAAGTCGGAACCTCTCTCCGCGGTCCTGTGGACGACGGCGATCATCCCTGGAGCACGTGTGGATGACCGGAACGAGGCTCGGAAATCTCAGCGAAGCACGGGGAGCAAGCCGTGCTTCGCTGAGATTCCCGCGCTTCGCCGCAGATTCCCAGGTCGACCTGGGAATCTCCGCGTCGAGGGTGTCGGTGGGGGCTCGTAGGGTGGGGGAGTGGCGGATCCAGCGACCTATCGGCCGGCTCCGGGGGAGATCCCCGTCGAGCCCGGGGTGTACCGGTTCCGGGATGCTCAGGGGCGCGTCATCTACGTCGGCAAGGCGAAGTCCCTCCGCGCGCGACTGAACTCCTACTTCCAGGACGTCGCCGGCCTGCACGAGCGCACGGCGCGGATGGTGACCACGGCGGCGTCGGTCGACTGGACCGTCGTCACCACCGAGGTCGAGGCGCTGCAGCTCGAGTACACGTGGATCAAGGAGTTCGACCCGCGGTTCAACGTCAAGTACCGCGACGACAAGAGCTACCCCTGGCTCGCGGTCACCGTCGGCGAGGAGGTGCCGCGTGTGCAGGTCATGCGCGGTGCGCAGCGCAAGGGCGTCCGCTACTTCGGCCCCTACGGCCACGCGTGGGCGATCCGCGACACCGTCGACACGCTCCTGCGCGTGTTCCCGATGCGCTCCTGCTCCGCCGGCGTCTACCGCCGCGCGCAGGGCATCGGGCGACCCTGCCTCCTCGGTGACATCGGCAAGTGCGCCGCGCCGTGCGTCGGACGCGTCACGCCCGAGGAGCACCGCGACATCGTCGACGACTTCATGGCCTTCATGGGCGGCCAGACGTCCGGCTTCGTCAAGAGCATCGAGCAGAAGATGCGCCACGCCGCGGAGCAGCAGGAATACGAGCTCGCCGCGAAGTACCGCGACGACCTCGGGGCGCTGCGGCGGGCGCTCGAGAAGCAGACCGTCGTGCTCGGCGACGGCACCGACGCCGACGTGCTCGGCTTCGTCGACGACCCGCTCGAGGTCGCGGTGCAGATCTTCTCCGTGCGCGGCGGCCGGATCCGCGGCCAGCGCGGATGGGTCGCCGACAAGGCCGACGACGCCGGTTTCCCCGAGCTCGTGCAGCGCGCCGTCATGACCCTCTACGAGGACACCGCCGCCGAGGCCATCCCGCGGCAGGTGCTCGTGCCCGAGCTGCCCGCCGACGTCGACGCCGTCACCGAGCTGCTCACCGAGCTGCGCGGGGGACCGGTGCGCATCAGGGTGCCGCAGCGCGGCGACAAGAAGCGTCTCCTCGAGACCGTCGAGCAGAACGCGCAGCAGGTGATGGCCCGGCACAAGCTCAAGCGGGCCGGCGACCTCACCGCCCGCAGCAAGGCGCTCGAGGAGATCCAGGAGTACCTCGACCTGCCCACCGCGCCGCTGCGCATCGAGTGCTACGACGTGTCCAACCTCCAGGGCACCGAGATCGTCGCGTCCATGGTCGTCTTCGAGGACGGTCTCCCGCGCAAGGGCGAGTACCGCCGCTTCACGATCCGCCACGAGGGCCAGAGCGACGTCGCCGCCATGCACGAGGTGATCACCCGACGGTTCCAGCGGCTGCTGAAGGCTCGCAAGGAGGGCGACGAGGTGCCCGGCATCGACCCCGAGACCGGTCTGCCCCGCAAGTTCGCCTACGCGCCCGGGCTGGTCGTCGTCGACGGCGGCCCGCCGCAGGTCGCGGCCGCGCAGGCCGCGATGGACGAGCTCGGCATCACCGACGTCGCGCTCTGCGGGCTCGCGAAGCGGCTCGAGGAGGTGTGGGTGCCCCACGACGCTGACCCCGTCATCTTCCCGCGCACCAGCGAGGCGCTCTACCTCCTGCAGCGCGTGCGCGACGAGGCCCACCGCTTCGCGATCACCCACCACCGGCAGCGCCGTGCGAAGGCGATGACCGGCAGCGCGCTCGACGACGTCCCCGGACTCGGGCCGAGCCGGCGCAAGGCCCTCATGGCCGCGTTCGGGTCGGTCCGCAAGATCCGCGCGGCGAGCGTCGAGGAGGTGGCGGCCGTGCCCGGCTTCGGACGCGCTACGGCAGAATCCGTCGTGGCGGCACTCGCCGCCGACACGCCCGGGCCCACCGTCGACACCGCGACGGGGGAGATCGTGGAGGACCGATGACCCCGCTGACCACCTTCGTCGTCGTCACCGGCATGACCGGTGCGGGCCGCGGCACCGCCGCGAAGGCCCTCGAGAAGCTCGGCTACTACGTCATCGACAACCTGCCCGCCGCGATGATCGAGGAGGCCGTCGACGCCGTGCAGGGTGCCGACGTCCCCCGCCTGGCCGTCGTCGTCGACTCCCGCTCCGGCGCGTTCTTCGGCGGCCTGACCGACGCGCTGGAGTCGCTGCGCGAGCGCGGCATCCGGGCACGCGTGCTCTACCTCGAGGCCGCCGACGAGGTCCTCGTCCGCCGCCAGGAGGCCGCCCGCCGCCCGCACCCGCTCAGCATGGAGGGGCGCCTGCTCGACGGGTTCAACCGCGAGCGCGAGCTGCTGCGCACCGTCCGCGGCCGCGCCGACATCGTCATCGACACCACGCGGCTCAACATCCACCACCTCGCCCGCCGGGTGCAGGCCGCGTTCGAGGAGCCCGGCGCCCTCGGGCTCCGCGCCTCGGTCATGTCGTTCGGCTTCAAGTACGGCATCCCCATCGACGCCGACATGGTCGCCGACATGCGCTTCCTGCCCAACCCGTACTGGGTCGAGGAGCTGCGACCCATGAGCGGCCTCGACGCGCCGGTCAGCGAGTACGTGCTCAGCCAGCCGAAGGCCGAGGAGTTCCTCGACTCCTACGAGAACCTCGTCGACATGCTCACCGACGGGTTCCTGCACGAGGACAAGCGCTTCCTGACGATCGCGATCGGCTGCACCGGCGGACGCCACCGCAGCGTCGCGATGTCCGAGGCGTTCGCCGAGCGGCTGCGCGGGCACGGCGTGCGCACGCTCGTCGTCCACCGCGACCTGGGGCGCGAGTGACCACCCCGCCGACGGCACCGGCCGGCGGCGTCCGGGTCGCCGCCCTCGGCGGCGGTCACGGGCTGGCCGCCAGCCTCTCCGCCCTGCGCCTGCTCGACACCCGGCTGACCGGCATCGTCACCGTCGCCGACAACGGCGGCTCCTCCGGCCGGCTGCGCGAGGAGCTGGGGGTGCTGCCGCCGGGCGACCTGCGCATGGCGCTCGCCGCGCTGTGCGCCGACGACCAGTGGGGACGGCAGTGGGCCACCGTCCTGCAGCACCGCTTCAGCAGCGACGGCCCACTCGACCAGCACGCCGTCGGCAACCTGCTCATCGCCGCCATCTGGGGCATCCTCGACGACCACGTCGCCGGCCTCGACCTCGTCGGCGACCTGCTCGGTGCCCGCGGCCGCGTGCTCCCCATGGCCGCCGTGCCGCTGCACATCGAGGCCGACGTGCACCTGCACGCCGACCCGGACCGGCTCACCGTCGTCCGGGGCCAGGCACAGGTCGCATCCGTCGACGGACAGGTGGTCAGCGTCCGGCTCGACCCGGAGGACCCGCCCGCCTGTCCCGAGGCCGTCGAGGCCGTCGAGGCGGCCGACTGGGTCGTCGTCGGCCCCGGCTCCTGGTTCACCTCGGTCATGCCCACCCTGCTGGTGCCGCAGCTGCGCGACGCGCTCGTGCGTACCTCGGCGCGCCGCGCGCTCGTGCTCAACCTCAGCGAGCAGGAGGGCGAGACGGAGGGGCTGTCGCCGACGGACCACCTCGAGGTGCTCGCCGCCCACGCCCCCGACCTGCGGCTCGACGTCGTCGTCGCCGACCACTCGCTCGTCGACGACGCGGGCGTGCTCGAGCGGGCCGCGCGGTCGCTCGGCGCGCGCGTCGTGGCGGCCGACGTCGCCGTCGCCCGCGGCGCCGACCAGCACGACCCCGCCCGGTTGGCCCGGGCCTTCGAAGGGTTCTTGCGCGCAGGCATACAGTGAGGGTCTGACTGCACGCGACGACGTTGGAGGACGCCCGCATGGCCATGACGGCTCAGGTCAAGTCGGAGCTCGCGAGCACCACCGTGACGAAGGCGTGCTGCCGCAAGGCGGAGGTCGCCTCGATGCTGCGCTTCGCCGGCGGTCTGCACATCGTGGCGGGGCGCATCGTGGTGGAGGCCGAGCTCGACACCGGCGCCGTCGCCCGACGACTGCGCCGCGACATCCAGGAGGTCTACGGGCACGAGAGCGAGATCCTCGTCGTCCAGGGCACGAACCTGCGCAAGGGCACGCACTACGTCGTCCGGGTCGCCAAGGACGGCGAGGCGCTGGCCCGGCAGACCGGCCTGATCGACGCGAGCGGCCGCCCGGTCCGCGGCCTGCCCCCGCAGATCGTGTCCGGTGCGTCGTGCGACTCCGTCGCCGCCTGGCGGGGCACCTTCCTCGCGCACGGCTCGCTCACGGAGCCGGGCCGCTCGTCGGCGCTCGAGGTGAGCTGCCCGGGTCCGGAGGCCGCCCTGGCGCTCGTGGGCGCCGCGCGCCGGCTCGGCATCAGCGCCAAGGCGCGTGAGGTGCGTGGGGGCGACCGCGTCGTGATCCGCGACGGCGAGGCCATCGGTGCGCTGCTGACCCGCCTCGGCGCCCACGAGACGCTGCTGGCGTGGGAGGAGCGCCGCATGCGCCGCGAGGTGCGCGCCACGGCCAACCGGCTCGCTAACTTCGACGACGCCAACCTGCGCCGCTCCGCCCGCGCGGCCGTCGCCGCGGGCGCCCGGGCGCAGCGTGCGCTCGAGATCCTCGGGGAGGACGTCCCGGACCACCTGCGGATGGCCGGCGACCTGCGCGTCGAGCACCGGCAGGCGAGCCTCGAGGAGCTGGGCGCCCTGCACGAGCCCCCGCTCACGAAGGACGCGATCGCCGGTCGCATCCGCCGCCTCCTGGCGATGGCCGACAAGCGCGCCTCCGATCTCGGCATCCCCGACACCGAGGCGAGCGTCAACGAGGATGCACTCCCCGAGGCCTGACGCCGACGCCGTCGCGGCCCGCCTGCGCGCCGCCGGGTGCGTCTTCGCCGAGGACGAGGCGCGACTGCTGCTCGCAGAGCACGACGCGGGGCGTCCGCTCGAGGACCTGGTCGCGCGTCGGGTCGCGGGCGAGCCCCTCGAGCAGGTGCTCGGGTGGGCCGAGTTCGACGGCGTGCGCGTGCGGCTGCAGCCGGGCGTCTTCGTGCCACGGCGCCGCTCCGCCGCCCTCGTCCACGCGGCCCTCGAGGCCGTCCGGACCGTCGGGACCGTGGCTCGCCCCGTCGTCGTCGACCTGTGCTGCGGGTCGGGAGTCCTGGGGCTCGCGGTCGCCCGGGCCGTCCCCGACCTCGAGCTGCACGCGGCGGACGTCGACGCGACGGCCTGCGCGTGCGCCCGCGACAACCTCGACGGGGTGGGCGTCGTGCACGAGGGCGACCTGCTCGACGCGCTGCCTGCCGACCTCGTCGGACAGGTGGACGTGCTGCTCGTGAACGCGCCCTACGTCCCGACCGCGGAGCTCGTCACCCTGCCGCGCGAGGCGCGCGACCACGAGCCCGCGACCGCGCTCGACGGCGGGGTCGACGGCGTCGTGCTGCACCGCCGGGTCGCGGCCGCCGCCGGACCCTGGGTCCGGAGCGGAGGCACGGTCCTGGTCGAGACCTCCGCGCACCAGGCGCCGCTCACCGTGGCCGGGTTCGACCCGGCCGCGTGGGACGTCGACCTGGTCACCGACGACGACCTCGACGCGACCGTGGTGCGGGCGACTCGCCGGTAGCCGACGCGACTCGATAGGCTGACGCCGATCACACCCCGACCCCAGTAGGAGCAGGTTTCACCGTGACCGTTCGCGTGGGCATCAACGGCTTCGGCCGCATCGGCCGCAACTTCTTCCGGGCGGCCCGTGCCGCTGGGACCGACATCGAGATCGTCGCCGTCAACGACCTGACGGACAACAAGACGCTCGCGACGCTCCTCAAGTACGACTCGATCCTGGGCCGCCTCGACGCCGACGTGTCCTACGACGACACCTCGATCACCGTCGGCGACCAGAAGATCGCCGCGTTCGCCGAGCGCGACCCCGCGAAGCTCGACTGGGCGTCGGTCGGCGTCGACATCGTCGTGGAGTCCACCGGCTTCTTCACCGACGCCACCAAGGCGAAGGCGCACGTCGACGGCGGCGCCAAGAAGGTCATCATCTCCGCCCCGGCGAAGAACGAGGACATCACCATCGTCATGGGCGTCAACCACGACCTCTACGACGGCGCCCAGCACACGGTCATCTCCAACGCCTCCTGCACCACCAACTGCCTCGCGCCGATGGCCAAGGCGCTGAACGACGCCCTCGGCATCGAGCGGGGCCTCATGACGACCATCCACGCGTACACGCAGGACCAGAACCTGCAGGACGCGCCGCACAGCGACCTGCGTCGCGCCCGCGCCGCCGCGCTCAACATCGTGCCCACCTCCACGGGTGCCGCGAAGGCCGTCAGCCTCGTGCTCCCCGAGCTCAAGGGCAAGCTCGACGGCTACGCGCTGCGCGTGCCCGTGCCCACCGGCTCGGCCACCGACCTCACCTTCACCGCGTCCCGCGAGACGACGGTCGAGGAGGTCAACGAGATCCTCAAGACGGCCTCCGAGGGTGCGCTCAAGGGCTTCCTCACCTACACCGAGGACCCGATCGTCTCCAGCGACATCGTCACGGACCCGTCGTCGTGCATCTTCGACTCGGGCCTGACGAAGGTCATCGGTGACCAGGTCAAGGTCGTCGGCTGGTACGACAACGAGTGGGGCTACTCCAACCGTCTCGTCGACCTCGTCAAGCACGTCGGCGCCAGCCTGTGAGCCGGGGCCTCTGAGGTGGCGGCCCAGACCATCGACGACCTGCTCGCGAGCCGTGGGGGAGACCTCAGCGGCACGCGGGTGCTGGTCCGCAGCGACCTGAACGTGCCGCTGGACGGCAGCACGATCACCGACGACGGCCGTGTGCGCGCCAGCGTCCCGACGATCCAGAAGCTCGCCGGTGCCGGTGCGCGGGTGCTCGTCACCGCGCACCTCGGTCGGCCGAAGGGTGCGCCGGACCCGGCCTACTCGCTGCAGCCGGTGGCGGAGCGTCTCGCCGAGCTGCTCGGCACCCCGGTGCTGTTCGCCCACGACACCGTCGGCACCGAGGCGCAGCGGATCTCCGCGGCGCTGCAGGACGGCCAGGTCGCCGTGCTCGAGAACGTCCGCTTCAACGAGGGCGAGACGAGCAAGGACGACGCCGTCCGCGGCGCGTTCGCCGACGAGCTCGCCGCGCTGGCCGACGTGTTCGTCTCCGACGGGTTCGGGGTCGTGCACCGCAAGCAGGCCAGCGTCTACGACGTCGCCACCCGGCTCCCGGCCGTGGTCGGCGGTCTCGTGCAGGCCGAAGTGGAGGTGCTGGAGCGGCTCACCGAGTCGCCCGAGCGCCCCTACGTCGTCGTGCTGGGCGGGTCGAAGGTCTCGGACAAGCTGGGCGTCATCGACAACCTGATCGACAAGGCCGACAGCCTGCTCATCGGTGGTGGCATGGTCTTCACGTTCCTCAAGGCGCAGGGCCACGACGTCGGATCCTCGCTGCTCGAGGCCGACCAGCTCGACGTCGCGCGCGAGTACGTCGAGCGGGCCGCGGCACAGGGCGTCGACCTCGTGCTCCCGACCGACGTCGTCGTCGCGCCGGAGTTCTCGGCCGACGCCCCGGCCACGGTCGTCGCCGCCGACGCGATCCCGGCCGACCAGATGGGCCTCGACATCGGCCCGGAGAGCGCCGAGCGCTTCGCCGAGGTCGTGCGCGGTGCCCGCACCGTGTTCTGGAACGGTCCCATGGGCGTCTTCGAGTTCGAGGCGTTCGCGGCGGGCACGAAGGCCGTCGCACAGGCCCTCACCGAGGTCGACGGCCTGTCCGTCGTCGGTGGCGGCGACTCCGCCGCGGCGGTGCGCCAGCTCGGCTTCACCGACGACCAGTTCGGCCACATCTCCACCGGGGGCGGCGCGAGCCTCGAGTACCTCGAGGGCAAGACCCTGCCCGGCCTGCAGATCCTCGAGAAGGAGTCCTGATGGCACGCACCCCCCTCATGGCGGGCAACTGGAAGTCCAACCTCAACCACCAGGAGGCCGTCGTCCTGGTGCAGAAGCTGGCCTGGACGCTGCAGGACAAGAAGCACGACGCGGCGCGGTCCGAGGTCGTCGTCATCCCGCCCTTCACCGACATCCGCAGCGTGCAGACGCTCGTCGACGGCGACCGGCTCCCGATCCGCTACGGCGCGCAGGACGTGTCGGAGCACGACGGCGGTGCCTACACCGGCGAGGTCACGGCCGCCATGCTGGCCAAGCTGGGCTGCTCCTACGTCGTCGTCGGCCACTCCGAGCGCCGTGAGTACCACGGCGAGACGGACGCGGTGGTCAACGCGAAGGCGAAGCGCGCGCTGGCCGCCGACATCACGCCGATCGTCTGCGTGGGCGAGGGCCTGGAGGTCCGTCAGGCCGGCGAGCACGTCGCCTACACGCTCGCCCAGGTCGACGGCTCGCTCGCCGACCTGACGCCCGAGCAGGTCGCGGGCCTCGTCGTCGCCTACGAGCCCGTCTGGGCGATCGGCACCGGCGAGGTGGCCACCCCGGAGGACGCGCAGGAGGTGTGCGCGGCCATCCGGTCCCGGATCGCCGAGACCTGCTCTTCCGAGGCGGCGCAGGCGGTGCGTATCCTGTACGGCGGATCGGTGAAGGCGGCCAACATCGCCGCGATCATGGCCAAGTCCGACGTGGACGGCGCCCTGGTCGGCGGTGCGAGCCTCCAGGCGGAGGAGTTCGCCGCCATCGCCCGGTTCTACGACATGCCGGCCCTGCCCTCCTGATGGAAGACCTGAACCTGTGATCATCCTGTTGTCGTCCGTGCTGACGATCTCGAGCCTGCTCATGATCGTCCTGATCCTCATGCACAAGGGACGCGGAGGCGGTCTGTCCGACATGTTCGGCGGCGGCATCTCCAGCTCCCTCGGTGGCTCGTCCGTGGCCGAGCGCAACCTCGACCGCATCACGGTCGGCATCGCCGTCGTGTGGACGATCTCGGTCATCCTGCTCGGCCTCCTGCTGAAGGTGAGCAACTGATGGCGGCGGGAGCGATCCGCGGCAGCCGCATCGGCTCGGGCCCCATGGGCGAGGCCGAGCGTGGCGAGGCCGCACCGCGCAAGGCGGTCACGTACTTCTGCGCCAACGACCACCAGACGGCGCTGAACTTCGCCCTCGAGGCGGAGCCGCCGGAGTCGTGGGACTGCCCGCGCTGCGGCCTGCCGGCCAGCCACGACGCCGAGAACCGCCCGACGGCACCCAAGACGGAGCCCTACAAGACGCACCTCGCGTACGTGAAGGAGCGGCGCAGCGAGGACGAGGCGCAGGTGATCCTCACCGAGGCGCTCGACTCGCTCCGGTCGCGTCGCAAGTCCGGCGAGATCATCTTCTGAGGCCCACCGGCCCGGACGTGGACCGCCCCTGCACCTCGGTGCAGGGG
>NZ_JBYTCR010000025.1:0-26448 GCF_058790455.1 Aeromicrobium sp. EU05-FHT14F07
TAGGTGCCGGTCTGCTCGACCCCGACCGCGGCGACCCGCCACTGGGCCAGCCACGCGACCAGCGCCGCGAGTCCCGCCGCGCTGGTGGCGAACTGCCGGTCCGCGAACCGGCGGCCATCAGCATCGATGACAGCGGCGTGATGAGTGCGTTTGTGGGTATCGACCCCGGCGAAGACTGCTTGCATCGAAGCGGGGGCGGTGGTCATGCTGGTCACTGCGATCTGTCTCCTTCACGAAAGTGGAGGATGACCTCACCGAGCCGGGCGGACACCACGGTGATGAGCCAGCCAGATCGCGGCAGGTTCCTATCAAGTCACAACCCCGCCCGGCTCGGCCCTCTTCTCCGTCCAGGCAAGGCCGCCACCGCCGCCGACACGTCCATTTCAGGACAACCCAGCCGGGCGTCAGTCTCGATACAAGTCAGAACGCCGGCAGCGACCCGGAACCATCTTCACCGTCTCGATACGCGCCCACGTGCTCGTTCCTCGCCGTGACCGCTACTCGACCAGCGATAGCACGCGACCCCGCCCAGCGGACGCTGGGCGGGGTCGGGTGGGGGCGGGTCAGGGCAGGGCGCTGAGCAGGGCCCTGCCGGCGGCGAGGAGCTCGGCGACGCGGTCGGTCGCGAGCGCGTACTCGACGGTGCCGCCGCGTCGGGTCGACGTCACGAGGTCGGCCCGGCGCAGGACGGCCAGCTGCTGCGACAGCGACGACGACTCGACCTCGATGTCGGCGAGCAGCTCGCGTACCGCCATCGGCCGGTCCTCCAGCAGCTCGAGCACCCGGATGCGGACCGGGTGCCCGAGCGTGCGAAAGAGCTCGGCCTTGCTGTGGTGCAGCGGCGCGCTCGTGGCGGACACCGGCTCAGGCGTCGTCGAGTGCCGCGGCGACGCGGCGGTGCGCCTCCCAGATCTCCTCGGGCAGTCCGTGGAACTGCTCCAGGTGCACCTGGCGGTGCCCGATCTCCTCACGCCAGCGGTCGACGTCGATCGTGAGGATCGTGTCGAGGTCGGCCAGGGCCTGCTCGTCCAGACCCTCGAGGAGCAGCTCGTCGCGCTTCGGGATGACGCCGACAGGCGTCCGCTCGCCCTCGACCTCGCCGTTCATGTACTGCATGAGCCACACGAGCGGGCGCAGGTTCTCGCGGTAGCCGGGCCACAGGAAGCGGCCGTCGTCGCCGCGCTGGAACCAGTTGACGTGCGCGAACACGGGCTTCTTCTGGGCGCGGGAGAAGACCTCGAGCCAGTGGGCGGCGTAGTCGCCCTCGGAGTAGGACATGAACGGACGCATCGACATCGGGTCGTAGCGCAGGACGCCCTCGAGGCCGTCGGCGGCGGCCGTGGCCTCGGCGCCGAGGGTCAGGCCGTCGTAGACGCCCTCGGCGACGTCGTCGATGGCACGGATGAGCGGCTCACGGTCGCGGGTGCGGCCACCGAAGATGACGCCGTGGATCTCGACGCCCTGCGGCTCCTCGAAGTCCTTCGCGACGTTGGGCACGTTCTCCAGCGTGGTGGTGAAGCGGCTGTTGGGGTGGGCCCACGGCGCGTCGACCTCCTCGCCCTGACGGTCGGCGATGAGGTCGCCCTTCCAGTCCTCCCAGCCGTCGAGGTCGGTGGGCTTGTCGCCCTTGCCCTCCCACCAGACCTCCTGGGTCTTGGGGTTGTAGGCGACGTTGGTGAAGATGGCGCCGGTGCCCTCGACGATGGAGTCGACGGCGGTCGGGTTGGTCTTCTCGTTGGTGTCCTTCGCGACGCCGAAGACCCCGTTCTCGGGGTTCATGCCGTAGAGCTTGCCGTCGTCGCCGACCCACAGCCAGGCGATGTCGTCGCCGTAGAACTCGACGTAGTAGCGGTCGCCGAGGGCGTCGGGGGCGAGCGTCATGGCGAGGTTGGTCTTGCCCGACGCGGACGGGAAGCCGCCACAGATGTGGTACTTCTTGCCGGTCTCCTTGTCGACGATGCCGAGCAGCATGAACTGCTCGACGAGGAAGCCGTTCTTCCAGCCGTCGTAGGAGCCCTGGCGCAGGCCGTGGGCGATCTTGCCGAGCAGCGCGTTTCCGCCGTAGGAGGAGCCGAAGTGCAGGATGGTGCGCTCGTCGGCGACGGTGACGAAGTACCGCTTGTCGTCGGGGGTGCCCTGGCCGAGGTTCTCCAGGTCGCCGGTGACGTGCACGGCGCGGACGAAGGAGTCGCCGAGGTCGTTGATGTACTCGGCGCCGACGCGGGCCATGCGGATCATCTGCAGCACGACGTTGCGGTTGTCGGTGAGCTCGACGCCGGCGGCGTACTCCTCGAGGGGCGAGCCCTTCGGTGCCATGAGGTAGGGGATGACGTACATCGTCTTGCCCTCGGAGGCGCCGGTCATGAGCCCGACCAGCTTCTCCTTCATCTCGGTGGCGGGGCGCCAGTTGTTGTAGACGCCCTTGTCGGCCTCGTCGTGCGTGGCGACGATGGTGCGCTCCTCGGCGCGTGCGGTGTCCTTGAAGTAGGAGCGGGAGTAGTAGCGACCCTCGCCGGCGGGGAGGAGCTCCCCGGCGTCGAGCGCCTCCTGGATGAGTCGGGCGTCGTCGGCGGCCGAGACGACCTCGATCCGCGAGGCGCCGGTCACCCCCGCCCAGTGCTCCACGTACTCGCGCACGTGCGTGTTGGTCAGTCCGGCCTTGTCGAGCGCCGCCGCCACGTCTGCCATCGTGTCGTTTCCTCTCGTTGCCCCGTCCGGGGACACGTTCCGGGGGGTCCTCCCCCGCAATCGGTTGGAGCGACCGTACCGGAGTTGAAGAAGTTTTCATCTACCTGGTCGTAACAAGTGGGAAATGTCACGGGTGCCTGCCCGTCGCGGAGCCTGCGCTGCCAGCGCTCGCCGGGGAGGCAAGCCGCCGCTCGCGTCCTCCACCCCCGAAGATGGTTGAAATCTCAACGTTTCTCTCGCACTGCGGACCTGCCGAACCGGACCTACCGTTCAGGAATGCTCATCGATGGTCACGAGATCGAGTCCTCGCTCGCCCGCGAGCGACTGTGGGACGAGCTCGTGTCCCTGGAGAACATCTCCGAGTGGAGCGCGCTGGAGGAGTGCGTGTCCACGGACAGCACCGTCCTCGACCCGGCGTCGTCGTACGTGTGCAAGCACCACAACGGCCTGCACGGCGTCGACGCGACGGTGCACGTCGCGGACTTCAGGGCGGGGCAGTGCCTCGCCTTGCGCACGGAGACGCCGATGGCCGACCTGCTGGAGACGATCGAGCTGCACGACCACCTGACGGGCAGCCGCCTGACGTACTCGGTCGACGCGACGTCGGCGTCGTTCGGTCCCGCCGCGACCGTGTGGCTGCACCGCCACGTCGTGTTCGTCTGCGAGAAGTTGAACCAGTTCGCCAACCGCGAGCTGGTGTGACCTGGTCGGTGAACAAATTTTCAACCAGAAGTTGGTCAGAACCTCTTCAGTGAATAAGTTAGGGACATGTCCCTCCTGATCAACCAGCAACCGACGCCCTCGGGGACGCCGGTGCCGCTGGCAAACCCCCGGCCCGTCTGGGTCGGCTGCCTCTGGGACCACGGCGGCGAGCAGGTCAAGGAGCTCGTGCCCGCCATGGCCACCCACACCTACGAGAGCCTCGTGCTCTGCGACTTCTGGGATCCGCGCACGGGCGCGAACCGTCTGCACTGGATGGAACGCGAGTTCGTCCGAGATCGTCCGACGTCGATCGCACCACCGAAGCGACCGACGTCCGAGCACCCTGCCGCTGCACCGTCGCCGAAGTTCGACGTCGGCAGCTGACCGTTCGCACTCGTCGCCGGCGGCGACCACCGTTGCTCCCGGTGCTGCTCCCTCCGCAGCACCTCTGAGCCGGTCGGTCGCCGCCGGCGTCTTCATGTGCGCCGTCCCCCCGAGGGAGCGTGCTCCCCACCGCGGACCTGCACCCCTGGTCACGTCCGTGGACGGCGGTCTCGTTCGCCTCACATGGCGAGGTCCCTGACGAGCGCGCCCCGTGCGCCCGGTTCGGACGGCACCGGCTCGAACCAGGCGGCGACGTCGATGTCGGCGCGCCAGCGTCCGAGCCAGCGACGCGACCGGCTCACCCCGGCCACGAGGGCCGCGACGTCGGCGACGTCGACCAGCGCCGCCAGCCGGTGCGGGCCGAGACGCGACCACCGCCCGCAGTGCCGGTGGTCGGTGGCGCCCAGCTGGTCGTCGAGGACGGCGCGCACCAGCGCGAGGCTCAGCTCGGCCTCCACGTCGCGCAGCGCGCCGCGGTCGCACTGCACCAGCTCGTCGACGATGACCTCGGCCACCAGCACGCGCGGGGACGCCGCGAGGCACAAGCGCTCGAGCTGGCCGCGCAGGTTCTCCGCCCCCGGCGTGCCGGTGAGCGGGTTGTCGACGTCCTCGCCGCGTCGGCACCGCTCCTTGGTCCACGCCTCGAGCGCCGCGCGCGCCACCTGTGGCGTGGCCGGCGAGCGGCCGGCGGCGAGGAGGGTGTCGTCGATGCAGGCGAGCAGGCCGTGCAGGTCGGCACCCTCCCGCGCGTGCAGCCGGCCGAGGCGTGCCGCGAGCGTGGGCTGCCAGCCGCCGCCAGGCGTGCAGCGCGCCAGCAGCCCGGCGACGTGTGCGATGTCGTCGCCGGGGCCCCCGACGAGACGCAACGTGGGAGGTCGGCAGGGCAGGGCTCGGATGCTCACGGTGTACCGCTTCCTCTCGCCCCTGGAATGACGGGACGTTCCCGCCGACGTGAGGGAAGGAGTCGGTCACGGTGGGACGATCACGCGGATCCCCTTGATCTTTTGTCCGAATTTTGCGTGACGGGACGCTGACGTCGCACTCTTGGTGACAGGGCTACCCCCCAGATCCCCTTGTTCACCAGCCGAATGGCCACCCATGCCTGACCTCTTTCTCGACCCGAGCGACGCCGAGCTGATCCAGCGCTACCGCGATGGAGACGACGACGCCGCAGGTCCTCTGTTCGAGCGCCACCACCCCCCGGCCGTCCGTCTCGCGACGGCCCTGGCCGGCCGCTCCGCCGCCGACGACCTCGCCTCCGAGGCGTTCGTCGGCGTGCTCCGTGCGATCCGCAACGGCGCCGGACCCGAGTTCGCGTTCCGCCCCTACCTGCTCACGTCGGTGCGCAACGGCTTCTACCGGGCGTCGAAGGCAGCGTCGCGGGTCGACCTGTACGAGGACGTCGACGAGGCGCCGGTGCCTGCGGCAGGTGACGGGGTCGACCTTCGCGAGGAGTCGAGCCTGCTGGCGCAGGCGTTCGCGACGCTCCCGGAGCGGTGGCAGGCGGTGCTGTGGCACACGACCATCCACGACGAGTCGCCCGAGCAGGTGGCACAGACGCTGGGGATCCGCCCGAACGCGGTCTCGTCGTTGGCGCTGCGCGCCCGTGAGGGTCTGCGCAACGCGTACCTCACCGCGCACCTGGGCCAGACCGACGACCCGGAGTGCCGTGAGGTGCGCGAGCTGCTGCCCGCCTACGACCGCGGGAAGCTGCGGCCGCGCGCCCTGGCCAAGGTCGAGGCGCACCTCGAGCACTGCGAGGGTTGCAACGAGGCCGCCCTGATGGTCGGCGGCATCACCGCCAACCTGGGCCTGCTCCTGCTGCCCGCGCTGCTCGGCGCGCCCGGTGTGGCCGCGTTCGGCGCCACCAGCACTGCGGCGGGCGCCGGTCTGGTGACGACGTCGTCCACGACCCTCGGCTCCTCCGCGGCCGGGTCGTCGTCGGGCAGCTCGTCGTCATCCGGTGCAGCCGCTGGCGCGTCGGGGGTGGGCGGCGTGGCCGGTGCGGGTGTCGGCGTCGTCGCCGCCGTGGCCGCGACCGTGCTGGTCGCGGCAGTGGCGGTGGGCGCCGTGCTCGTGTCCCACCGCGGCGACTCCGCCCGGGTGGTCGCGAACGACGTGCCCGCCGCCTCGGCGTCGCCCCAGACCACGCCCGAGACGGCGGACGTCCCGGTCGACGAGCCGACGGTCGCGCCGTCGCTCGAGCCGGTCGCCAGCACGACGACTCAGCCTGCGCCCTCGACGTCCCCGTCCGCAGCGCCGACGGCACCAGCCGAGCACCACACCGATCAGCAACCGGCACCGGTGAAGCCGGCGCCCGCCCCGCGGCCGGCACGACCCGTCCCGACGCCGGAGCCCACCATCGAGCCCACGCCGGAGCCGACGGTCGAGCCGACCCCGGAGCCCACGCCCGAGCCGACCACCGAACCCACCCCTGAGCCGACGCCTGAGCCCACGCCCGAGCCGACGCCGGACGAGGACCTGTCGATCTCGGCGACGGTCGAGAGCACGGCGCTCGAGCGCATCGTGCGGCTGACGGTGGTGGCGACGCGCGACGTCCCGCAGGTGACGTTGACGTTCCCGCAGGAGCTGTCGGTGGGCTGGCTGCAGCAGAACGGCTGGTCGTGCACCGGAGGCGGCGCGTCGAGGGTCGTGATGTGCACGGCGTCGGGGCCCAACCCCGGACCGCTCGTGGCGTCCTGGTCGCCCCCCGAGGCTTCCGGTTTCTTCGCGACGGTCACGTCGCCCGGTCGCACCGACCCGAACCTGAGCAACAACACGGTCTCGGTCGACTGACGGTCGTCAGTGCTTCCGCGTGCCGAGGCCCTTTCTGCCCTCCTTGGTGTGCAGCTCCAGGTGGGGGCAGGCGTATCCGTACTTCAGCCGACAGCGCCAGCGCCTCCAGGTGCGTCTCATCACCCCTCCTCCTCCCCCGTCCTGACGGTAGAGAAGGAAGATGACAAGAACGTGTCACTTCTGAGTGGACTGCGTCACCAGCGGAAGCGTGCTTCCGGCATAGAGAAACCCCGCTGATCTCGGGGGGTGAATCAGCGGGGCTTCGAGAAGAACACTACCCACCGCCTCCACGCGCGTCAGCGTTTTCCCCACATTCGTCTGCACGTTTTCGAATCCCGTCCGACCCGACTGCATCAGCCTTGACTTTCGCCCGCACCCCGTCCGGGTCGATTGCCCCGTCGTTGCAGGAGGCACACGTCCCGAACGTGTCAAGGATCACCGTTTGCCACATGTGATGTCACACCTCGTTCACACAAAGTGGTCGTTTCGCCCCGAATTCAGCCCTAACCTGAGCGGGTGCTGGCCCGGGGGAGCACACTGAAGAAGCTCGGAGATCGGTGCACATGACCATTCAGGACGTCGGCAGGACGACCCGCTCTATCCATGTGGAGCCGCTTCCATCCGCCCGAACCGCCCCCCGCACCGCACGCCCCGCCCCATCGGAGACCCCGCCCATTCCGCACCGTCAGCGCCGCACCCCGTGGCACCGCTCCTACCGGCACGCGGTGCTGACCGTCGATGCCCTCGTCCTGCTGGCTTCCGTCGTGCTGGCCGAGTTCATCCGGTTCGGCCTGGAGCCTGTCACACCGACCGGCACGAGCCTCACCTACACCGCTCTCGGAGTCTTCATCGCCGCAGGCTGGTGGGCGATGCTCCAGCTGTACCGCTCCACGGACGAGCGGATCCTGGGCCACGGACCGGACGAGTACCGCAAGGTCGTCCAGGCGTCGGTCATGGGCTTCGGCCTCCTCGCCATCGTGACGCTGTTGGCGAAGCAGGACCTGTCCCGCGGTTATCTCGCCATCGCCTTCCCAGTGGGTCTCCTGGGCCTGTTGTTCGGCCGCAAGATCTTGCGCGTCTGGCTCGCGCGGCGCCGCTGGCGGGGCGCGATGTCCACCAACGTGCTCGTGATCGGCGGCACGCGATCCGCCGAGTCCATCGAGCGATACTTCGGCCGTCACCCGGAGGCCGGATTCCGCCTGACCGGCGTGTGGGTTCCCGATGAGCCGGAGTCGCTCAACCGCTGGCTCGACGTCCCGGGTCGTTTCGTGCCAGTCCTTGGCAACACCCGCAGCCTCAACGACGCCCTCACCTTGGCCGACGCGGGAGCCGTCTTCGTCACTGACACCGAGCACCTCGGCCCCAACGGTCTCAAAGACCTCACCTGGGAGCTGCAGACCACGGGAGTCGACCTGATGGTCTCGCCCAACGTCGTCGACGTCGCGACACCGCGCATCACACTGCGCAACGTCGGCGCCATGCCGTTCCTGCACCTCGAGAAGCCGCAGTACGAGGGAGCCACCCGCTGGGGCAAAGTGGTCTTCGACCGCACCTTCGCAGGGGTCGCCCTGGCAGTGCTCTCTCCTGTCCTTCTCGTCGCCGCTGTCGCCGTGAAGCTGACGTCGAGCGGCCCGGTGCTATACCGATCCGAGCGCATCGGTGTCGGCGGTGTGCCCTTCGAGATGCTCAAGTTCCGCTCCATGGTGAACGACGCCGACGAGATCAGGGCCCAGCTCCGGTCCGACTCCGATGGCGTGCTCTTCAAGATGAAGAACGATCCCCGCGTCACGAAGGTCGGCGCAGTGCTGCGGCGGTACTCGATCGACGAGCTCCCCCAGCTGTTCAATGTCCTCCGCGGCGACATGAGCGTTGTGGGACCGCGCCCGCCGTTGCGCTCCGAGGTCGAGCAGTACGGTGAAGGCGTGCACCGTCGACTCCTCGTGAAGCAAGGCATCACGGGGCTGTGGCAGATCAGCGGTCGCTCTGATCTTTCCTGGGACGACACGGTGCGACTCGATCTCGACTACGTCGAGAACTGGTCGCTGATTCGCGACATTCAGATCATCTGGCGAACCGTGCTGGCTGTTATCCGACCTCAGGGGGCTTACTAGTGGCCGCTGCTGAGGCCGTGTTCCCCCGTCGCCACTACGTGGGCCGAGTGAAGTTTGCGGCCACGACTCTTGAAGCCGCGGCCCGCGAAGTAACCGCACACGCAAACCTTCGGTCGGGCGGCTCTCATGTGCATCTCCTCAATGCCTACAGCGTCAGCCTCGCTGAACGTGACGCCACCTATCTCGCAACGCTGTCGTCCGGTGCACTCAACCTTCCTGATGGGAAGCCGCTCACGTGGGTTTCTCGACTCCGTAGAGATCCGGAACCGCTCAGACAAATTCGCGGCGTAAGATTCTTCCTCGAGTGCATGCAGCAGGGTCTCGAACAGGACACCGCGCACTTCCTCCTTGGCTCTACGCCTGAGACTTTGAAACTCCTTGAGAGCAGTCTGTTGGCCAAGTTCCCTAACCTCAATATCGTGGGAACGTTCAGCCCACCGTTCAGGAAGCTGAGCGAGGACGAACTGCGGCAACAAGACAGGCAGATTCTCGACAGCGGAGCGGCTATGGTCTGGGTCGGACTTGGAACCCCTAAGCAGGATTTCGAGAGCGCGAGGATTGCCGAGTCTCTTCCCGTCACAGCGTTAGCTGTGGGTGCTGCATTCGACTTCGTGGCGGGAACCATCCGGGAGGCCCCACGAGTGGTCTCTTTCGTAGGTCTCGAGTGGCTTTATCGATTGTGTCGCGAACCCCAACGCTTGTGGCGTCGCTACATCTTTGGGAATCCCAGATTCGTCTTGGCAGTCTTGCGCGATCTCCGGACACACAAGCAGAGCGTCGAGTGAAGCTAGCACTGGTCCACAGCTTCTATACGCGCGCCGTCGCAAGCGGCGAGAATCTCGTGGTGGAGGCGCAGGCGGCAAGTCTCCGAGCTGCTGGACACGAGGTTGTTGTCATAGGCCGGGAGACCGACGCACTGGCTCAGGACCGTTGGTACAAGGTCAAAACTTCAGCTCGAGTAGCTTCGGGCTACGGCGGCTCGCCGAGGCGCGACCTGGAGGCCCTCGATCCGGATGCAGTCATCGTGCACAACCTGTTTCCTAACTTCGGCACACGTTGGCTTGAGGGCTGGCGCTCACCTGTTGTAGCGGTCATGCACAACTACCGCCCCCTCTGCTCTGCAGCCACGCTGTTCCGCGACGGACACATTTGCACCGACTGCCTGGACAACACTTCCCTCGAGGCCTTGCGAAATCGCTGCTATAGAGACTCTGCGGTCGCCACTCTTCCCCTCGCCATCAGAAACGCCCGCGGTCCGGCGTCGGATCCCTTGCTGCGACGGGCAAACCGGATCGTGGTTCTGTCGCAGCGATCGCTGAAAATCTACTCGTCTGCGCTCGGTGAGACTTCGAGATTTCGCGTCGTCCCTAACTTTGTCACTCCGACCGCTGCGTCATCTGTTCGCCCGATCGATTGGTTCTACGCCGGAAGGCTCACCCCCGAGAAAGGCATTCGCGAACTTACTGCGAACTGGCCGAACTCCGAACATCTGACGATCGCCGGCGACGGGCCGCTCGCGCAGGAGATCGAAGCCTGGTGCGCGAACACTGGAAACACCTTTTTGGGCCAGGTTTCCAACGCGCACGTACGTGGGGCACTCGCAGTGTCGAAAGGCCTTGTTATACCAAGCCTTTGGCCGGAAGGGTTACCTACTGTTTTCCTGGAAGCGTGCGCCGCTGGTGTTCCGATCGTCGCTTTCCACGCGAACGCGGCTGCCGATGAGGTCCGAATCCATTCAGCTGGGACCGTCTTCGACGCGTGGAATCAACTGGACACGGCACTCCGTGTCACGTCACAAGCCCGTGGAAAGCTTGCCATCAATGCTCGGCGCCTTTTCGAAGAGCGATACACCGAAGCCGCTTGGCGGGTTTCGATGAACGACCTCCTGAAAGAAGTGTCATGAGTCCCCGGATCGTGATCCTGCAAGAGTACGTACCGAGTTACCGCGTCCCATTCTTCGAGGAACTTTGCCGTCTCGCCAGGCGGGACGGCGTTAAGATCGTCGTCGCGGCGGGAAGTCCTAGCAAATCCCTCGCAGCTCGTAACGATGCCGGCGACTTCGAGCACGTGCTCATTCCCCAACGACAGCTCACTGTTCTCGGGTTTCGCGTCACTCTTCGAAACGTCCGGAGAGTCGTCAAGAAGGCAGATCTCATCGTCGCCGAGCAGGCTCGGAGAAATCTGGACGTTTACTGGCTTTCGTTGACGCGCCGACGGAAGCTCGCCCTTTGGGGGCACGGGAAGGACTACACGAAGGCGCCGTCACGGCTTGATGCACTCGTCCTCAAGATCCTAAGTCGCAGAGCAGCGCACCTCTTCGTTTACACGGACGGCGGCTCTGACCACCTCCAGCGGCTCGGCGTCCCGGCACGCCGCATTACTGTTGTACGCAACTCGACTGACACACGCTCGCTCGCCTCGCGGGTGGACTCGCTCGATCCCAAGAGCGTCACGGAGTTCATGGAACTCCACGACTTGCGCACGCGCACTGCCCTGTACATCGGTGGACTTGATGCCTCGAAGAAGATCTCGCTGTTGATCAACGCTGCAAAAATCGCCCACTCCATCAATCCGGACTTCCGACTCATCATCGGTGGGGATGGACCAGACCGCGACGTTGTAACCGCGTCGATGGCTCACCCTGCGATCGAGTTTCTGGGTCCCTTGCACGGGGCAATGAAGGACCTAGCGCTCGGGTGCGCTGATCTGATCGCAGTGCCCGGTCGTGTCGGCCTCGTGGCAACCGACAGCATCGCCGCGGGACGCCCAATCGTGACCACGCAGGGAACGATGCACGCACCAGAGTTTGAGTATCTGGAGCTCGATCGAACTGTGTTCGAGTCAGAAGACTCTGCTGAATCGTACGCCCGAGCGCTTCTCCGTGACGACGAGGACCTCAAGGCAGCCGCCGCGGCCCTAGTCGATCTGCGCGCGACCGTCAGTATCGAGGACATGGCTGACCGCTACTGGACCGGGATTCGGGCTGTGATGGGCAGGAGGAGCACACCAGCATGACGATTCGTGTACTCATTGCTTCGTACAACAGGGCCCAGAAGACCAGGGCGTGCCTTGACGCCCTCCGCGTCGCGATGGCGCATGTAGCTATGGACTACCGCGTCTACCTTCTCGACGACGGGTCGTCCGATGACACGATCGCGGTGGCTACCGACACCGGGCTTCCGATAACTGTTCTTCACGGTGACGGCAGCTTTTTCTGGGCACGTTCCATGGCAACGGCCGAGGCGGCTGCCATGGCTGATTCTAGTCCCGGAGACGCGATACTTTGGTTGAACGACGATGTTGTCCTTGACCCCAACTCCATCATGAGACTCACAGCGACCTCGGAAACCCAACACGCGGAATGCCTCGTGATCGGGGCAACTCGCGATCCCCTCTCCGGCGAGCTAACGTACTCCGGTTTCTCAAAGCGCGGTTGGCATCCACTCAGCTTCGAAATGATACCGCCAGGAGCGGACGCCCCAGTCCCCGCGACCACCTTCAATGGCAACATCGTGCTGGTGCCATTTCGCGCCGCGCTGGCGATAGGCGGGATCGATGGCAAGTTCGCTCACGGACTCGCAGACCTCGATTACGGCCTCCGCGCCCAAGAAGCTGGCTGGCCTGTCCTGCTGGCGGCAGGAACTCTCGGGACGTGCCCCCGGAATCCTCCGGATCCGCCTAGACCTCTGCTCGACGAGTGGCGGGCTTTCAGGGGCATCAAGGGCGGCGGTCACGTAGAGTCAACCTCACGTTTCATGAGCAAACATGCTGCGCGAAGAAGGCGGATCGCCCTCTGGGTCACCTCAATCAAATGGTGGACAACTGCTTTTGTCCGCCACCTGAGACGACGCATCCACGAGTGAGAGCACGGGGTCGCCCGCCGTGGCGGGCAACCACCGGTACTCATTTCTCTTCCGAACGTTCACCCGAATGACACGCGCAAAGCAACGACGATCAACGCGCGAGTGACGACGGCGACGATGCGCTTGGGACGGCGGGTTCACCTTTCAGTCTTGTAGCCTCGGCACCGCGCCGCGCGAAGAGCGCAACCGCAAACGTCACAGCGAGCAACCAGTTAAAGTGGTAAAACAGGTGATAAACGGCGATCATCACCAACCATGTCGCAGAAACATAGTCGCCCGCTCGAAGTGCGGCACGGAGTCGACTCACGAGAAGTATGACGAGGCCACCAAGCCCTAGGACCCCCAGCCGAAGGAACACAACCACGTATCCGTTGTGAGGAGTGAACGTTTCGAGAAGGCCATCGGCATTCAGCCGATCCCATCCAGTTCCGAACGGTGATCCGAAAATTACGGTGGACGGCCCTTCGTCGAACGCTCGATCAATCAAGCTCTGCCACGCAAACGTCCGGCCAGTTAACGTTCCGGTGTTAGTGGCTGAAGTTGCGAGTTCGTTTGAGTCGAGCGTTCCAATGAGAGTCGCGATCAGGGCCGCTCCCGCTGCGCACACAGCAAGCAACACCACTCTCGATCGATTTCTCGCCGTCGCAATTACCGACATCGCAAAGATTCCGGCGATAGTGGCCACCCAAACGGAGCGATGCTGTGCTATCAAAACTACGAAGCCTAGACAGAAGGTGACGATCGGCCTGGTAGTCGTACTCAGCAGAATCTGAACGAACACGAGTGCGATGAACATCGCTTGGAGCGCGACCAACGGCCGACCTGTCTGAAGTTCACCGTTCCTTATCTGCACGAAGGAGTCTGCGGAGCCTAGCCCGTACAGCACTGCATGGACGATGCCCACGCCAATAATGGCAGCTGAGCCGTACGCAAAGAAGTTGCGCAGGCTGCGCTCGAAGCGAGGGTTCGAGGAAGCTCGATGAAACCACACCAAAACCGCGACGATATAAAAAAACGCTCGGGCTTCATTGATTGCCGCTGCGGGTCCGAAGGAGATCATCCCTCGCGCGAGTGAAGTCACCAAGAGACCAAGCACAACTGTTACACAAAAAATTGGTACCGCGGAGAATTTTACGATTGGCCCCGAATGCGAAGGTCCCAGACTGGACGCTAGCAGGAGACTTGCGATGATGTCCTCTGGAAAAAGGCTGACGCCGCCAACAGACACCAGCGCGGGCGAGGTGGGAACGTCCCAAGCAATCACTATCAATGCTGCCATTAGGAAAAATCCCACACCCGGCCACTTGTAGACCGAAACCACGCATAAGATTCCTAGCGGCATCGAAGCGAGAAGAGCCAGCACCGGAAACCCGAAACTGTACGTCGCAGCCGATACGAGCACGAAAGCGAGAAGCGGCAGCACGGCACCCTTGATTATTCCTTCGGTGAATACGCCGCTCAGGGCTGTCACCATCCGACGCCACGTCATTGGGCAATCGACTCCAGCTTCGCAACGTACTTAGTTACCGTGAGGTCGTGATTGAAAGTTCGCGACAACTGTGCTCGCGCAGTTGCCACGATGGAGGTCGCCGCACCGGTGAGCGCCTCCTCCGCCTTGTGGATGCCTTCGACCACCGAGGGCGCTGATGAGACGTCCACAAGGATCCCGCACGACCCGCCACCTAGCGTGTAGGAAACTCCGCCAGAGTCTCGCCCGCCGACAACGATCAATCCTGCGGCCTGTGCTTCCAGAATTGCAAGGCTACATGCTTCCCATCGCGACGTGTGCAGTAGGACGTCAGACCTAGAGTAGAAACCAAGCATTCGGTCGGAATCGACACGTCCCACGAACTCGATTCCCTCGGATAACCCGTTCGAACGAGCCCAGCGCTCCGCGATACCCCCTGGCCCGTGATCGACCCCTACCATGATGAGTCGCGCTTCCGGCTTTGTCGAACGGAACTCGAAGAACGCCCTGATCGCCGTCGAAGTGTTCTTCCTGTCGTCGAAGCCGTTGGCGACAGTGAGCAGCGTGGGAGAACTTGCCTTGGGCCTAGATGAGGTCGCCTCTTCCCCGGCGATGACTGTCGCCAGGAATTGGGGCGAGATCCCATTAGGGATCACGTCGATCTCCTTCGGACTCCCCGGGATGCGCCGAAGAGCGTGCGCGAGTTCAGGGGACACCGAAGTCAGGTTTGTGGTCTTCCTCACCACAGAGAAGCCGAGAAGAGCACGGCTGATCCAATAAGGGTGCCTGTAGTGTCTGATTAATGACATCGGGTCGTCGTGGGCCGTGACCAACACCCGATCCCCGTAAGCCGAGATCGCGCCTGCCGCGAACTCGTAGATCCAGTGGGCATGAACCACGTCAACGTTGGCGCGTCGCAACGAGTCTTCAACGTACCCGCGTTCCGCTGCGAACTGTGTTAGCGCCCTTTTCCGGCCGCTGCGTGTACGAGGAAGAATCGTCACAACGACGCCATCTCCCGCGATCGTCCGGGGCTCGGTGATCGCCTCCGAGAGAGCGAAGGCGTGCACCTGATGACTTCGATCTCTGTAGCTCCGGGCGAGTTGACCGATGTACGGGAATGAGTACGTCGGGGGAAGGTCCTCGGGCAGAAAATCGCCGAGAGGCGCGAGATCGATGGGTCCCGCGATGGCAATCCTCATGGAACATCCCTCTCAAGACGCGAGACCGAGTCGGTCGAGAAGTTTCGGATAACCCGGCAGGGATTCCCGGCTGCAATGCAGTTTGCCGGAACCCCGCCAGCTACGACGGATCCGGCGCCGATGACGCTGCCCGCGCCAATGTGTGAACCGGGCAGGATAATTGATCGTGCTCCGATGAAAACGTCATCTCCGATGACGACAGCTTGTGCGTCTTCTGGTCCAGGTAGTCCAGCGTGCCTCCGCGACACAGAGTTGACGATCGGTTCAAGGTGGTGATGGTTCGAGTCCGTGATCAGCACGCCGGAACCAACCAGCACTCGTTCACCGATGGTGACGCTCCTCATCGCGCTGATTGTGACACTTGTAAGTCCGGAGTCTGCTCCGATAGTGATCTTCGCACCTGAATCCAGAGTTCGAATAATGGTCGGCCCGCGCGACTCCAGCGTATTACGTCGCCATGACGAATTCATCACCACATTGTCGCCCAGAAGGATTACCGACCGTTTCGCCATACGAAGCCTCATCGGCCCGGTCAGCATTACCTTTCTACCGGATCGCACGCCCCTGAAGGTCACTAGTCTGATCCTGACGATGCTCATCGGACGCCAAAGTGCGCCCACCACCTTGGACCTGACCTTTGCAGCAATCATGCCGGCCTCCGGATATTCTTGAACTCTTGTCGGACCGGATTCACGTAGAGAAGCGGGCCTGCAACGAGGGCGGCACTGAGGATTCCGGCTACGAAGGACAAAAGCGATCCACCTTCAAATAGACGGGATCCGGCTACCGCCGCCCCAGCGATAAGTATGCCGTGGACCGCTTGCCTGCCCACCACAACCGCAGCAGCCTTCGTGATTGATGGAGCAATCTGCACGACTGAAGCTACAAGTCCAACTAAGTTGGCGGTCAGCATAGTTGCACCGACGATCCAGAGCTCCGGCCAGATCGAGAGAGCGATTAGACCGAGGCCGGTGACGACCGCCATGGACACCTGGGTCAATCTGACCTGGCGGAAGCGTCCTGTCATTTCAGCTGCATTGACAACTGCTGAAAACACGACGTAGCTCGCTGCGGCGCCGGCTACCCAAGGGACCAGGATTGCCACGGCAGACCATCCGTCGCCTAGCCATAGTTCCACCAAGGCGTCAGACGAACCCGCAACCACGGCGAATAGAGTGCTAGATAGTGCACTGCTGACGACCAGGACGCGGAGGATCGATGTCTCGAAACGATCGTCGCTCGTGTCTCGCCATAACGGCTGCAATGTGCGATTAACGGCCGAGGCGACAGCGTTGGCAGGATTAAGAGTTACGGAATTTGCCCTTGCGAACGCTCCCAGGGACCCTGGGCCAAGAACGGCGGACACCGTCCAGCCCGGAGACTGAGCTAACCCGAAGAAAACCAAATTCTGCAATGAAACTTGACCAGCATGTTTGAAGATTGCGAATCTGTCCGCCGGTCCATCCACTCGCACCACGTCGGCGCGACGCCTTCCGACGAAACATAAGATGAGCACCATTACTTGTGTAGCAAGTAACGCTGCAGCCAGCGCCCAAGAGTTGCCCGTAGCCAGCACGAGAGCAGCGCTGACGCCAAACCCCGTCAGAGCGCTCACACAAGTGACTGCCGCATCAGCGCCCGCGCTCGCATCGCGCCGTAGCAAGGCTTGTTCCGCAGCCGCGAGCGGCGACAAGAACTGTGTGGCCCCGACGATGACCAACGTCCAGGAGTCCGGCGATAGAGAGAGAAGCCTCGTCCACGGCTCGACGAGAACCGCAAACGTCAGAACGGATGCCACAGCCGCGACAAGCGCCATGAGTCGCGTGCTCGACTTTTGCCGATCGGTCAGTACCCGCTCGCGGAGGATGTACGAAGCAACCCCCGACACGGTCGCGACCTGGAGTACGCCGAAAAGCCCGACGACACCCACGAAACTTCCGAATTCAGAAGGAGTGAAAACTCTGGCTGTAAGCGCACTGTATATAAATTGCGCGATCGTCACGCCCACTTGGGCGCCAAGCTGCCAACCACCACCCACGATGGCCCGCCGAGCCACGCCCGTCTTACTGGTCACAGCAACTCCGATCGCGGCAGTGGACGGGCCGTCTTGCCTCGCTACCTGGCCACCGACGGCTCTACGGGACACACAGGCCCTATCTAAGACTAGGCATCGATCTCGCCCTACGGGTCCGTTCAGTGCACACGCAGGGTCGAATAGATCACACGCTTTTTCGGAAACCCTGCCACGAGCCGCCCGCGAGTTGTTCTAGCCTGCCATCGGAACTTCTTCTGGAGACGAGGCGGCAGAACCATGACCAAGCGCGCGCTGATCACCGGCATCACCGGTCAGGACGGGTCGTACCTGGCCGAGCTGCTGCTGGGCAAGGGCTATGAGGTCCATGGTCTGATCCGTCGGGCGTCGACGTTCAACACGTCGCGCATCGACCACCTGTACCAGGACCCGCACGATCCTGAGACGAAGCTTTTTCTGCACTACGGGGACCAGTCCGACGGGGCCCGGCTGGTGTCGTTGATGTACGAGATCGCGCCCGATGAGGTCTACAACCTCGCGGCGCAGTCGCACGTGCGGGTCTCCTTCGACGAGCCCGAGCACACCGCCGACACGACCGGCACCGGCACAGTGCGGCTGCTGGAGGCGGTCCGCGCGGCCGGTATCCGCCCGCGGTTCTACCAGGCCTCCTCCAGCGAGCTGTACGGCGCGACCCCGCCGCCCCAGGACGAGGACACGCCCTTCTACCCGCGCTCCCCGTACGCGGCGGCGAAGCTGTACTCCTACTGGATCACCAAGAACTACCGCGAGGCCTACGACATGTTCGCGGTCAACGGGATCTTGTTCAACCACGAGTCGCCCCGCCGCGGGGAGACGTTCGTGACCCGCAAGATCACCCGCGCCGTCGCCGCGATCAAGGCCGGCAAGCAGGACCTGCTCTACATGGGCAACCTCGACGCCGTGCGCGACTGGGGCTACGCCGCGGAGTACGTCGAGGGCATGTGGCGCATGCTGCAGGCCGACGAGCCCGAGGACTTCGTCCTGGCCACCGGCGTCGGGATCACCGTGCGCGACTTCCTGCAGATCTCCTTCGAGCACGCCGGCCTGGACTGGGAGAAGCACGTCCGCTTCGACGAGCGCTACCTGCGCCCCACCGAGGTCGACGCGCTCATCGGCGACCCCGCCAAGGCCGCCAAGAAGCTCGACTGGGTCCCCACCGTCGACGGCCGCGAGCTCGCCCGCCTCATGGTCGAGGCCGACGTCGAGGCCCTCACCCACGAGGGCACCCCCTGGCACGACGAGGTCAGGCTCGCCTCCTGGGGCACCGCATGAGCCTGCGCACCAGCGACGACGTCGACTACACCCCCGGCCCCCTGGACCGCGACGCCACCTTCTACGTCGCCGGGCACGCCGGCATGGTCGGCTCGGCCCTCGTACGACGACTCCAGGCCGCAGGGTTCACCGACGTCGTCGGACGCACCTCCGCCGAGCTCGACCTCACCGACCGCGACGCCGTCCACGCGTTCTTCGAGACCACCCGCCCCACCTACGTCGCCCTCGCCGCGGCCAAGGTCGGCGGGATCCTCGCCAACGACACCTACCCCGTCGACTTCCTCAGCGTGAACCTGCAGATCCAGGTCAACGTCATGGACGCCGCGCTCGCCACCGGCGTCCAGCGCCTGGTCTTCCTCGGCTCCTCCTGCATCTACCCCAAGCACGCCCCCCAACCCATCACCGAGGACGCCCTGCTCACCGGCTACCTCGAACCCACCAACGACGCCTACGCCATCGCCAAGATCGCCGGCATCCTGCACGTGCAGTCCGTGCGCCGCCAGCACGGACTGCCCTGGATCTCCGCGATGCCCACCAACCTCTACGGACCGAACGACAACTTCTCCCCCACCGGCTCCCACGTCCTGCCCGCCCTCATCCGCCGCTACCACGAAGCCACCCGCGACGGCGCCACCGAGGTCACCAACTGGGGCACCGGCACCCCCCGCCGCGAGCTCCTGCACGTCGACGACCTCGCCGACGCCGTCCTGCACCTCCTGGAGCACCACGACGGACCCCAGCAGGTCAACGTCGGCACCGGCACCGACGTCACCATCGCCGAGATCGCCGCCACCGTCGCCGAGGTCACCGGCTACACCGGCACCACCACCTGGGACACCACCAAGCCCGACGGCACCCCCCAGAAGCTCCTCGACGTCACCCAGCTCGCCCACACCGGCTGGACCGCCCGCACCAGCCTGCGCGACGGCCTCGCCGCCACCTACACCTGGTACCTCCAGAACGCCGACCACCTCCGCACCTAGTTCGCTACGCCCCCAGCACCCCGCGCGGACTGTTTCGACCCGCGTTCACCTGGTGATGTTCACGAGCGCTCCACGCTGAGGAGAGCGTCCAGGGCACCACCAGTGCTGCGGCGCCAGGCCAGGAGATCCGCCCACGGCGTCGTCACGATGACAAGCCCCGCGAACACCGACCACGCGACATATCCCGCTTCGGCCTGCGCGACGCTGGGCAGCGCGGCTACAAGGGCGACCGCAGCGATCACGAATCTCGCCATGAGGTTCGCCTTCGTGGCGCCCAATGACGTCGGAGAGTAGGCACGCGCCATCGCGAAGGCCAAGGCACGCGCTGTTCGCGGCTTTCTGTCCTCGATGAACGCCGTGCGAGCGCTCGAGCATGTGTACAGAAGGAGACTGAAGGCCGCTGGCGACATGCCCCGGACCTGTTCCACCACGCGCCCTGAGACTCTCACCGTGCGCCGCCGCGTCGACTTGCTGAGGATCGGGGAGCCCGACGAACGCAACCACTCTGCCTCGTGCTCGTTGGACATCGCGTCGAGGTAGGCGTCGTTCCACGCACCTCGCAGCAAGCCGAGGGCTTCTCGATCAGATGGCGGAGCCTCAGCGAGCAAGCGCTCGTACTCGTCGTCGATCTCGCTTCTCCGGCGCGCATCTACACCGGAGTCGTTGAGGTACCGGTCGTCCGTCAACCACGACAGAAACTCCTGCGCCCGGCCGAGCGGATCGACGTGGAGGTGACTGAACGACGGTCTTACCGCGAGCTGCTCGTCTGGGACGTGTTCAACCTGGATCAGTCCCCGGTCCACCGCGTCGCACCACACTCGCCAAGCCTCGCGGACATGGTCATGTTTCGGGAGCGCATACCAATCGGCCTTCGCACCGGGTCCGCCGAGCTGCCAGCGCATCGCCGGCTCGCGCGTCTTGAGAGCCGCCAGCGCCGCCGCTGCAGTGCGCTTCGTGCACAAGAGACGAAGCGGAAGCTCGAGGCTGGAACATCCAAGCAAGCCAGCCAGGTCCGTCGGCCCGACCGAGGCGAAAAACATGCTGTCGAACAGCATCGCCTCCGAAAGCACGATCTCATCTCCGACAACCAGTGCCATCCGGATGGCGGTGACCACGCGACTGCGAGCCTCCTCTGCGGTCGCGGCCTCGTCGTAGATTCGACGGCACTCAACGGAGTCGAGCTCATCGACGAAGACCCTTGTTCTCTCTCGCACGTCGCTCCTCCGCAACAGACCGTCCTCGCCCGCCACCGTCCGTCCACCGCTCACCTCGCGGGATCACAGATCCTCGAGCACTTCGAACGATCATCGATCATCTTTACGGACGACGTTGTCCGATCTCGTCAATCCGCGTGACTGAGCAGTCTGGTCATCGTTGTTCTGGCATGAACGAGGAGCAGAGCAGGTGAAGGGCATCATCCTCGCCGGGGGAACAGGTACCCGTCTGCACCCGATCACCGAGGGCATCAGCAAGCAGCTCATGCCGGTCTACGACAAGCCGATGATCTACTACCCGCTGTCGACGCTCATGCTGGCCGGCATCCGGGACATCCTCATCATCACGACGCCGCACGAGGCCGACGGTTTCGAGCGGCTTCTCGGGGACGGCAGCCAGTTCGGCATCCGTCTCACGTACGCCCAGCAGCCCAGCCCCGACGGCCTCGCCCAGGCGTACATCATCGGCGCCGACCACGTCGGGACGAGCCACAGCGCACTCGTGCTCGGCGACAACATCTTCTATGGCACCGGCCTCGGATCCACGCTCAGCCGGTTCAAGGAGATGGACGGTGCCGCGATCTTCGGGTATCGCATGGCCGACCCGCGACCGTACGGCGTCGTCGAGTTCGCCGACGACGGCCGCGTGCTCTCCATCGAGGAGAAGCCAGCGGAGCCGAAGAGTCCCTTCGCCATCCCCGGCCTCTACTTCTTCGACAGCGACGTCGTCGAGTACGCCCACGAGCTGAAGCCGTCGGACCGCGGCGAGCTCGAGATCACCGGCCTGCAGGAGCGCTACCTCGAGGAGGGCCGGCTGCACGTCGAGATCCTCGAGCGCGGCACCGCCTGGCTCGACACCGGCACCTTCGACTCCCTCAACGACGCCTCCAACTTCGTCCGTTCCGTCGAGTCGCGCCAGGGTCTGAAGGTCGGCGCGCCGGAGGAGGTCGCCTGGCGGCTCGGGTACATCGACGACGACCAGCTACGTGCCCGTGGCGAGCGGCTGCACAAGAGCGGTTACGGCCGCTACCTGCTCGACCTCCTCGCCCACGTCTGAGCATCGCGCACGATTCGCCCGCACGACGTCACAGCCAAGTCGTCCACGATCCCCACCCGCCTCGCCTAGAGTGAGGCGCATCCCTCGGTCTCGGGGGCCGCCGTCATCACCACTCGGGAGCTGTACGTGGACCTGCGGGACTACCTGACCATCCTTCGTCACCGCTGGTTGCTCATCGCGTCCGTGGCCCTCGGTGTCGTCGCCTTGGCAGCGCTCGCCACCTGGCGCACCACGCCCCAGTACGCGTCGTCCACCGACCTGTTCATCTCCACCTCGCAGGCCGCCGACGACAGCCAGGCCTTCCAGGGCAGCCAGTTCTCGCTGCAGCGCGTGAAGAGCTACGCCGAGATGGTCAACCAGAACGAGGTCACCCGGCGCGTCATCCGCAACCTCGACCTCGACGAGACACCGGCCGAGCTGAGCCAGCAGATCACCGCCACGTCGCAGCTTGACACGGTCATCCTGACGATCACGGTCACCGACCCCTCGCCCGAGCGCGCCCAGCGCATCGCCGAGACCACCGCAGACGTGTTCGTCGGCTACGTCGGCGAGCTCGAGACGCCGCCCGGCAAGGACCAGGCCACCATCAAGGCCACCGTGACCAACCAGGCCACGGCACCGACCTCTCCCGTCTCGCCCCAGCCGCTGCGCAACCTCGGCCTCGGCCTCATCCTCGGTCTACTGCTCGGAGCCGGCATCGCCGTGCTGCGCGAGACCCTCGACTCCTCCGTCAAGACGCACAAGCAGCTCGAGGAGCTCGCCGAGGCGCCGGTCATCGGCGCCATCCCGTTCGACAACGGTGCCGACGGCGCCCCGCTCATCTCCGAGATCGACCCGTACTCCCCGCGCGCCGAAGCCTTCCGCGTGCTGCGCACCAACCTGCAGTTCATCGACCCCGACGCCAACAAGAAGGTGTTCGTGCTCTCCAGCGCGCTGCCGGGCGAGGGCAAGAGCACCACGGCCGTCAACCTCGCGCTCGCGCTCGCCGAGGGCGGTCAGAAGGTCGCGCTGGTGGAGGGCGACATGCGACGCCCCCGCGTGGCGCAGTACCTCGGGCTCGTCGAGGCCGTCGGCCTCACCACGGTGCTCGTCGGCCGTGTGGAGCTGCCCGACGCCATGCAGGAGACCGGCGTCTCCGGCCTGTCGGTGCTCTCGAGCGGCAAGACGCCGCCCAACCCCGCCGAGCTCCTGCAGTCGCGCGCCATGGTGAGCCTCGTCGAGCAGCTGCGCGCCGAGTACGACGTCGTGCTCATCGACGCCCCGCCGCTCCTGCCGGTCACCGACGCCGCGCTGATCTCCAGCGTCGTCGACGGCGCCGTGCTCGTCGTCCGCCACGGCAAGACCTCCAGCGACCAGGTGCGCGCCGCGGTCGGACGGCTCGAGGGCGTCGGCGCCAAGCCCGTCGCGGCCGTCTTCAACATGACGCCCGTGAAGTCCGGGCGCTACGGGTACGGCTACGGGTACGGCTACGGCTACGCGCCGACGGACACCGACAGCGTGGAGGCCGCGGAGGACCGCCCCGAACCCGCTTCGACCCGACGCGGCTCCAAGCGCCGCGCCGACACCACGCAGCAACAGCAGCAGCGTCAGTCGCACCCGGTGACCGCGCGTCGGCGCACCGACCGCTCGGGCGACCTCGACGCCCTCGACGACGCCGTGGGGCGCGAGCCCAGCCGCCGCCTCGACGCGAGCCGCGGCCTCCCGGACGACCCCGAGATCGACGATCCGGGCCGCCAGGCCTGATCTTCCGGGCGTCTCAGTCCGTGCGGACCGGTCGTACGTCCCCACGGCTTGTGTCATGAGTCACAGCTCGGCTTCCTGAAAAGACGGGAAAAATCCCCCAGACACGCCGTCAGCAAGTTGGCCCGTGTTGCGTCCGTGTGAATAGTTTGGACAAGTTTGGTTCGCGAGGGCTTTTCACCGCTACTGTTAGCCGGGAACCACTGGTTTTGTGGTCGTCTTCTACATCCCTCGGAGCTTCACATGCGCAGCACTCGTCTGGCCATCGCTGGCCTCGTGGCCGGTCTGGTCACCCTCTTCTCCGCCGGCTCGGCGTTCGCCTACGGCGACGAGCCCATCATCACCATCCCCGGTGGCAGCGCCGCCGCGGGTGTCCAGGTCGCTCCCGGCGGTCAGTTCTCCTTCTCCGGCACCTTCGGTGGCGCCGAGGTCGAGTCCTACTCCGCCACGCTGCTCGGCCAGAACGTCGGTGGCGGCACGAACACCACCACCTGGAACGTCTCCGGCCAGGCGCCGAACGAGAACGGCACCTTCGAGATCGTCATGACGATCACGACGGCCGACGACATCGCCCCCAGCGCGAGCGGCCTGAAGTCCGGCTTCGTCCCGGTCCAGCAGACCTACACCAAGACGATCAAGCTCGTCGTGGGTACGGGCGTCGCTGACGCCGGCACCGGTACCGGCGCTGGCAGCGGCGACAACGCCAGCGGCGCGCTGCCCGACACGGGCGGCTCGAACGTCCTCCTCCTCGCAGGTGGCGCAGCCCTCGTGCTCGCCGGCGCCGGCGTCATCGCCGCCCGCCGTCGTCACAGCTGATCGCGTCGCTCCGCGAAGCACGACCCTGACGCCCGCCACCTCCACCAGCCTTCGGGCTGGGGAGGTGGCGGAGTCATGTCTGCACCGAACCCGTCGGCTCGACCCGCGACCCTAGGATCACGCCATGGCCTCCCGCACCCGCTCGTCGCGCTCCTCAGGCAGCGCACGGCGCAAGAGCCGCAAGCAGCGCAACCGCAAGCCGCTGTGGATCGGCCTCGGCGTCGTCGTCCTCGCCGTGATCGGCGTCGTCGGGTGGATGGGCTACGAGGCGTCGCAGGCGCAGAAGGCCATCACGTCAGCCACCGGCGAGGCGCAGGACCTGCAGTCGCAGATCACCAGCGGCGACACCGACCTCGCACGCAACACCCTGCGGGCGCTACAGCAGAGCACCACCACTGCCCGCACCCGCACCGACGGCCCCCTCTGGGGCGCCGCCACCCACGTGCCCTTCGTCGGCTCCAGCGTCGACGCCGTGCAGACCGCCGCCGACGCCCTCGACGACATCGCCCAGCGCGCCCTGCCGCCCGTCGTCGACACCGCACAGTCGCTCGACGCCAACACCTTCCGGCCCAAGGACGGCCGCTTCCCGCTCCGTGAGTTCGCCGGGCTGGTCCGTCCCGTCAGCACCGCCGCGAACGTCCTCACCGAGAACCGCCGCCGCATCGACGCCATCGACGACTCCGCCATCGTCGGCCCCCTCCGCAAGCCCGTGCAGGAGCTCAAGGACAAGCTCGGTACGGCGCAGCAGGCCGCCGACGCCGCCGCCAAGGCGCTGCGCATCGCGCCCCGCATGCTCGGCGCCGACGGCACCCGCACCTACCTCGTCATGTTCCAGAACAACGCGGAGTCGCGGTCGCTCGGTGGCATCCCCGGCGCGCTCGCGCTCGTCACCGCCCGCAACGGCCGGCTCAGCTTCAACCAGCAGTTCACCATCCGTGAGCTCGGCGAGTTCGACGACCCGGTCGTGCGCATCACCGACGAGGAGGAGCGCACCTTCGGCAGCCTCATCGCCGAGGACATCCGCGACACCACCATCACGCCCGACTTCCCCCGCGTCGCCACCATCGCCCGCGCCATGGTGCAGCGCTCGCTCGGCACCAAGGTCGACGGCGTGCTGTCGATCGACCCCGTCGCCCTCTCCTACGCGCTCGACGGCACGGGCTCCATCCGACTCACCGACGGCACGGTGCTCACGTCGGCGAACGCCGTCGAGATCCTGCTCAACACCGTGTACGCGCGGTTCCCCGACCCGCAGGTGCAGGACCTCTTCTTCGCCGACGCGGCGCAGCGCATCTTCAGCTCCGTCCTCGGCGGACGCGGCGACTCCCGCAAGACGCTCGAGGGGCTGACGAAGGCCGTCGACGAGCGGCGCATCCTGCTGTGGAGCGCCGACCGGGCGGTCGAGGACGACCTGGCCGGCACGCACCTGTCCGGCGAGCTGCCCGAGCCGAGCACCACGCCCAGGGTCGGCGTCTACCTGAACGACACCACCAGCTCGAAGATGCAGTACTACCTCGACTGGAAGACGACGGTGAAGTCCGAGGGGTGCCGCACCGACGGCCGCCAGACGCTGGTCGCCACCACCACCATCACGTCGAACGCGCCGGCCGACGCCGCCGACCTGCCCGGATACATCACGGGTGGTGGCAACCGCGCGCCACGTGGGGACCAGCAGCTGACCGTCCGCGTCGTCGCCCCCGCCGGCGGCACCGTCGACGAGGTGAAGGCCGACGACGCCATCTCCCTCGACGAGAGCGGCCGCCTCGGAACCCGCCCCGTCGCCTACACGGCCTACGTCATCAAGCCCGGCCAGACCGTCACCATCCGCACCACCATGACGACCGGCAAGGACCAACGTCGCGGCGCGGTCGTGACGACCACGCCGGGCGTCCAGTCCTTCGCCCAGGACCGCCGCTTCCCCACCTCCTGCTCCTGACCCCCAGCGAAAGCTTGGAGTGGTCTCGATACGTCGGGCTCAGGCTCGTTCCTCGCCAAGCCCGACTACTCGACCAGCGAAACCCACCGCTGGTCGAGTAGCTGCCACGCGCGAGGGACGAGCGCCGTGGCTGCGTATCGAGACC